>NZ_CP079863.1:3146615-3461276 GCF_025263485.1 Mycobacterium sp. SMC-2
CTTCCTGGTGGACTTCCCGCAGGAGCCCGGTGCGCTGCGCCGCTTCCTGGACGACGTGCTCGGCCCCGACGACGACATCACGTTGTTCGAGTACATCAAGCGCAACAACCGCGAGACCGGCGAGGCGCTGGTGGGCATCCAGTTGGCGTCGTCGGCCGATCTGGACGGACTGCTGGCGCGGATGCTGGCGACGGAGATGCACGTCGAACGCCTCGAGCCCGGCTCGCCGGCCTACCGTTACCTGCTGCTGTAAACCCCGGGCCGCGGTGCATGGATCAGCAGTATGGACCCGGTACTGGCGGTTTCGGCCTGGTCAGCGTCGGCGCCCTGGGTTCGCTCGTCCTGCTTGCGTGCGCGGCGATTTGGGTTGCCCGGCGCGGCCCCCGGTTACCGAGGCTCTGGGAGAGGGTGTCCGACTCCGCCGTGGTCGGCAAAACGCTGACATGGGTGCGTGAGTGGATCAGCGACAGGGGGCAGTGGCTGGCGCGCCGGTGGCCCGCGGGTGAGGTGGCCGGTGTCGCGTTGCTGCTGGGGCTGGTCATGGTGGTGGCGCTGGCGGTCGGCTTCACCGAAGTGCTCGACGACGTGCTCGAGGGCGACGGCATCGCCGGAATCGACCAACCGGTGACGCGGTGGCTTGCGGGCCACCGCGACATCTGGCTGACCGCCATCCTGCGGGCGGTCACCATCGCGGGCGGACCCCTTTTTCTGGCCGCACTCGCCTTGCCGGTGTCCGTTGCTGCGGGTTGGCGGTGCAGGGTATGGCGGCCCGTGGTGCTCGCCTTGGTCGGTGGCGGCGCGGTTCCACTGGTGCTCTTTGCCGCCAAAGCCATGGTGGGTCGGCAGCGCCCGCCGCTGCCTTTCGCCCTCGTCGACGCGGACGGGTATTCCTTTCCGTCCGGGCACGCAACCGGCACCGGCGCGATCATGGTCATCTCGGCGTGGATGCTGACCCGCTGGTTGATCCCCTGGTGGACCGGCCGCGTGACGGTATGGACGATCGCGATCGGATCGGTGCTGCTGATCGGGTTCTCGCGGGTCTACCTGGGGGTCCACTACGTCAGCGATGTGCTCTCCGGCTGGATGCTCGGCTTGGCCTGGGCCGGAGCCGTCATGATCGTCGGGACCTGGTGGGACAACACCCGGTCCGCACGAGGCCCCGCGGCCGCCCGACAACCGGGGGCGTGAGCGCCCCGCGGCTCAGGGTCGGCGCGCCCTCAGGTACGGCGGCACGGCGGTGCCGGGACCGAGGTCGCTGGCCGGAATCGGCGCCCCGGCCGTCACACTCAGCGGAACCACCCCGGCCCAATGCGGCAGCGCGCAATCCTCCGGATCGTCCACGGGGCCGCCGGTGCGCACCTTGGCCGACACCTCCACCAGGTCCAGCGCGAGCACCCCGGTGGCGGCCAGCTCGCGCGGGTCCGGGGTTCGGCAGTCGGCGGCGCGCCCGGGGGCGATGTGATCGAGCAGGCCGGCGAGTGCCCGCATTTTTTCGGCCTCGTCGTCGACGACGTGGGCCTCGCCCAGCACGACGACCGAGCGGAAGTTCACCGAATGGTGCATGGCCGAGCGCGCCAGTACCAGCCCGTCGACCAGGGTGGCGGTGACGCACACGGGCAGGCCCGACGGCGCCGCGCGGGCCGCGAGCAGGGGACCGCCGCCGGTCGACCCGTGCAGGTACAGGGTCTCCCCCAGGCGGGCGTGTGTGGTCGGCAAGACCACCGGACGGCCGGCGCTGAGGTAGCCCAGGTGGCAGATCAGTGACTCGTCGAGGATCTGGTGGACGGTCTGGCGGTCGTAGTGCGCGCGCTCGCGGTATCGCGTCGGTGTCGTGCGCGGCGTCGGCTCGTATCCGGTTTCCATGGCGTCGACCTTTGTTCTAGTACATAATCTATAGCGTGCCAGTACAAAGCAGCATAACCGGGACGGGCGCGGAGTCCATAGCCGCCAGCATCGAAGAGGCCATTTCGGCCGGCTCCCTGGCGCCAGGTGACGCGCTGCCGCCCGTGCGGGAGCTGGCCACCCAGCTCGGCGTGAATGCCAACACCGCCGCCGCGGCCTACCGCCTGCTGCGGCATCGCGGAGCGGTGGAGACCGCGGGCCGGCGCGGCACCCGGGTGCGGCACCGGCCGGCGACCACCCCCCGATCGCTGCTCGGGCTCGACGTTCCCGCGGGGGTGCGCGACCTGTCGACCGGCAATCCCGACCCCGCCCTGTTGCCCCTGGCGGGCGCGTCGCTGCCGGGCCCGGTCGGGGGCCGCCCGGTGCTGTACGGCGAGCCGGCCATGTCGGCGGCATTGGTGGAGTTCGCCCGGGCGGCGCTATCCGCCGATGGCGTGCCATCCGAGCACCTCGCGGTGACGAGCGGCGCGCTTGATGGCATCGAGCGCGTGCTCACCGCGCACCTGCGCCCCGGCGACCGGGTCGCCGTCGAGGACCCGGGCTGGGCCAACCTGCTGGACCTCCTTGCCGCCCTGGGTCTTTCGGCCGAGCCCGTACAGGTTGACGACGACGGGCCGTTGGCCGCCGACCTGGCGCGGGCGCTGGACCGCGGTGTGCGCGGGCTGATCATCACCAATCGCGCCCAGAACCCAACGGGCGCGGCGCTATCCGCGGAACGCGCCGACGAGCTACGGCAGCTGGCGGCGCGCCGGGCCGGCGACCTGCTGGTGATCGAGGACGACCACTGCGCGGGCATTTCCGGCGTGCCGCTGCACACCTTGGCCGGCGTGACCGACCACTGGGCGTTCGTGCGGTCCGCGTCCAAGGCCTACGGCCCCGACCTGCGGGTGGCCGTGCTCGCGGGGGATCGCCGCACGGTGGAGCGCGTGCACGGCCGCCTGCGGCTCGGGCCGGGCTGGGTGAGCCACCTGCTGCAGGACCTGGCCGTCAGCCTGTGGTCGGATCAGGCGGCGGCGCGCCTGGTCGCCACGGCCGAACGGCGATACGCCGGCAGCCGTCGGCGGCTCTCCGCCGCCCTGGCCGAGCGCAATGTCGCCGCGCACGGCCGCTCCGGGCTCAACGTCTGGGTCCCGGTGCCCGACGAGACCGTCGCGATCACCCGGTTGCTCCGCGCGGGCTGGGCCGCGGCGCCGGGCGCGCGGTTCCGGATCGGCACGCCGCCAGGCATCCGCGTCACCATCGCGGACCTGGGGGCCGACGAAATCGGCCCGCTGGCCGACGCGATCGCCGGGGCGGTGCACGGCGCGGGGCGCCCCAGCGTCTAAGCGGGGTCGAACCCCTTGCCTATCAGGGTTTCCCGGGACCCGGCCCCGACCACAACAGCTCCACGCTGCGTTCCCGCGGCACCTCGTTGACCGCGGCGAGCGGGGCCGGCACCGGATCCTTCTTCCTCAGCAGGCCGATACAGCGGCCGAATGCGGATTGCTTCATGGACGAATCATCGGCGGTGGCGCGCCGGGGCGCGCACCGCTATCCACAGCCGCGCCGTTACGTCTGCTCGTGCACCGACAGGATGGCGAAGGTATGGCCTTCCAGCACCGTGCTGCCGGCGTCGACCGCGGGATCACCCCAGGCCAGCAGCACGTCACCGGTGACGGGCACCTTAACCGCGCCGGTGCCCAGGTTGCACACGATGCGCAACCGGCCGCGCGAGACGCTGATCCAGCGCTGCTCCTCGTCGAAGTCGACCGTGAGGTGTTCCAGCCAAGGATCCGCCAGGTCGGGGTGGCTGTGCCGCAACGCGATCAGGTCGCGGTAGAGCCGGTGCAGGCGGCCGTGTTCGCCGGCGTCCACCTCGTCCCAATTGAGTTTCGAGCGCTCGAACGTCCGCGGGTCCTGCGGGTCGGGGATCTCGTCGGCGTCCCAGCCGTGTTCGGCGAACTCGGCCTTGCGCCCTTCCGCGGTGGCCTTGGCCAGCTCCGGCTCCGGATGCGAGCTGAAGAACTGGAACGGAGTCGATGCCGCGTACTCCTCACCCATGAAAAGCATTGCTGTGAAGGGTGTCCCGAGCGCGAGCGCGGCCTTGATCGCCAGCTGGCCGCCGGTCAGGTTCTGCGACGGCCGGTCCCCGAGGGCGCGGTTGCCGACCTGGTCGTGGGTGCAGGTGTAGGCGACCAGCCGGGTGGCGGGGATGGCGCCGGTATCCAACGGGCGTCCGTGGCGGCGGCGCCGGAACGACGAATACGTGGCGGCGTGGAAATAGCCGTGGCGCAGCGTCTGGGCCAGCGTGGCCAGGCTGCCGAAGTCGGCGTAGTAGCCCTGGCGCTCGCCCGACACCGCGGTGTGGATGGCGTGGTGGATGTCGTCGGCCCATTGCGCCGTCAGCCCGTAGCCGCCGCCGTCACGCGGGGTGATCAGCCGCGGGTCGTTGAGGTCGCTCTCGGCGATCAGGGACAGTGGGCGGCCCAATTGTCCGGAAAGCCAATCCGTTTCGGTCGCAAGCTCCTCCAGGATATGGATGGCGGTCGTGTCCACCAGGGCGTGCACGGCGTCCAGGCGCAGCCCGTCGGCGTGGAAGTCGCGCATCCAGCGCAGCGCGCAGCCGATGATGTAGCGCCGCACCTCGTCGGAGTCGGCGTCGGCGATGTTGATGCCCTCACCCCACGGGTTGCTCGCCGAGGAAAGGTAGGGGCCGAACTTCGGAAGGTAGTTGCCCGACGGGCCGAGATGGTTGAACACCGCGTCGATCAGCACGCCCAGGCCCCGCGCGTGGCAGGCGTCGACGAACCGCACCAGCCCGTCGGGGCCGCCATAGGGTTCGTGGACGCTGTACCACAGCACGCCGTCGTAACCCCAGCCGTGCGTTCCGGCAAAGGAATTCACGGGCATCAGCTCGACGAAGTCGACGCCGAGGTCCACCAGATAGTCAAGCTTGTCGATGGCGGAGTCGAGCGTGCCGGCGGGGGTGAAGGTGCCGAGGTGCAGTTCGTAGATCACCGCGCCCTCGACCGAGCGGCCGCGCCAATCGCCGTCGGTCCAGGTGGCGCCGGCCGGGTCCCACAACTGCGAGCGGGCGTGCACGCCGTCGGGTTGCCGCGGCGAGCGCGGGTCGGGCAGCACCGTGGGGTCGTCGTCGAGCAGGAAACCGTAGCGAGCGTCCGGCGCCGCGTCCACGGACGCGTGCCACCAGCCGTCATCCGTGCGTGTCATCGCGTGCACCCGGCCCTCGAGGTCGAGCCGGACCAGTTCCGGTTTGGGCGCCCACACCCGGAATTCAGTCATGATGTCGCTCCAGGAGCACGACGGGCAGGTCGGCGAACAACTGAGCCGCCGACGTCGGGCCGTCCGCCACGGCACCGGTGAGCGTGTCCTTCCAGGTGCCCTCCGGCAGCGGCAGAACCGTATTACCCCAACCGCTTTCGGCCAGGCGCACGGTCCACCGGGTCACCGCGACCACGATGTCCTCGCCCCGGCGGAACGCCAGCACGTGTTCGCTGGCGTCCCCGTCGGCCAGCACGGGAACGTAGTCGCCGCGCAGGAAGCTGTCCGGATGGGCGCGACGCACCCGAAGCGCCGTCGTGACGACGCGGATTTTGGGGTGCTCCAACGCTTTCAGCGCGGCGCGCCGGGCGTCGTAGTCGACCGGCCGGCGGTTGTCCGGGTCCACCAGGCTGTCGTCCCACAGTTCGGTGCCCTGGTAGACGTCCGGAATCCCGGGCACGGTCAGCGCGAGGAGCTTCTGGCCCAGGGCGTCGCTGGCGGCGTGCGGGTTGAGCCGGGCGACGAGTTCGGTGAGCTGGCCGGCCACCGGGCCGTCGAACACGGTGTCCAGCCATCGGTGCACCGCGTCCTCGAAGTCGGTGTCCGGCTCGTTCCAGGAGGTGTGCCAGGCCGCCTCCCGGATGGCTTTCTCGGCGTAGCCGTGCAGCCGGTCGCGCAGCTCGCCGCTTTTGGGGCCGCCGACCGGCCACACCCCGAAGACGTTCTGCCACAGAAACTGTCCGGTCGCCGGGTCGGGGGACGGCGCCGCGACCTCCCAGCGGGCGAGGAACTCGGTCCACAGCGAGGGCACCTGCGACAGCACCCCGATCCGCGCTCGCACGTCCTCACCGCGTTTGGTGTCATGGGTGGTCAGCGTCGTCATCGTCTGCGGCCACAGCCGGGCGCGGGC
Source organism: Mycobacterium sp. SMC-2 (assembly GCF_025263485.1). NCBI lineage: Bacteria > Bacillati > Actinomycetota > Actinomycetes > Mycobacteriales > Mycobacteriaceae > Mycobacterium > Mycobacterium sp. SMC-2. The sequence continues at coordinate 3,152,689 of NZ_CP079863.1, forward strand.
GGCGGCGCTGTGATGGAACTCCGCCGCGCCGACGCCGAAGCGATGCGGTTCACCCCCCACCTCGTTTAGCGACACCAGCCGCGCGTCCCGGTAGAAGTAGCAGTCCTCGCTCGCTTTGGCGGTCACCGCGCCGCACAGCTGCTGCAGCCGGGTGACCGGCTCACCCCCGCGGGCCAGCGCCGCCGCGAGCACCTCCAGCGCGGGCCCCAATTCCGGTGACCGCTCCTGTGTTTCGGCCAACGCGGTGGGCATGATCGCCGACAGGCCGGGATAGTCGCAGCGGTAGACGCCGATGTGGGTGAGCAGCGCGGCCACGGCTTCGGGCAGCTGCGGGTGATCGGCTCCGGCCGCCGCCACGATGCTGCGACGCAGCCGGCGCAGCTCGCTGGCCAGCGTGTCGGTCGCAGCGCGGATCTTCAATTCCGCCAGCATTTCCGGCGTCGCCCCGTAGTCCAGGCCCGCCGACTCCACCAGCGCGGTGAGCGCGGGGGCGCCATCCGGGTCGACGAAGACGCCGCCGATCTCCCGCAGCACGTCGTAACCGGTGGTGCCGCCGATGGGCAGGGTGGGTTCGAGCGCCTCGTCGACCGCCAGGATCTTTTCGATCACGATCCACGTTTGCGGCCCAACCGATTCGCGCAGCCACGCCAAGTAGCCGCACGGGTCGGACAATCCGTCGGGGTGGTCGATGCGCAGGCCGTCGACCAGTCCCTCGGCGGTCCACCGGGCGACCTCCGCGTGCGTGGCGTCGAACACGGCGCGATCCTCCTGGCGCAGCCCGGCCAGCGAGGTGATCGAGAAGAAGCGCCGGTAACCGCAGACGCCGTTGCGCCAGCCCACCAGCCGGTAATGCTGGCGGTCGTGGACTTGTGCGCCGGTGCCCCCGGCGGTACCGGGCGCGATAGGTAGCGCCAGGTCGCCCAGCCGCAGCAGGTCACCGTCGACCTCGAGGTCGGCGGCGTCGTCGTCGGAACCCAAGATGGGCAGCACGATGCGGCCGTCCTCGTCGAGGTCCCAGTCAATGTCGAAAAATGTTGCATACTGCGAGGATCGGCCGTTTCGCAGCACGTCCCACCACCACGCGTTCTGCTGGGGCTGGTCGATACCCACGTGATTGGGCACGATGTCGACGATCAGGCCGATGCCGCGCTCCCGCGCGGCCGCGGACAGCCGTGCCAGCCCGTCGCGTCCGCCGAGCTCGGGGGAGACCGTCGTCGGGTCGGTGACGTCGTAGCCGTGGTTCGACCCCGTTGTGGCGGTCATGATCGGCGACAGGTAGAGGTGCGACACTCCGAGTTCGTCCAGGTAGTCCAGCAGGTTTTCCGCGTCGGCGAACGTGAACGCGAACCCGCTGGCCTCCCCACGCAGTTGCAGCCGGTAAGTCGACAGTATGGGAAGGGCCATGCGTCACATGGTCTTACGTAGTACCAGCAGCGAATGTCCGGGCACCGAGACCTTCTCTTCAGCCTTCACCAGCTGGTCGGCGTCACCGGCCGGATGGTTGGTGTCCAGTTCCACGGTCCACTCCTGGGCATAGTCGTTGTTCGGCATCACGAATTGCACCGGCTCTTCGCCGGCGTTGAAGCACAACAGGAATGAGTTGTCCACCACCCGTTCACCGCGTGCGTTGGGTGCGGTGATGGCCTCGCCGTTGAGGAACACCGCCACACACTTGTGAATGCTTGCGCCCCAGTCCTCATGCGTCATCTCGCGGCTACTGGGATTCAGCCAGGCGATATCGCGGACCTCTTCGCCGCTGCGGATCGGCTCACCCTCGAAGAACCGGCGCCGGCGGAACACCGGGTGGTTCTTGCGCAGCGTGGTCACCTTGCGCGCGAATGTCAGCAAGTCCGAGTTCTTGTCGACCAATGACCAATCCATCCAGGACAATTCGGAGTCCTGGCAGTAGACGTTGTTGTTGCCGTTCTGGGTGCGCCCCAGCTCGTCGCCGTGCGCGATCATCGGCGTGCCCTGGCTGAGCATCAGGGTCGCCCAGAAGTTGCGCATCTGGCGATAGCGCAGCGCGATGATCTCCGGGTCGTCGGTCGGTCCCTCGACGCCGCAGTTCCACGAGCGGTTGTGGCTTTCGCCGTCGCGGTTGTCCTCGCCGTTGGCCAGGTTGTGCTTTTCGTTGTAGGAGACCAGGTCGTTGAGCGTGAACCCGTCGTGGGCGGTGACGAAGTTGATGCTGGCGCTCGGGCGCCGGCCGGTCGCCTCATACAGGTCCGACGACCCGGTCAGCCGGGACGCGAACTCGCCGAGGGTTGCGGGCTCGCCCCGCCAGTAGTCACGCACAGTATCGCGATACTTCCCGTTCCACTCGGTCCACAAACCCGGGAAGTTTCCGACCTGGTAGCCACCCTCGCCGACGTCCCACGGTTCGGCGATCAATTTGACCTGGCTGACGATCGGATCCTGCTGCACCAGATCGAAGAACGCGCTCAGTCGATCCACGTCGTGCAGCTCGCGAGCCAGCGTGGCGGCGAGGTCGAAGCGGAACCCGTCGACGTGCATCTCGGTCACCCAGTAGCGCAGGGAGTCCATGATCAGCTGCAGGACGTGCGGGTGGCGGGCGTTGAGGCTGTTGCCCGTGCCGGTGTAGTCCTTGTAGAGGCGCAGGTCCTCGTCGACGAGCCGGTAGTAGGCGGCGTTGTCGATGCCGCGGAAGTTGATCGTCGGGCCGAGGTGATTGCCTTCAGCGGTGTGGTTGTACACCACGTCGAGGATCACCTCGATCCCCGCCTCGTGTAGGGCGCGCACCATGGATTTGAACTCGGCGACGCTGGCGTTGCGGTTGGCCGCGTACTGGTTGTGCGGCGCGAAGAACCCGAAAGTGTTGTAGCCCCAGTAGTTTCGCAAGCCCAGGTCCAACAGCCGCGAGTCGTGCATGAACTGGTGCACCGGCATCAGCTCCAGCGCGGTGACGTTGAGCGACTTGAGGTATTCGATGATCACCGGGTGCGCCAGCCCGGCGTAGGTGCCGCGAAGCTCCGGGGGAATGCCCGGATGGGTCTGCGTCATGCCCTTTACGTGGGCCTCGTAGATCACCGTCTCGTGGTACGGGGTCAGCGGCGACCGGTCGGAGCCCCAGTCGAAGAAGGGATTGCTCACCACGCTGGTCATGGTGTGGCCTAGCGAGTCGACCATCGGGGGAATCCCGGGGTCGGCGTCGTCACCGTCCGGATTGACGGCCTTCAGGTCATAGGAGAACAGCGCCTGCCCGAAGGTGAAATCGCCGTGGAAAGCCTTGCCGTACGGATCGAGCAGCAGCTTGCTTGGGTCGCACCGGTGGCCGGCGGCCGGGTCGAAGGGCCCGTAGACACGAAAGCCGTAGCGTTGTCCGGGGGTGATGTTCGGCAGATAGGCATGCCACACATAGCCGTCGACCTCGTCGAGGGGAATCCGCGACTCCGCTCCGGCGTCGTCGATCAGACACAACTCGACCCTCTCGGCTATCTCGGAGAACAACGAGAAGTTGGTTCCCGCACCGTCATAGGAAGCACCGAGCGGATAGGGGGTCCCCGGCCACACGGTGGCCAGTTTGGGCTGTTGATCACCAGCAACGCCTGTTTCTGAAGCGTAATTGTCGGTCGGCACCATCTGACCTTATCCGCGCTCGGCGGCCCCGGGGGCCCTCACCACCACCCGGTGTTTGCCGCGATCTGGCGGCCCAATTCGCCCGCCATGGTCCGCACGTAGGTGGGCGTGAGGTGATGGGAGCCGTGGTAGATCAGCACGTTTCCCTCGACCGGGCGGCACACGTCGGCGCGGCAGATCGCGTCGGACATGTCGAGCACCTTGAGCAGCGGGAACTGTGTGACGAAGTCGAGGGTCTGGTTACGGTCGGACAACGCGTCGGAACGCTTCATCGCGCACGACTGGGGGTTGCCACCCTTTTTCGCCAGGCAATCCGCCGGGTCGAACGGCTGGCCGTTCTTCACCAGCCATGGGGTGTCGCGCATGCCGAGGATCGGAATGTTGTTGTCGGAGAACCTCTGCCAGATTCCGATGTAGGTCGCCGGCATCACGTCGCCCGGCTTGATATTCCACGGCCGGGTCGTGGTGGTGAACACGTAGTCGGGGCGATCGGCGATGACCCTGGCCATCGTCTGCTCCACCCACTCGCGGCACTGCGGGTAGGCGGCGTTGTTGCCCATGATCAACGGGACTTCCTCGGTGGACAACGGGCAGCCCATCTTGAGGTACGTCACCACTTTGAAGTGATGCATCGTGCCGAGCAGGCTCAGCGCGGGCAACCAGTGTTCGGCATGCGACCCGCCCGCCAGCGCGATCGTGCGGTCGGCGGCCACGTCACCGTAGGTGCAAACGACGACCGCCGGGTTGATGAAGTCACTGATGCAGCCGTCCGCCGTGGAGGCCGGCAGGTCGTCCTTGACTTCCAGCACGCTGGGCCGCATCGGCAGCGCGGGCACCCGCACGTGTTCGGTCAGGGCGCGCGCCCCCGGGTAGTCCTGCGGGTTGAGCACGCTGAGCTCCTTGCCCGCGGCCCGCAGGACCGTGACGTGCTGGCGCCACGTGAACGACGTCGCGGTCAGCGTCACACCGAGCAGCACGATCGCCGTTCCGAGCGCCATGGTGGGGCGCGGCAGGCGGGCCAGCCACTGCGGTGCGGGCGCCGGCGATCTCGCGGCGGAGGCGCGGTAGCGCAGGGGGTCCTCGACGAGCCGGGTGGTCAGGTACGCCAGCAGCCCCGACACCAGCAGCACCCCGATGCCTTCGGCGAAGCTGGCGTGCCGGTGCCCCGTGAAAGACAGCCAGAAGATCAGCAGCGGCCAATGCCACAGGTACAGCGAGTAGGCCATCGCGCCCAGCGCAACCAGCGGGCCGGCGGCCAGCAGGCGATTCGGCAGCGGGTAGTTGGCGGCGGGCTCGCCCGGCAGGTTGGCCCCGGCCAGGATCATCAGCATGGTGGCCCCGACGGGCACCAGGGCCCACGGGCCGGGGAACTCCTTCACGCCGTCGATCAGGGCCCCGCAGGACAGGATCGCGGCCAGCGCGACCGTGGCGATGACGGTTCGCAACCACATCGGCCAGCGGATCCGCGGCACCAGCGCACCGACCAGCGCGCCGAGCAACAGCTCCCAGCCGCGCGCGAAGGTGTTGTAGTAGGCGGCCGCCTGGTTGCCCTGGTGCGCCACTATCGCGTAGACGAACGACGCCACCGTCAGCGCCGTCAGCAGCACCAGGAACAGGGCGCGCAGGTGGGCGCCCAGCGAACGCCGGAAGAGGTAGGCGCATCCGGCGATCAACAGCAGGAAGCCGACGTAGAACTGGCCCTGCACCGACATGGACCAGATGTGCTGCAGCGGGCTGACGGCCTCGCCCGCGCGCAGGTAGTCGGAGACGGTGTTGGCCAGCTCCCAGTTCTGGTAATAGCCGAGGCTGGCGAGGCTCTGGTCGGCGAAGGCCTCCCACCGGGTCTCCGGTTGCACCAGGATGGTCAGCACCGCGCACCCGGCCAGCACCACGACCAGAGCGGGGACCAGGCGGCGGACGAGCCGGATTACCTCCGCCCGCGGCGACAGGGTGACCGCCGGATTCAGCGCCGCGCGAATGATCTTGCCGCCGAAGAAGAATCCGGACAGCGCCAAGAACACGTCGACCCCACCGGAGACCCGGCCGAACCAGACGTGGAACACGGCGACCAACGCGATCGCGATACCGCGCAAGCCGTCCAGGTCGTAGCGATAGAACCCCGCATTGCGCGCTCCCGTAACGACCGGCTCCGCGGTCGTGACCGGTCGGGGAGGCGTGGACAGGGTCGGCATGATCGACCGCTAATTTACCGAAAACCGTCACCGGCTCCCGTCCAGGAGCAGGTGGCGGCGTTCGGAAGCCCCGGGACGAGCCGGGAGATTACCGGGTGGTGCCGGCGGCTGGGGGCAGGAACGGCGATTGCTGGGGCGGCAGCAGCTGCACCGGCGCCTGCGGAGCGGGAAGTTGCTGCGTCGGCAGCTGCCGTGCTGGCAGTTGCGGCAGCGGGGCCTGTTGCACCGGTGCCCGTTGCGCCGGGAGTTGCGGCAGCGGCGCCTGCTGCAGCGGGGCTTGCGCGGACTGCTGCTGCAACGGCGCCTGCTGCACCGGCGCCTGCTGCACGGGGGCCTGCTGTGTCGGGAGTTGCTGCACCGGCGGTTGCTGCAACGGCGCTAGCTGCGTCGGCGCTTGCTGCGTCGGTGCCTGCTGCGGCAGTTGCTGCGGCAAGGGCGCTTGCTGCGTCGGCGCCTGCTGCGGCAGTTGCTGCGGCAAGGGGGCTTGCTGCGTCGGTGCCTGCTGCGGCAGTTGCTGCGGCAGCTGCTGGGCCGGCACCGGGTCGACCCCGATGACGCGGACCAGATACGGGGCCATGCCGTTGGCCCGCACCGGCGAAACCTGGACGACGTCGCCCACCTCGAGCATCTGGTTGTTACCCAGGTACATCGCGACGCTTTGCGTGCCTTCGGGGCCGTAGAAGATCATGTCGCCCTTGCGCGCCTGCTGCGGCAGCACCTTCTGGCCGACCTTGTAGATCGCCCCGGAGGAACGCGGCAGCTTGATGCCCGCGCCGGCGTAGGCGTACTGCATCAGGCCCGAGGCGTCGAATCCGACGGTGTTGATGCCCGTTCCGGTGCCGCGGGTGGGCCCATTGATGCCGCCGCCGGCCCAGGAAAACGGCACGCCGCGCTGCGAGAGCCCGCGCGCGATCACCACGTCGGTGACCTGCTGGTAGTCCATGGCCCGGACGCCCGGGTCAGCGGTGGCGACCGCGGTGGCGACCACCGGGGCCGCCAGCATCGCCAAACCGATCGCGAAGGCGTAGATGCTTTTCATTTGTCTTGGCCTCTCAGGGGCTCACTGGCCTCAGCGCGGTGACCTCACGCGTCCGCCGCCGATCCATGACCTGGGCGACGACCCCCACGCTGGGGCCGGCGTCACTGCATGACACTTGCGGATGTGAACAGCGGGCGGGGCCCCTGTTTCACATCAGTCACTACAGCCACTCTGACAACAGAAGTTGTTAGCCGCCAGGTCGCGAGGGCATTTTTTGTCGTACCGTGACCGGACGGTGACTGGTCGGCCCAATCCCGTGTGCGCAGTTGTGATTTCGGTCTCAGTAATGCGCCGGTCGACCCGACCGCGGCGGCGCTGCGCCTACAGCCAATAGCGTTCGCTGAAGGTGGTCAGCAGGGCTCCGACGACCGAGCTGACCATGATCAGCGCCAGCGCCAGGACCGGCCAGAACGACATGTACCAGCCCTTCAGCATGGAAACGAGCGGGCCGATGACGGCGGCGGCGATCGCCGCACCGATACCGCCCCACACCACCGGCCGGATGTAGTAGTCGACACCGAACGGCACCGGCCCGCACGACTCGTCGGCGCACACGTGCTCGAGGAAGCCGAAAAGGCGATCCGGCCAGGTCGTCGCGGTGGCCAGGATGACGAGCGCGGCCAACAGCACGACGGTGGAGGCGACGTCCCACGGAGCCAGCCGAACCCGGATGATCCGCCTCGCTTCGCGCTCGTAATCGACCGGCGGCGAGTCGGTGCTCGCGGTCTCAGAGTCGCCGGCGGCGGGTTTACCGGGCGAATGCGGCGTGGCCATCGGCTCCCATGCTCCCCGATGGGCGGGCTTCGTGCGACTCGGCTGCTTTACCCTCGATCACTATGCCTGCGGCGAGGGCCGGGTTGACGCCCGAGCAGATCAGCGCGATCGACGCCGCGCATCTGTGGCACCCGTACAGCACCATCGGCGGCGAGGCCGTCGCGCCGGTGGTGGCGGTCGCCGCGCGGGGCGCCCGGCTGACCCTGATCCGGGACGGCAAGCCGATCGACGCGCTCGACGCGATGAGCTCCTGGTGGACCGCGATCCATGGGCACGGCCACCCGGTGCTGGACGCGGCGCTGACCGCGCAGCTGGGCGTGATGAACCACGTCATGTTCGGCGGGCTCACCCACGAACCGGCCGCGCGCCTGGCGCAGCTCCTGGTGGACATCACCCCGGCGGGGTTGGACACCGTCTTCTTCAGCGACTCCGGATCGGTGTCGGTCGAGGTCGCCGTCAAGATGGCGCTGCAGTACTGGCGCAGCCGCGGCCGGCCCGCCAAGCACCGGCTGATGACGTGGCGGGGCGGCTATCACGGGGACACCTTCACCCCGATGAGCGTCTGCGACCCCGACGGCGGCATGCACTCGCTGTGGACCGACGTGCTGGCGCGCCAGGTCTTCGCCCCGCAGGTGCCGCGCGACTACGACCCCGCCTACAGCGCCTCGTTCGAGCGGCAACTCGCCGAACACGCCGGCGAACTGGCGGCCGTCATCGTCGAGCCGGTGGTGCAGGGCGCGGGCGGCATGCGCTTCCACGACCCCCGCTACCTGCGCGACCTGCGCGAACTGTGCCTCCGGCACGACGTGCTGCTGATCTTCGACGAGATCGCCACCGGCTTCGGGCGCACCGGCGAGCTCTTCGCGGCCGACCACGCCGGGGTGAGCCCGGACATCATGTGCGTGGGCAAGGCGTTGACCGGCGGGTACGTCACCCTGGCGGCCACGCTGTGTAGCAGCGACATCGCGCACACCATCAGCGCCGGCGAAGCCGGCGCGCTGATGCACGGGCCCACCTTCATGGCCAACCCGCTGGCCTGCGCGGTGTCGGTGGCCAGCGTCGAGCTGCTGCTCGACCAGGATTGGCGCGCGCGGGTCGGCGAGATAGCCGCCGGGCTGGCATCCGGGCTCGAACCCGCGCGGGCCCTGCCCGGCGTGACCGACGTGCGGGTGTGCGGGGCGATCGGCGTCATCGAGTGCACCCGGCCGGTCGACCTGGCCATCGCCACCCCGGCGGCGCTGGGTTGCGGCGTGTGGCTGCGGCCGTTCCGCAATCTCGTCTACGCGATGCCGCCCTACATCTGCACCGACGGCGAGATCGCCCAGATCACCTCGGCGATGGTCGAGGTCGCGCGCCTCGTTGGCTAGCGGTGACGACCCCCAGCGCCCGGCTTCGCCGCGCTGGTGGTCGCCACTAGGCTGATCCCCAATGAGGGCACCGATCGAGACGTCACCGCTGGCCTGGCTGGAGGCGGTGGAGCGGCAGCGCCGCGAGGCCGGGCTGCGCCGTACGCTGCGGCCGCGTCCCGCCGTCGCCACCGAGCTCGATCTGGCCTCCAACGACTATCTCGGGCTGTCCCAGCACCCCGGCGTGATCGAGGGCGGCGTCGCCGCGCTGCGCATGTGGGGCGCCGGGGCCACCGGCTCCCGGCTGGTCACCGGCGACACCGAACTGCACCAGCAATTCGAGTCCGAGCTCGCCGAATACGTCGGCGCCGCATCGGGATTGCTGTTCTCGTCGGGATACGCCGCCAACCTGGGCGCGGTCGTGGGCCTGTCGGGCCGGGGTTCGCTGCTGGTGTCCGACGCCCTGTCGCACGCATCCCTGGTCGACGCCTGCCGGCTGTCGCGGGCGCGGGTGGCGGTCACGCCGCATCGCGACGTCGACGCCGTGGCGGCCGCCCTGGCCGCACGCGACGAGGAGCGCGCCGTCGTCATCACCGAGTCGGTGTTCAGCGCCGACGGCGCCTTGGCGCCGCTGCGGGAGCTGCACGAGGCGTGCCGCCGCCACGGCGCGCTGCTGATCGTCGACGAGGCCCACGGCCTGGGCGTGCGCGGGGGCGGGCGCGGGCTGCTGTACGAGCTGGGGCTGGCGGGCGCGCCCGACGTGGTGATGACCACGACGCTGTCCAAGGCGTTGGGCAGCCAGGGCGGCGTGGTGCTCGGGCCGGCGGCGGTGCGGGCCCACCTGATCGACGCGGCGCGGACCTTCATCTTCGACACGGGCCTGGCGCCTGCGGCGGTGGGTGCCGCGCGGGCCGCGCTGACCGTGCTGCGGGCCGAACCGTGGCGACCCGCGGCGGTGTTGCGGCATGCCCGCACGCTGGCCGAGGTGTGCGACGTCCCCGACGACCCGCAGTCGGCGGTGGTCTCGGTGATCCTGGGCGACCCGGAGGTGGCGCTGGCCGCCGCGACCGCCTGCCTCGACGCCGGCGTGAAGGTGGGCTGCTTCCGGCCCCCGACCGTGCCCGCCGGGACCTCCCGGCTGCGGCTGACCGCGCGGGCGTCGCTGGACGCCGCCGAACTCGAGATCGCCCGGCGGGTGCTCACCGACGTGCTTGCTGTGGCGCGCCGTTGACCGTCCTGGTCGTCACGGGAACGGGCACCGGGGTCGGCAAGACCGTCGTCACCGCGGCGCTGGCCTGTCACGCCCGCCAGGCCGGCATCGGCGTGGCGGTGTGCAAACCGGTCCAGACCGGCACCGACGCCGGCGACGACGACCTGGCCGAGGTCGCTCGGCTGTCCGGCGCGACCGAGCTGGCCGGGCTGGCCCGCTATCCGCAGCCCCTGGCGCCGGCCGCGGCGGCCGAGCTGGCCGGCGCGACGCTGCCCACCGCCGAACAGGTGCTGCGGGTGATCGCCGGCCTGGACCGCCCGGGGCGGCTGACGCTGGTCGAAGGGGCCGGCGGGCTGCTGGTCGAACTCGCCGCCGCGGGCATCACCCTGCGCGATCTGGCCGTCGAGCTGGGCGCCGCGGCGCTGGTCGCGGTCACCGCGGAACTGGGCACCCTCAACCACACCGCGCTGACCCTGGAATCGCTTGCCGCGCATAATGTTTCGTGTGCGGGGCTGGTCATCGGCAGCTGGCCGGCGCGCCCCGGGCCGGTGCAGACCTCGAACCGCTCCGCCCTGGACCGGCTGGGCGCGGTGCGGGCCGCGCTGCCGGCCGGCGCCGGATCGATGGACGCCGGGCAATTCGCGGACATGAGCGCGGCGGCGTTCGACCGCGACTGGGTCACCGCGCTGGTGCGCTGATGGTGCATTCCATCGAGCTGCTCTTCGACGACGACACCGAGGCGACGCTCCGCGGGCTCTGGGAGGCGCTGGCCGCCGCCGGGATTCCCAGCCAGGCGCCGGCCGGGCGGCCGCACGTCACCCTCGCGGTGGCCGACCGCATCGCCGAGGAGGCCGACGCCGCGTTGCGGCCGCTGGCCGAGCGGCTGCCGCTGGGCTGCGTCGTGGGCGCGTCGCTGCTGCTCGGGCGGTCCAGTGCGATCCTGGCCCGGCTCATCGTGCCGACGGCGGAGTTGCTCGATTTCCACACCCAGGTGCACCGGCTGAGCGGCGAGCACCTGGCCCCCGCGCCGGCCCCCACCAGCCTGCCCGGTCAGTGGACGCCGCATGTCACGCTGGCCCGCCGCGTCGGGGGGCGGGCGTTGAGCCGGGCGCTGCGCATCGCGGGGCGGCCCCCGCTCGTCGAGGGCAGTTTCACCGGCCTGCGGCACTGGAACGGCGAGAAGAAGGTCGACTACCTGATCCGCTAGCCGCCGAACAGCAGGTACAGGCCGGTGAAGGTGTAGCCGACCATGACCAGCATCATCGTCAGCTGGCCGGTGAGCTGGTGGCCGCTCGGCAGCAGCCGCAGGGCCTTGTCGTGGGCCGCGATGACCGCCAGGATGTGGCCGGTCACCACGCAGGCCACCTTGATGCCGGCCAGCACCGGCGGGTGGGTAGACAGCACGTAGGCGACCTGGTGGTGCGCCAGCCCCAGCAGGTTCCAGCCCCGGCCGAGGGGGTCGGCGAGCGCGAACACGGCCTGCTGCCCGCGCTCGACGAGGTAGGTCAGGTAGTGGGCGAAGATGTAGCCCACCACGATCGGGATCAGGGAGTGCGCCATCTGGCCGGGCAGGGCGCGGCGTTGCTCGGAGTCCACGCCGCCCGTGGCGCGCGCGGCGAGCGAAAACGTCACGGCCACAACGGAAATGAAGACAATCAGCCCGAGGGTTCGCAGTAGCGACGACGACAGCGCCGGCGTCAGGCCGACGTTGCGGGAGAGCCCGTCGGAGAAGCCGCGCCACGTCGGGGACGACGAGAAGCTGTCGAACGCCGTGGACCCGAGCAGCACCGCGAGCAGCAGCACCACGCCGGGCCGCACCGGCAGCGACGGCAAATGGTCGAGCGGGTTTCCGACGACGATTCGCCCGCTCTCCGGGTTGCGGCGGAACGGGGACAGGCGGGACACCGCCACGCTGTAAACCCCGAACGGGTCGGCCCGGGCCAACCAGCGCTGGCCGCACAGCCAGGCGCCCACCAGCATGGCCACGGCGTAGCCGCCCAGCCACGCCCGCACCGCCGGCAGCGACGCCGGGTTCGGGCTGGCCAGTTCCATCCAGACGAACGCGAACAGGCCCAGCGCGGCCGGGCGATAACCCCACCCGTCGGGATATGCCAGCCGCGGCCGGTGCAGGCGTTCGGGCGTGCCGCGCCGCAGCAGCAGGTAGACCGTCCGCATCGGCGAGAGGACCCGCCAGACGGGTCCGGCCAGCAGCGACAGCGCCACCAATCCGACCCACAGCAACACGTAGAACACGCCGAGCAGGGCGTTGGTCTCCGACCGCGGGCCCCAAACCCCGGCCGCCACCGCCCACGCCGTCAACACCAGCGCCAGCGCGGCGGCGGTCCACCGGGTCGCCCGTGCGTCGACCGCCGCGGTCACGGCGGCCGGCAGCGGGCGGCCGGGCTTGAGCGGATCAAACCGCGGCCGCCGCCAGGCGAAGGCGACCAGCGCGAAGGTGAACGTCAGCGCCCACGCCGCGCCGACCATCGCGTACATGTACGGGACCGGAAGGTCGCCGGACCCGCCGAGTCCGTGCGCGAGCACCACGGTCGCGCCGCCGGCGCTCACGGTTGGACTTGGATGGTCGCGATCGTCCGATCGAGGTGGTGCAGTTCCACCTCGACGTTGCCGGGTATGTCGACGCTGAACTGGAACGTCTGGTTGGGCGCCGCCGCGACCGCGAACTTGTGGTCGGGCGTCGAGTGCACGTGCAGCTCGTCGGGAGCGTCACTGGTCACGCGCACGGTGATCTGCTGGCGCACCTTGGCGTGTAGCTCGGCGTTGGTGGGGATGACCTGCCCCTTGGCAACCGTGACGTCGATCGTCGGGCCGGCGGCGGGGGGCTGGTTTGGTGAACCGCCGCAAGCGATCAGAGCCAACGCCAGAGCCGTCACCCACGCCGCAGCCAGGGTGCTACGCATCGTCATCGATCACGCCGCCCTGGGCGTCCCGGGCACGGTGTGCTTGGCTTCCTCCGGCCGCCTGGGGACGCTCTCGGAGTTGTTGATCCGCCCCGCGCCCCACGTCAGGGCGGAGATCACCATCAGGGTCAGGAACAGCACCACGATCCCCCCGGCGGTGAACAGCCAGGCCGGCGCGCTCTGGTCACGTTCGCGCTGCAGGATGGTGACCTCCAGGACGAACGGCCGCGTGCTGGACGCCAGCGCGGGGACCTCGGGCGCCGGGATGGCATCGTCCGCCGGCTCGTAGATCGGCACCGCGGTCATCGTGCGGCCGTCCTGCACCCGCAGCAGCGTCTTCCACGACCCCCACACCGGGACGGGCTGGGTGGACCGGTAGTGCCCCGGCCCGACCTTGGCGAGCCGGTCGATCACCAGGCCGCGGTGGTTCTCCATCCGCCCCTGCCAGGACAAGATGCTCAACCAGTCTGGACGGTCGCTGACCATCGAGGTCGGCGACATCCTCACGTCGGCCGACACCATCCGCTGCCCCGCGGGGCTGGGCAGGTCCGTCAGCGTGACGGTGGCGGTGTTCTGGCCCGGCACGATGATGTGCAGGCCGTTGGCCACCGCCCCGCCGATCACCAGCACAGCCGCCGCCACCACCGAGATGCCGACCCCGCGGCCCGGAAGCCGCTGGCGGGTGAGCACCATGCCGAAGAGTGCCCCGCAGGTCCCGGTGAGCACGGCGACCGGCACCGCCGTGGCCAGGGCCTCGCCCCACATGCTGGTCGGCCACGGGTAGTGATACACCGCGCCGATCCACAGCGACTCCAGCAAAAGGCCCACCGTCCCCACCGCCAGCCCGGAGACGGCGCCGAACACGACGGGACGCTTGAACACCGGCGTCAGCGCGACCAGCTCGACTACCAGCGCGGGACCCAGATACAGCGGGAACCAGTTGATCGGGGCGCCCAGGATGGGCCCGACCAGCAGTGCGACCCCGCCGCGCAGCGCGATGGCGAACAACGCCCCGATGATCGCGGCCCCGCGCCCCATCACCATTCGGGCGGCGACCGCCGCCAGCGCGGCCGCCCCAGCGATCAGCATCGGCTGTAACACCAGGCGGAACTGGGGGACACCGAAGTCGTATTCGATCTGGTACACCGACAACCCGATGAACAACCCGCCGAAGGACAGGTAGCGCAGGAACGTGATGAACGCGCCTTTCGCCGCGTCGGCGGCCTGTTGCGACTCGCCCTCGTGCTCGAGCATCAGCACCGCGAACAGCGAGAAGCATGCGCCGCCGATCATCATCAAATGGGTTGGGCCCCAAAGTGTTACGTCTTGACCGAAAATGCGGTGCCAGACGTCGTCGAGCGGGAACCCGATCATCGCGTACAGCCCGCAGCCGGCCATCAGCACCCCGCCGACCGGCGCGTGCCAGTTGCGCGTGATGCGCACCGCCGCCGGGCCGGGCTTGTCGAACGGCAGCACCACCGACACCATGCCGCCGAGGAACACCCCGAACAGGCCGATGATGATGAAATAGTGCGCCGGATTGGCCAGCGGGCCGGGGTCGCGGCCGTTGCCGATGTGCCAGCTGACGTCCCAGATGAACCCGAACAGCGCGCAGATGATCGACGTGGTGAAGATCAAAACCGGCAAGGCCACCCAATTGGGCCGGTGGAACTTCTCGCCCAGTTTGTCGGCGAGCCGGGTAAGCCACTGGATGCGGTGAGTGCGGTGCGCGTGGCCGACCCACAGCAACACCAGCGCGATCACCACCGCGGCGACCGACAGCCCGATCACCTGGTTCAGCCCGGCACCGCGCGCGGGCGCCTCGGCAACGAATCTCAGTTCCGTCGAGTTCATCGTCAAAACCTCCCAACACCGCCAAGTACCGCGAGCTGTGATCCGGCTCGCAGGAAGCGGAATGCCCAAATCGGGCTACCGCCAATCACCGATGTTCTGTGTCCTGCTGGCCGGTGTCTTCCGGCTCGCCGGGGGACCGGCGGTCTTTCAGTGCGACGTAGAGGATCACGCCGACGACGATGATCGCCGGCAGGAACGCCGGGATCGCCAGCAGAATCATGTGGTGGGCTACGTACGCGACGTGCGGATCGGTCATTGTGATGAGATACCCCGGCAGATGGCATGTACTGCGGCCGTTACCCTACTTTGAACGCTTTTTATTCAGGGCCGCCACGACCGTGGGGCGCGAGGCCGCATGCTCGGCCACCGATGATGCAGGGAGTAGTGGTGACTCAAGCGGCAACCCGACCGGTGAGCGGAGCCAGCGGCGCGGACATCCTGGCGGTTGCGCGCGAACAGGTACTCGAGCGCGGAGAGGGACTGAGTCGGGAGCAGGTGCTGCAGGTGCTACGGCTGCCCGACGACCGGCTCGACGACCTGCTGGCGCTGGCGCACGAGGTCCGGATGCGCTGGTGCGGTCCCGAGGTCGAGGTCGAGGGCATCATCAGCCTGAAAACCGGCGGCTGCCCGGAGGATTGTCATTTCTGCTCGCAGTCGGGGTTGTTCGCCTCGCCGGTGCGCAGCGCGCGGCTGGACATTCCCAGCCTGGTCGAGGCCGCCAAACAAACCGCCAAGTCGGGTGCCACCGAGTTCTGCATCGTGGCCGCCGTGCGTGGGCCCGACGAGCGACTGATGGCCCAGGTCGCGGCCGGTATCGAGGCGATCCGCAACGAGGTCGAGATCAACATCGCGGCCTCGCTGGGGATGCTGACCGCCGAGCAGGTGCAGCAGCTCTCGGCGATGGGCGTGCACCGCTACAACCACAACCTCGAGACCGCCCGCTCGTTCTTCACCAACGTCGTGACTACCCACACCTGGGAAGAGCGCTGGCAGACCCTGTCGATGGTGCGCGACGCCGGCATGGAGGTGTGCTGCGGCGGCATCCTGGGCATGGGCGAGACGCTCGAGCAGCGCGCCGAGTTCGCCGCCGAACTCGCGGAGCTGGGGCCCGACGAGGTGCCGTTGAACTTCCTCAACCCGCGACCCGGCACGCCGTTCGGCGACCTGGAGGTGCTGCCGGTGGCCGAGGCGCTGAAGTCGGTGGCCGCTTTCCGCCTGGCCTTGCCGCGCGCGATGCTGCGGTTCGCCGGGGGCCGCGAGATCACCCTGGGTGACCTGGGCGCCAAGAAGGGCATCCTGGGCGGCATCAACGCCGTGATCGTCGGGAACTACCTGACCACGCTCGGCCGGCCCGCCGAAGCGGATCTGGAGCTGCTCGAAGACCTGCAGATGCCGATCAAGGCGCTCAACGCCACCCTGTAAGACACGTGGAGACTGTGGTGCGGGATCTGGGCGCTCCGGCCAGCGCTGGCGTGTACAACGTCTACACCGGGGAATTGGGGGGCACCGAAGTGCCGACAGCGGCGCAGTTGGGTCTGGAACCGCCCCGGTTCTGCGCGGAATGCGGACGCCGGATGATCGTGCAGGTTCGCCCGGACGGCTGGCGCGCGCAGTGCTCGCGGCACGGGCAGGTCGATTCCGCCGACCTGGAGGCCCAGCGGTGAGCGAGCACGCGGAAACCTCGCCGCCCGCAGCCCTCAGGCGCAAGTCTCGGGCGCGCGCCATCGCCGTTGGCGCGCTGGGCTCGTCGGCGGCCGGGGTGCTGATCGGTGGGCTGTGGGCGTGGATCGCCCCGCCGATCCACGCCGTGGTGGCCCTCACGCGCTCCGGAGAACGCGTCCACGATTATCTGGGCAACGAGTCGCAGCACTTCTTCGACGCGCCATCCCTGATGTTGGGGCTGTTGACCGTGCTGGCGGTGGTGACGCCGGTGCTCGCGTGGCAGTGGCGCGCACACCGCGGGCCGGCCATGGTCGCCGCTTTGTCGACCGGAATGGTGGTCGTCGCGGCCGCCGCGACGGCGATGGGGGCGGCGCTGGTGCGGATCAGTTACGGCGCATTGAATTTCGACGCGGTCCCGCTGTCCAAAGCGCCGTCGGTGGCCTATGTGATCCAGGCACCGCCGGTGTTCTTCGCGGACGATCCGCTGCAGGTGGCATTGACGCTGCTGTGGCCGGCCGCTATCGCGGCGCTGGTTTACGCGGTGCTTGCGGCGTCGGACGCCCGCGACGACCTGGGCGCCCTTCCGCTGGGCGACCGGTCTTCCGATCAGCTCCCGGTGGGAGCCGGCTAGGCGCCCGCCTCATAGCGGGCGGCGGTGAATCCTGCGGCCGAGGATGACCTTGGCCGCGATCTTGGTGAGCCGGGCCATTCCGAGGTAGGTCATCGGATGGAACATCGTCGGCCACGTGGTCCGGATCAGGTGCTCGGTCAGCGGCCGGCGGTCGAACCGGTCCGTGAGCCAGCGCAGCGTCATCGGGGCCGACAGGGGGTGTAACAGCATGTGCTCGTTGAACGCGTCCCGGTGGTAGGTCACCCGGGCGCCGCCGGCTGAATAGGCGTCGGCGAGCGCGTCGATGTCGTCCACGTCGATCAGGTAGTCGTGGACGGCCTGCACGATCAGCACCGGCGGCGTCGGGACGGCGGCGCCCAGCTTGATGTTCTCGAAGACATGTGCGACCTCGGGCGTCGACAGGATGCTCTCCAGCGGTTCGTCGAGGTAGTCACCCACGTTCTTGCCGGCCATCCGGAGGACCGCCTCCACGGTGGTCATCTGCTCGAGCGACTCGAGCAGGGCGCGCCCCTCCTCGTTGCTGTGCTCTTTGATCAGGCGGTCCAGCTCGGGGTAGATGTGGGCGAGCGCGGCCACCACCAGCGCGGGCAGACCCGACAGAAAACCGCCGTTGAGCCTGCGAAAGGTGTTGCCCAGGTCCCCGACGGGTGAGCCCAGCACCGCCCCGACGACGTCCAGCTCGGGCGCGTACTCGGCGCACACCTCGGCCGCCCAGGCGCTGGCCAGGCCGCCGCCGGAGTACCCCCACAGCCCGATCGGCGCCAACGGGGACAGCCCAAGCCGTTCCGAGCCCAGGGCGGCCCGGATGCCGTCCAGGACGCGGTAGCCGGGCTCGTACGGCGCGCCCCACAGGCCTTGCAGCCCCTCGTGGTCGGGCACCGAGACGGCCCAGCCCTCGGCGACGGCGGCGGCGATCAGGAGGAATTCGAGCTGGCCTATCGCCCCCAGCGCCTTTGCCCGGCGCCGCAGCGCGTAGGAGGGAAAGCAACGGGATGACACGGCGTCGATCGCGCACTGGTAGGACAGCAGCGGGCAGGGACGCTCCGGGGCCAGCTCGGCCGGGACGATCACCGTGGTTGCCGACGCCTCGGGCTCGCCGTTCATGTCCATCGTCCGGTAGAGCAGCTGTACGGCCTTCACGGGCTGCGGGATCAGCCCCAGGAACGCGAGCTCGACGTCGCGCGAGCGCAGCACCGTCCCGGGCTCTGCGTGTTGGAAGCCGAGGGGCGGCTGGTAGAACGGGTCGTCCGAGGGCAGCAGTGGGCGGACCTTGCGCTGCAGTTCCTCGTGCGGCGGCCGGGCGATCCACTCGGCGCCACCCGTACCCGCCAAATTGCCGAGCTCGGCCATTCAGGCTCCCTTCTAGGCCTCCGGCATTCTCGCGTACGAACGGCGGGTAACCAAAACGTAATCGCCGCACTGTGAGCGACTTTTTGCCAAGGCATCCAGGTCAGCACGCGTCACTTTCCGGCTGCGTCAGCCAAACACAATTCCCGCCAGCCTAGCCGGGGTGGCGTTCGGCGGTGTCAGACCTGACCCGGTGGTCGCAGCGCGGCGAACTCGTCGGTGACCCGAAGGCGGGAGTCGGTGAAGTGATAGAGGGCCGCCGGCCGTCCGCCGCTGCGGCCGGACTGCGCGATGGTGCCGGTCTGGCTGATCACGCCGCGGCGGACCAGCACCCGCTGCAGGTTCGTCGCATCGACCTGGTAGCCCAGCGCGGCGCCGTAGATGTCACGCAGCGTAGAGAGGGCGAATTCCTTTGGTGCCAAGGCGAACCCGAGGTTGGTGTAGGACAGCTTGGCGATCAGCCGGGCGTGGGCGTGAGTCACCATCGGGCCGTGGTCGAAGGCCATCGGCGGCAGACAGCTCACGGGGTGCCATCGGGTGTCCGGCGGCAGTTCCGGGGTGGCGGGGGAGGGCACCAACCCCAGGAAGGTCGACGCGATCACCCGGGCGCCCGGCACCCGGTTCGGGTCGGAGAACACCGCCAGCTGTTCCAGGTGCGCCAGCTCTTTGAGGTCCACCTTCTCGGCCAGCTGCCGCCGCACCGAGGTCGTCATGTCCTCGTCGGCGCGCAACCGCCCGCCCGGGAGCGACCAGGCGCCGCGCTGCGGCTCCTTGGCACGCTGCCATAACAGCACGTTAAGCTGCGGTTTCTGGGGTCGCGGCCCGGCCGTTACCTGGCGAACCTGAAACACCACCGCAAGCACCTCGTGTTCAGTGCTAGTATGGGCCATGTTTTCGATTATAAGTCGAAAACCTCCTGGGCTGAAAGGTGCCGCCGTGACGGTTATGAATCGCATGGACACGCTCGCCGAAGACATGATGGCCGACGTCACGAATTCGCCCGCCGGCTACGCCGGTGTCGACGGAGACGCGCAGTGGGCCACCGAGATTCGCCGCCTGGCGAAGCTGCGCGGCGCCACCGTGCTGGCGCACAATTACCAGCTGCCCGCGATCCAGGACGTCGCCGACCACGTCGGGGATTCGCTCGCGCTGTCGCGGATCGCCGCCGAGGCGCCCGAGGACACCATCGTGTTCTGCGGGGTGCACTTCATGGCGGAGACCGCCAAGATCCTCAGCCCCGGCAAGACGGTCCTGATCCCGGACCAGCGGGCCGGCTGCTCGCTGGCCGACTCCATCACCGCCGACGAACTGCGCGCCTGGAAGGACGAGCACCCCGGCGCCGTCGTGGTCTCCTACGTCAACACCACGGCCGCGGTGAAAGCGCTCACCGACATCTGCTGCACGTCGTCCAACGCGGTCGACGTGGTCGAGTCCATCGACCCCGACCGCGAGGTGCTGTTCTGCCCGGACCAATTCCTCGGGGCGCACGTGCGCCGGGTGACCGGTCGCACGAACATGCACGTGTGGGCCGGTGAGTGCCACGTCCACGCCGGTATCAACGGCGACGAGCTGTCCGAGCAGGCCCGATCCAATCCCGACGCCGACCTGTACGTGCACCCCGAATGCGGTTGCGCCACTTCGGCGTTGTACCTCGCCGGCGAGGGCGCCTTCCCGGCGGATCGGGTAAAGATCCTGTCCACGGGCGGCATGCTGGACGCGGCGCACCAAACCCGGGCCCGCAAGGTGCTGGTTGCCACCGAGGTTGGCATGCTGCACCAGTTGCGCAGGGCCGCACCGCAAGTCGACTTTCGCGCGGTCAACGACCGGGCGTCGTGCAAGTTCATGAAGATGATCACGCCGGCCGCCCTGCTGCGCTGCCTGGTGGACGGGGTCGACGAAGTCGACGTCGACCCGGAGATCGCGGCCGCGGGCCGCCGCAGTGTGCAGCGAATGATCGAAATCGGCCAGCCGGGTGGTGGTGAATGATCGCCCGCCCCGCCTGGACGCACAGCGCCGACGTCGTCGTCATCGGTACCGGCGTCGCGGGATTGGCCGCGGCCCTGGCCGCCCACCGCGCCGGGCGCAGCGTCGTCGTGCTCAGCAAGGCCGACCAGGCGCACGGGGCGACGGCGACCCACTACGCCCAGGGCGGCATCGCGGTGGTTTTGCCCGGTAACGACGACTCCGTCGAGGCCCACGTCGCCGACACCGTGACCGCGGGCGCCGGCCTGTGTGACCCCGACGCGGTGGTTTCGATCGTCGCCGACGGCTACCGCGCGGTATCCGAATTGGTCGGTGCCGGAGCGCGATTCGACGAGGCCGTCCCGGGCCGCTGGGACGTGACGCGCGAGGGCGGGCACTCCCGGCGGCGGATCGTGCACGCCGGGGGCGACGCCACGGGCGCCGAGGTGCAGCGCGCGCTCGACCACGCCGCCCGGCTGCTGGACGTCCGCACCGGCCACGTCGCCCTGCGGGTGCTGCACGACGGCACGGCCGTGACCGGCGTGTCCGTCGGCAACGCGGACGGGTACGGGATCATCAACGCCCCCGCGGTGATCCTGGCCTCCGGCGGACTCGGGCATCTCTACGGCGCGACCACCAACCCCGAAGGCTCCACCGGCGACGGCATCGCCTTGGCGTTGTGGGCCGGTGTCGCGGTCAGCGACCTGGAGTTCATCCAGTTCCACCCGACGATGCTGTTTGCCGGCGCGGCCGGCGGGCGGCGTCCGCTGGTCACCGAGGCCATCCGCGGCGAGGGTGCGATACTGCTCGACCGGCA
Organism: Mycobacterium sp. SMC-2; assembly: GCF_025263485.1. Lineage (NCBI taxonomy): Bacteria > Bacillati > Actinomycetota > Actinomycetes > Mycobacteriales > Mycobacteriaceae > Mycobacterium > Mycobacterium sp. SMC-2. The sequence goes on from NZ_CP079863.1 coordinate 3,174,041, forward strand.
AGGCAATTCGGTCACCGCCGGTGTTCACCCGATGGGTGATCTGGCGCCGCGCGACGTCGTCGCCGCGGCCATCGACGCGCGGCTCAAGGCCACCGGCGACCCGTGCGTCTTCCTCGACGCACGGGGCATCAAGGGTTTTGCGTCCCGCTTCCCGACCGTGACCGCCGCCTGCCGGGCCGCCGGCATCGATCCCGTCCGCCAACCCATCCCGGTCGTGCCGGGGGCGCATTACAGCTGCGGCGGCGTCATCACCGACGTGCACGGGCAGACCGGGCTGCCGGGGCTGTTCGCCGCCGGCGAGGTTGCGCGCACCGGCATGCACGGCGCCAACCGGCTGGCGTCCAACAGCCTGCTGGAGGGCATGGTGGTCGGAAGTCGCGCCGGTAAGGCCGCGGCCGCCCACGCGATGGCGGCGGGGCGCGTCAGGGCGGTGGCGCCCGAGTCGATCGTCCACACCGCCCTGGGGCGCGGCGAATTGCAGGCCGCGATGAGCCGCGACGCCTCGGTGGTGCGCGACGCCGCCGGGCTGAACCGGTTGTCCGACATGCTTTATCACGCCCCGCTGCGCGCCATCGCCGGCCGCCGCGACTTCGAGGACGTGGCGTTGGCCGCGGCCGCCCGCGCGGTGACCGCCGCGGCCTTGGCCCGCAACGAGAGCCGAGGCTGCCACCACCGCGCGGAATACCCGGACCCCGCACCGGAGCAGGCCCGCAGCAGCGTGCTGCGGCTCGCCGACGACCAGAACTCGGTGCTCGTGGAGGCGCTGGCGGCGGTGGGCTGATGATGCTGCCCGACGAACGAAGCGCCGCCCAGGACATCATCCGTCGCGCCCTCGAAGAGGACCTGCGCTACGGGCCCGACGTCACCACGCTCGCGACGGTGCCCGCCGGCGCGGTGGCGACGGCGTCGATGGTGCCCCGGGAGCCCGGCGTCATCGCCGGCGTCGAGGTCGCGCTGCTGGTTCTCGACGCCGTCCTCGACGGAGACTACGAGGTGCTGCACAGCGTCGAGGACGGCGCCCGGCTGCAGCCCGGCGAGCCGGTGCTGACCGTGCGCGCGGACACCCGCGGCCTGCTGACCGCCGAGCGGACCATGCTGAACCTGGTCTGCCACCTGTCGGGCATCGCCACCACGACCGCGGCCTGGGTGGAGGCCGTCGACGGCACCAAGGCCAAGGTCCGCGACACCCGCAAGACCCTGCCCGGGCTGCGTGTGCTGCAGAAATACGCGGTGCGGGTCGGCGGCGGAGTCAACCACCGGCTCGGGCTCGGGGACGCGGCTCTGATCAAGGACAACCATGTGGTGGCCGCCGGGTCGGTGGTCGACGCGCTGCGCGCGGTCCGCGACGCGGCGCCGGATCTGCCGTGCGAGGTGGAGGTCGACTCCCTCGAGCAGCTGGACGAGGTGCTCGCCGAAAAGCCGGAACTGGTCCTGCTGGACAACTTCCCGGTGTGGCAGACGCAGATGGCCGTGCAGCGTCGCGACGCGCGCGCCCCCGCCGTCCTGCTCGAGTCCTCCGGTGGGCTCAGCCTGGACAACGCCGCCACCTACGCCGCAACCGGAGTGGACTACCTGGCCGTCGGCGCGCTGACGCACTCGGTGCGCGCGCTCGACATCGGCCTGGACATGTAGGGCGTTCATCCAGTCGCGAAAGTGCAACTGCCGACACCTTTACTCGGGAAACGTGTTGCCAGTTGCACTCTCGCGCCCATTTAGGCGTCAGCCACGCAGCAGCGTCCGCGCCGCGGGCTTGGCGGCGTCGAGCGCCCCCGCATCACCGGAGGTCCGGGACAGGACCAGCGCGCCCTCGATCAGTGAGATCACCGCCAGCGCAACCTGTTTCGCCTCCGTAGCGGCCCAGCCGTCGGCGCGGAGCCGCCCCTCGATCGCCGCGGACCAACCCCTGAAGGCGCGCGCCGACGCCTCGCGCGCCAGCGGACTCGCGTGCACCGACTCGGTGGCGATCGGCTCGATCGGGCAGCCGTCGCGGTGGTCGCCGGCCAGCCCGGCGATCAGCAGATCGATCCACCGATCGACGATGTCGGCCACCGGCCGGCCCGTCGCCAGGAACCGGCGCAGCAGTTGCTCGATCCCGGACCCCTCGGTGTCGACGACCGCCGCGGCCAACTGTTGCTTGCCCTGCGGGAAGTGGTGATACAGCGAACCCGGTTTGACGCCGGCCTCCCCGAGGATCTGGTTGAGGCCGGTCGCGGCGTACCCCTGCCGGCGGAACAGGGTGGCGGCCGTGTCGATCAGCGCTGCGCGGCTGCGGTCTGGTCTGGGCATCGGTATTGACAATACTTGAAAGGTCACTCAAGAATGCAGAGATGAGGCAGTTGACGTACGAAGACACCGGACGATACGCGTGGCGCGAGGTGCCCGAACCGCAGATCACCGCGCCCGAGCAGGCGCTGGTGCGGCCGCTGATGGTGGCCTGTTGTGATTTGGACGTCGCGGTGTGCCGCGGCCGGCTGCCGCTGCCGCCCGGGTACGCGGTGGGCCACGAAGGATTGGCCGAGGTCGTCGCGGTGGGCGACGCCGTCGAAGGCGTCCGCGCCGGCGACCGCGTCGTGGTGCCGTTTCAGATCAGCTGTGGAACCTGCCGCGAATGCCGCCGCGGCGTGACGGGCTCGTGCGGCTCGGGGCCCCTGATGGCGATGTACGGGATGGGGCCGATCGCGGGACTGGACGGCGGCGGCTTCATGTCGGATCTGGTGCTGGTGCCGTACGCCGACGCGATGCTGATCCCAGTTCCCGACGCGGTCGACCCCGCCTCGATCGCGTCGCTGTCGGACAACATTCCCGACGGCTGGCGGACCGTCGGGCCATTCCGGGAGGAGCTGGATAGCCTCGATGCCGTGGATCGCCGCGTCCTCGTGGTCGGGCGGCTGTCGATCGGGTTGTACTCGGCCGCGTTCGGGGCGGCGCTGGGCGCCCACGTCGACTACGTCGACACCGACCCGCAGCGCCTGGCCGCCGCCGAGAAGCTCGGCGCGGTGGTCCACGACATCGCCAAGCCCGACAAGTCGTGGGACCCGTTTCCGATCACCGTGCACACCACCGGCGATGTGTCGCTGCTGTCGGCGACACTGCGCGCGACCTGGCCCGATGGCGTCTGCACCGACACCGGGATCTACCCGGAATACAAGGTTGAGATGCCGCTGCTGCCGATGTACACCCGCGGCGTGCAGTTCAACACCGGACGGGTCAGTGCGCGCACGGTCATCCCGCGGGTGCTCGAATTGCTGGCGGGCGGCTTGGACTTGTCGCCGGCCGTCGACCGCGTCGTCGAGTGGGATGACGCTCCCTCGGCCTGGCCGGCCATGACCGGCAAGACGGTGTTCACCAGGGCATAGGCCGCTTCAGTGTGCGTCTAGGGCTTCGAGTGTGACGCCATGGCGGAAAAATCGCGGAAATCCCGCCATCAGCGCACACTGAATGCCGTCAGCGCACGCACGAAAGCGCGCCGCTGCCTCAGGTGATGTCGCCGACGAAGACGCCGATTCGGCGCAGCTGCACGCGGGCCATCCGCGGCAGGCGTTCGGCGTCGGGGCCGTCGGAGCCGGCCGGCAAAATCCGCGGGTTGGTGATATGCACCACGCGGTCGCGGCTGAACTGCACGTCGGCCTCCCCGGCCGCCAGCACGTTCTTGACCCAGTTCGTCTTGCCGTGGCCGAGGGCGATCGCCAGCACGTTTCCCTTGCGATAGGGGGTGATGACGGTCTCGTACGGCGTGCCCGAGGTGCGGCCGCGGTGCTTGATGGTCGCCGTCCCGGGCAAAAAGCGGGCGATCGGCTTGATGGCCGGGTTGAAATACTTGATCTGGAAGCGCTCGAACCAGGGCGGGAACACCATTGGGACGCCCGGGGCGTTATTGGGGTGATCCTTCGCGGACATGACGGCTCCCTGAGTTGTAGGGCCTTTCACCGGCACTGTACCGGTCGGATATCGACTTGAGTTGCTCTGGGACAATGGAGGCAATGAGTACCACTTCAGCGCCCGTCATGGCCCGCATCGACCTGCGGGGCGTGGAGCTGACGGCTGCCCGGTTGCGGTCCGCGTTGCCGCGTGGCGGCGCCGACGTGGAGAGCGTCCTGCCCAAGGTGCGGCCGATCGTGCAGGCCGTCGCCGAGCGCGGCGCCGAGGCGGCGCTGGAGTTCGGGGCGTCATTCGACGGTGTGCGGCCCGCGGCCGTCCGGGTGCCCGGCGCGGGGCTCGAGGCGGCGCTTGCGGATCTGGACCCCGGCGTCGCGGAAGCCCTGCGGGTGATGATCGAACGCGCCCGCGCCGTGCACGCCGACCAGCGCCGCGCCGACGTCACCACCACGCTTGGTCCGGGCGCGACGGTCACCGAGCGATGGGTCCCCGTCGAGCGGGTGGGCCTTTACGTGCCCGGCGGCAACGCGGTGTACCCGTCCAGCGTGGTGATGAACGTGGTGCCGGCGCAGGCCGCCGGCGTGGACTCGTTGGTGGTGGCCAGCCCGCCGCAGGCCCGGTTTGACGGCCTGCCACATCCGACGATCCTGGCCGCCGCGCGGCTGCTCGGGGTCGACGAGGTGTGGGCCGTCGGCGGTGCGCAGGCGGTGGCCCTGCTGGCCTACGGCGGCGCCGACACCGACGGTGCCGAACTGGCGCCCGTCGACATGATCACCGGCCCCGGCAACATCTATGTCACCGCCGCCAAGCGGCTGTGCCGTTCGCGGGTCGGCATCGACGCCGAGGCGGGCCCGACCGAGATCGCCATCCTGGCCGACCACACCGCCGACGCGGCGCATGTGGCGGCCGACCTGATCAGCCAGGCCGAGCACGACGAGATGGCGGGCAGCGTGCTGGTGACCCCCAGCGAGGACCTGGCGGCCGCCACCGAAGCAGAGGTGGCCGCCCAGCTGCGCACGACCGTGCACCGCGACCGGGTGGCCGCGGCGCTCGGTGGCCGCCAGTCGGCGATCATCGTCGTCGACGACCTGGACGCCGGCGTCAAGGTGGTCAACGCGTATGCCGCCGAACACCTGGAGATCCAGACCGTCGACGCGCCGGAGGTGGCCGCCCGAATACGTTCGGCCGGAGCCATTTTCGTCGGGCCGTACTCGCCCGTGAGCCTGGGCGACTACTGCGCCGGGTCCAATCACGTGCTGCCGACCGCGGGCTCGGCCCGGCATTCCAGCGGACTGTCGGTGCAGACCTTCCTGCGCGGCATCCACGTCGTCGACTACACCGAGGCCGCCCTCAAGGACGTCTCGGGACACGTGGTCACGCTGGCCAAGGCCGAAGACCTGCCGGCGCACGGCGAGGCGATACGGCGGAGGTTCGAGCGATGACCGAGCCGCGGGAGCCCACGCTGGACGACCTGCCGCTGCGCGACGACCTGCGCGGCAAATCTCCCTACGGCGCACCGCAATTGGCGGTCCCGGTGCGGCTGAACACCAACGAGAACCCGCACCCGCCCAGCCGGGCGCTGGTGGACGACGTCGTGCGGTCGGTGGCCGCGGCGGCCGCCGACCTGCACCGCTATCCCGACCGCGACGCGGTGGAGCTGCGCCGGGGTCTGGCCGGCTACCTCACCGGCCAGACCGGCGTGCAAATCGGCGTGGAAAACGTCTGGGCCGCAAACGGATCCAACGAGATCCTGCAACAGCTGCTACAGGCGTTCGGTGGGCCCGGGCGCACCGCGATCGGGTTCGTCCCCTCCTACTCGATGCACCCCATCATCTCTGACGCCACGCGCACGGAATGGCTCGAAGCCGCGCGCGCGGACGACTTCAGCCTCGACGTCGACGTCGCCGTCGCCGCGGTCACCGAACGCCAACCCGATGTGGTCTTCATCGCCAGCCCCAACAACCCGTCCGGGCAGAGCGTTTCGCTGCCGGATCTGCGGCGGCTGCTGGGCGTGGTGCCGGGCATTTTGATCGTCGACGAGGCCTACGGCGAGTTCTCCTCCGAGCCCAGCGCCGTGGGGCTGGTGCGGGAGTATCCGACCAAGCTCATCGTCACCCGCACCATGAGCAAGGCGTTCGCCTTCGCGGGCGGGCGGCTCGGGTACCTGATCGCCACTCCCGCGGTGATCGACGCGATGCTGCTGGTGCGGCTGCCTTATCACCTGTCGTCGATCACCCAGGCCGCGGCCCGGGCCGCGCTGCGGCACGCCGACGACACGCTGGGCAGCGTCGCCACCCTGATCGCCGAACGCGAACGCGTCGTAAAGGCATTGAGCGGAATGGGTTTTCGGGTGATTCCCAGCGACGCGAACTTCGTGTTGTTCGGGCAATTCGCCGACGCCCCGGCCACCTGGCAGCGCTACTTGGACGCCGGCGTGTTGATCCGCGACGTCGGAATTCCCGGCTACCTGCGCGTCACGACCGGACTGGCCGAAGAGAACGATGCCTTCTTGCGGGCCAGCGCCCAGATCGCCGCCACCGAACTGGCCCCAGCCACCCCAGTAGGAGCCCCGTGACCACCACCGAAACAGGAAAAGCCGCCCGGCGCGCGCGTATCGAGCGCCGCACCAAGGAATCCGACATCGTCATCGAACTCGACCTCGACGGCACCGGCCAGGTCCATGTCGACACCGGGGTGCCGTTCTACGACCACATGCTGACGGCGCTGGGCAGTCACGCCAGCTTCGACCTGACCGTGCGCACCAAGGGCGACGTCGAGATCGAGGGTCACCACACCATCGAGGACACCGCGATCGCGCTGGGCCAGGCGCTGGGGCAGGCCCTCGGCGACAAACGGGGCATCCGCCGGTTCGGCGACGCCTTCATCCCGATGGACGAGACGCTGGCGCACGCCGTCGTCGACGTCTCCGGCCGGCCCTATTGCGTGCACACCGGCGAGCCGGATCACCTGCGACACACCACCATTGCCGGCAGCTCCGTGCCGTACCACACCGTCATCAACCGGCACGTGTTCGAGTCGCTGGCGATGAACGCCCGCATCGCGCTGCACGTGCGGGTCCTGTACGGGCGCGACCCACACCACGTCACCGAAGCGCAGTACAAGGCAGTGGCCCGCGCGCTGCGCCAGGCCGTCGAGCCCGACCCACGGGTTTCCGACGTGCCGTCAACCAAAGGTGTTCTGTGACAGCACCATCCGTCGTCGTCCTGGATTACGGCTCCGGCAATCTGCGGTCGGCCCAGCGCGCGCTGCAGCGGGCGGGCGCGTCGGTCGAGGTGACCGCCGACGCCGATGCGGCGACCACCGCCGACGGCCTGGTGGTGCCCGGCGTTGGGGCCTTCGAGGCCTGCATGACGGGCCTGCGCAGGGTGAGGGGAGACCGCATCATCGCCGACCGGGTCGCCGCGGGGCGCCCGGTGCTGGGCGTCTGTGTGGGCATGCAGATCCTGTTCGCCACCGGCGTCGAATTCGGCGTGCAGACAACGGGTTGCGGCCAGTGGCCGGGAGAGGTCACGCGGTTGGATGCCCCGGTGATTCCGCACATGGGCTGGAACGTGGTCGATGCCGGGGCCGGCAGCACCCTGTTCAAGGGGCTGAACGCCGACGCCCGCTTCTACTTCGTGCACTCCTACGCCGCGCAGCGCTGGGAGGGTGCGCCGGAGGCCGTGCTCACCTGGGCCACCCACGGGGTGCCGTTTCTGGCCGCCGTCGAGCAAGGACCGCTGTCGGCCACCCAGTTCCACCCGGAAAAGAGCGGCGATGCCGGTGCGGCCGTGCTGCGCAACTGGATCGAGGCACTGTGACGAACGGCTCTGGAGGGAATGTGTTGATCTTGTTGCCCGCGGTCGACGTGGTCGACGGCCGCGCCGTGCGCCTGGTGCAGGGCAAGGCGGGCAGTGAAACCGCGTACGGCTCGGCGCTGGACGCGGCGCTCGGCTGGCAGCGCGACGGCGCGGAATGGATCCACCTGGTCGACTTGGACGCGGCGTTCGGGCGCGGCTCCAACCGCGAGCTGCTCGCCGAGCTGGTCGGCAAGCTCGACGTGCACGTGGAGCTGTCTGGCGGGATCCGCGACGATGACTCCCTGAGCGCGGCGCTGGCCACCGGCTGCGCCCGGGTCAACCTGGGCACCGCGGCTTTGGAGAATCCACAGTGGTGTGCGCGCGCGATCGCCGAGCACGGCGAGAAAGTCGCCGTCGGCCTCGACGTGCAGATCATCGAAGGGCGGCACCGGCTGCGCGGACGCGGCTGGGAAACCGACGGCGGCGACCTGTGGGAAGTGCTGGAACGCCTTGATGGCGAGGGGTGTTCGCGCTTCGTCGTCACCGACGTCACCAAGGACGGCACACTGGGCGGCCCCAACCTCGAGCTGCTGGCCGCCGTCGCCGAGCGCACCGAGGCCCCGGTGATCGCCTCCGGCGGCGTGTCCAGCCTGGACGACCTGCGCGCGATCGCCACCCTGACCGACCGCGGGGTCGAGGGTGCCATCGTGGGCAAAGCCCTCTACGCCGGGCGGTTTACCCTGCCCCAGGCGCTCGCCGCGGTCGCGGGGTAGGGCCGTGGCTGATCTGGGCGCTTTGGTGGAGAAGGCGGCGGCGATCCTCGACGAGGCCACCGAGCCGTTCCTCGCCGGCCACCGCGCCGATTCGGCGGTCCAGAAGAAGGGCAACGACTTCGCCACCGATGTCGACCTCGCGATCGAGCGGCAGGTGGTGGCCGCGCTGACCGAGGCCACCGGGATCGGCGTACACGGCGAGGAATTCGGCGGCACCGACGTCGACTCGGAGTGGGTGTGGGTGCTCGACCCGGTCGACGGCACGTTCAACTACGCGGCCGGATCGCCGATGGCCGGCATCCTGCTGGGCCTGCTGCACCACGGTGACCCGGTGGCCGGACTGACCTGGCTGCCCTTCGTCGACCAGCGCTACACCGCGGTGGTGGACGGCCCGCTGATGAAAAACGGTGTCAAGCGGCCGCCGCTGGCCGACATCGACCTGGCCGACGCCCTGATCGGCGCCGGCTCGTTCAGCGCCGACGCGCGGGGCCGGTTCCCGGGGCGCTATCGCATCGCGGTGCTTCAGAACCTGAGCCGGGTCTCGTCGCGGTTGCGCATGCACGGGTCCACCGGACTCGACCTCGCCTATGTCGCCGACGGAATCCTGGGTGGCTCAATCAGTTTCGGGGGCCACGTGTGGGACCACGCCGCCGGCGTCGCGCTGGTGCGGGCGGCGGGCGGTGTCGTCACCGATGTCCACGGCGAACCGTGGCGCCCCGCATCGGATTCCGTGCTGGCCGCGGGCCCGCGCGCACACGCCGAGATCCTCGAGGTCCTGCGCAGCACGGGCCGACCGGAGGACTACTGAGATGCCCGCCGGTAACGGCCTTGCGGTACGGGTGATTCCCTGCCTGGACGTCGACGCCGGGCGGGTGGTCAAGGGGGTCAACTTCGAAAACCTGCGCGACGCGGGCGATCCCGTCGAGCTCGCCGCCGCCTACGACGCCGAGGGCGCCGACGAACTCACCTTCCTCGACGTCACCGCCTCGTCGTCGGGGCGGGCCACCATGCTGGAGGTGGTGCGCCGCACGGCCGAGCAGGTTTTCATCCCGCTGACCGTCGGCGGCGGGGTTCGTACCGTGGCCGACGTCGACGTCCTGCTGCGCGCGGGGGCCGACAAGGTTTCGATCAACACCGCCGCGATCGCGCGGCCCGACCTGCTGGAAGAACTGGCAAGGCAGTTCGGCTCGCAATGCATCGTGCTGTCGGTCGACGCCCGCAGCGTGCCCCCGGAGTCGGCGCCGACACCGTCCGGCTGGGAGGTCACCACCCACGGCGGACGCCGCGGGACGGGCATCGACGCCGTCGAATGGGCCTCGCGCGGCGCCGATCTGGGCGTGGGGGAGATCCTGCTGAACTCGATGGACGCCGACGGCACCAAGGCCGGGTTCGACTTGCCGATGCTGCGGGCGGTGCGCTCGGCGGTCACCGTGCCGGTGATCGCCAGCGGCGGCGCCGGAGCGGCCGAACACTTCGCGCCCGCGGTCTCCGCCGGCGCGGATGCGGTGCTGGCGGCCAGCGTCTTTCACTTCCGGGAGCTGACCATCGGCCAGGTGAAGGCCGCCATGGCGGCCGAGGGGATCACCGTGCGATGACACTGGACCCGCAGATCGCCGCGCGGCTGAAGCGGAACGCCGACGGCCTGTTCACCGCCGTCGTGCAGGAGCGCGGCACCGGCGACGTGCTGATGGTCGCCTGGATGGACGACGCGGCGCTGGCCCGCACGCTGGAAACCCGTGAGGCGACGTATTATTCGCGGTCCCGCGCCCGGCAGTGGGTCAAGGGCGCGACGAGCGGCCACACCCAATACGTGCACTCCGTGCGGCTGGACTGCGACGGCGACACCGTGCTGCTGACGGTCGACCAGGTGGGCGGCGCCTGCCACACCGGCGACCACAGCTGCTTCGACGCCGACGTGCTCTTGCGACCCGAAACCTAGCTTGATGCGGGCCTAGGCGAAACGGCCCCCGGTGCTAACTCGCGGCGCGGTGCCGGCGCTGGGCGGCCAGGAATTCGGCCCAGGACACCATCTCGGGGTGCTGCCTGTGCAGGGCTCGGCGCTGGCGTTCGGTCATCCCGCCCCAGACGCCCCACTCCACTCGGTTGTCGAGCGCCTCGGCGCCGCACTCCAGGACCACCGGGCAGTGCCGGCAGATAGCCGCGGCTTTTCGCTGGGCGGCGCCGCGCACGAACAACCCGTCCGGGTCGCCGGTACGGCAGAGCGCTCTGGAAACCCAGGCAGCGCGATCCTCCGTGTTCACACTGCGGAGATGGTCGTGAATTGAATTATTGTTGCCCCGTTGTGCGGTGATTTGGCGAGCTGACACCGCTTTCCCCCTTCACTCCGGCCGCGCTGAAGATCAGCGTTCAGACGTGCCTGTCTTGACTTCCCTCCGGTGAAGCCCGTGTAAACCCGAGGCGAATGTTGCGACCGTATGAAACGACGTCGGGCGAACGTAGGGGCTATTGTCACAAGCGTCAAAGGACTTTGGTTCAAGGAACGCCGCAGCATCTCTGCGGGCCCCTCGCAATGCGCCACTTGGGCCCGGACAGGCACCGGGTTCGGCGTCGACGAGGTGGTCCGGGTTCTTGAATCGCTCCTCCGCCGGGCATGCTTTTGAGGCCGGCGATGCGGCACCGACGGATTAGCGAGGACCCGCGTCCGTCTCGGTTCGCCCGACCGGGTGCCTTCGAAGAGAATGGCGGTCGATGTTGAGACGGGTGTCGTGGACGGTGGTTGTGCCGTTGCTTTCCGTCCTGGTGCTGGCATTGATCTGGGGCGAGGAGCTGGGCCCGGCGCTGGTCGCGCTGGCGGCGGCATTGCTCATCGGCGCCGTGCTGGCCGCGGTGCATCACGCGGAGGTGGTCGCGGCCCGGGTCGATGAGCCGTTCGGCTCGCTGGTGCTCGCGGCGGCGGTGACGGTGATCGAGGTGGCCCTCATCGTCTCGCTGATGGCGTCGGGGGGCAACGAGGCCGCGACCCTGGCCAGGGACACCGTTTTCGCCGCGGCGATGATCACCACCAACGGCATCGCGGGGTTGTCGCTGCTGCTCGGCTCCCGGCGCTACGGGGTGACGTTGTTCAACGCCGAGGGCAGCGGCGCCGCGCTGGCTACGGTCACCACGCTGGCGACGCTGAGCCTGGTGCTGCCCGCGTTCACCACCAGCCAAGTGGGCAGGGAGTTCTCTCCGGCCCAGCTGGCCTTCGCGGCGGTCGCCTCGCTCCTCGTCTACCTGGTCTTCGTCTTCACGCAGACGGTGCGCCACCGCGACTTCTTCCTGCCGGTCGCGCAGAAGGGTCAGCGCAAGCGACTGTTCGAGGACGAAAGCCATGCCGAGCCGCCGAGCCGCGGCGCCGCGCTGGGCAGTCTGGGGCTGCTGCTGGTAGCCCTGGTCGCGGTGGTGGGGCTGGCTGAGGAGGAATCGCCGGCCGTCGAGCGGGCGGTGACCGCGGTCGGGTTCCCGCAGTCATTCGTCGGCGTGGTGATCGCCGCGCTGGTGCTGCTGCCGGAGACGCTGGCGGCCGCGCGCGCGGCGCGCCAGGGCCGCATTCAGACCAGCCTCAACCTGGCGTATGGGTCGGCGATGGCCAGCATCGGGCTCACCATCCCGGTGATCGCGCTGGCGTCCATCTGGCTCAAGGGGCCGCTGGTGCTCGGCTTGGGCCCCATTCAGCTGGTGCTCCTCGCGCTTACCGTCGTGATCAGCATGCTGACCGTCGTTCCCGGGCGGGCCACCCGGCTGCAGGGCGAGCTGCATCTGGCGCTGCTGGCCGCCTACGTGTTCCTGGCGATCAGCCCGTAGCCGCTGACCGGCCGCGCAGTGTCTCCAACGCCTTGTCGGCGTGGGTGTTCATGCTGAACTCGCTGGAAATCACATCGAGCACCGTGCGATCGGTGTCGATGACGAAGGTGGTGCGCTTGACGGGCAGCAGCTTGCCGAGCAGGCCGCGCTTGACGCCGAACTGCGCGGCGACGGTGCCCTCGGTGTCCGACAGCAGCGGGTAGTCGAACTTCTGCATGTCGGCGAACTTGGCCTGCTTGGCCACGGGATCGGCGCTGATGCCGACCCGGTTGGCGCCCACGGCGGCGAATTCGGCAGCCAGGTCCCGGAAGTGGCACGCCTCCTTGGTGCAGCCGGGCGTCATCGCGGCGGGGTAGAAGAACAGCACCACGGGCCCCCCGGAAAGCAGCTCGCTGAGCTTGCGCGGCGTCCCCGCCTGGTCGGGAAGTTCGAAGTCCGCGACGGTGTCACCAGCTTTCATGTCGCGAGCGTAGCGCCACCGCGAATCTGCCAGGCGCAAAAACGCAGCCTCGTTACGCTCGCGGAACCCTCGATCCCCATCTGGGAGGATGGTTCGGTGCACGCCCACCTCGCCGCGACGACCTCACGAGAGGACTTCCGCCAGCTGGCCGCCGAGCACCGCGTGGTTCCGGTGACCCGCAAGGTGCTGGCCGACAGCGAGACGCCGTTATCGGCCTACCGCAAGCTCGCCGCCAATCGCCCGGGAACGTTCCTGCTGGAGTCCGCCGAGCACGGCCGGTCCTGGTCGCGATGGTCGTTCATCGGCGCGGGCGCGCCGTCGGCGCTGACCGTGCGCGACGGCGAAGCGGTGTGGCTGGGGGCGGTGCCGCAGGACGCGCCCACCGGCGGAGACCCGTTGCACGCGCTGCGGGCCACCCTCGAGCTGCTGGCCACCGGGCCGCTGCCCGGGCTGCCGCCGTTGTCCGGTGGCATGGTCGGGTTGTTCGCCTACGACATGGTGCGGCGCCTGGAACGCCTGCCCGAACTGGCCGTCGACGACCTGCACCTGCCCGACATGCTGCTGCTGCTGGCCACCGACGTGGCGGCGGTCGACCACCACGAGGGCACCATCACCCTGATCGCCAACGCGGTGAACTGGAACGGCACCGACGAGCGCGTCGACGAAGCCTACGACGACGCGCTCGCCCGCCTGGACGTGATGACCGCGGCGCTCGGCCAGCCGCTGCCGTCCACGGTCGCCACGTTCGACCGGCCCGAGCCGCGTTTTCGCGCGCAGCGCACGGTCGAGGAGTACGGCAAGATCGTCGACTACCTCGTCGAGCAGATCGCCGCCGGCGAGGCCTTCCAGGTCGTCCCCTCCCAGCGCTTCGAGATGGACACCCATGTCGACCCGATCGACGTGTACCGGATGCTGCGCGTCACCAACCCCAGCCCGTACATGTATTTGCTGCACGTGCCGAATGACGCTGGCGGAACGGACTTTTCGGTCGTCGGGTCCAGTCCGGAGGCGCTGGTCACCGTCCACGACGGCTGGGCGACGACGCACCCGATCGCCGGAACGCGCTGGCGCGGGCGGACCGACGAAGAGGATCAGCTGCTGGAAAAGGAGCTGCTGGCCGACGACAAGGAGCGCGCCGAACACCTGATGCTGGTTGACCTGGGCCGCAACGACCTTGGCCGGGTCTGCGCGCCGGGCACCGTGCGGGTCGAGGATTACAGCCACATCGAGCGCTACAGCCACGTCATGCACCTGGTGTCGACGGTGACCGGGATGCTCGCCGAGGGCCGGACCGCCCTGGACGCCGTGACGGCCTGCTTCCCGGCCGGCACGCTGTCGGGCGCGCCGAAGGTGCGGGCTATGGAGCTGATCGAAGAGGTGGAGAAGACGCGTCGCGGCCTCTACGGCGGCGTGGTCGGCTACCTGGACTTCGCCGGCAACGCCGACTTCGCGATCGCCATCCGCACCGCGCTGATGCGCGACGGCACCGCCTACGTCCAGGCCGGCGGCGGGGTGGTGGCCGACTCCAACGGTCCGTACGAATACACCGAGGCCTCCAACAAGGCCCGCGCGGTGCTCAACGCGATCGCCGCCGCCGAGACGCTGACCCCGCCGGATGCCGGCCGCCATGACTGAGGCCCGCCCGAATCGGCGTGCCCGGCTGACCGTCGGGGTCGCGCAAGCGTTGCTGGTGCTGTCCGCGGCGGCGTTGTGGGCGGCATCCCGGTTGCCGTGGGTGGTGATCCGGTCGTTCGACGGCCTCGGTCCGCCACGCGACGTGACGCTGTCCGGCGGGTCATGGTCGACGGCACTGGTGCCGTTGGCGGTGCTCATGCTGGCCACGGCCGTGGCGGCGATCGCGGTGCGCGGCTGGCCGCTGCGGGTGCTGGCGGGGCTGTTGGCGGTGGCCAGCCTGGCGGTCGGCTACCTCGGGATCAGCCTGTGGGCGCTCCCGGACGTCGCCGTGCGTGGGGCCGACCTGGCGCACGTCGCGGTGATGTCGCTGGTGGGCAGCGAGCGGCGCTACACCGGCGCGGGCATCGCGGTGGCCGCCGCGGCGTGCACCTTGATCGCGGCCGTCCTGTTGCTGCAGTCGGCCGGCGATCCCGGGTCGGCGCGGTTGAGCGCGGAAAAGTATGCGGCGCCTGCGACGCGCCGATCAAATGTCCTACGCGGCGACGACGATGGCGCGATGCTGGAGCAGCCGGAGACGCCGGAAATGTCGGAGCGGATGATTTGGGACGCGCTTGACGAGGGCCAGGACCCGACCGATCGGTCCCCCGAGTCGGACACCGAGGGTCGGTGAGTGGCCGCAAGCCGAGGGTCGCTACCCTTCATTCACGTCGTCGCGATCGGCTGGAATTTGTCAGAAAGGCCGTGGGGTGACGATGGGTACCAGCGCGAAGGGAAGCACCAGGCATGAGTCCGGCTACCGTGCTTGACTCCATCCTCGAGGGAGTCCGGGCCGACGTTGCGGCGCGCGAAGCTCTCATCAGCCTCTCCGAAATCAAAGCCGCCGCTGCCGCCGCCCCGCCACCGCGTGACGTGATGGCCGCCCTGCGCGAGCCCGGCATCGGTGTCATCGCCGAAGTCAAGCGCGCCAGCCCGTCGGCGGGTTCCCTGGCCACCATTGCCGATCCGGCAAAGCTGGCCCGGGCGTACGAGGAGGGTGGAGCCCGGATCATCAGCGTCTTGACCGAGGAGCGACGTTTTCGCGGATCGCTCGACGACCTCGATGCGGTTCGCGCCGCGGTGTCCGTACCGGTACTGCGCAAAGACTTTGTCGTGCAGCCGTATCAGATCCACGAAGCGCGCGCGCACGGCGCCGACATGCTGCTGCTCATCGTTGCCGCGCTGGACCAGTCGGCTCTGGTGTCGATGCTGGACCGCACCGAATCACTGGGCATGACAGCCCTCGTCGAGGTGCACACCGAGGAGGAGGCCGACCGCGCGCTGAAGGCCGGGGCGAACGTAATCGGCGTCAACGCACGTGATCTCGCGACGCTGGAGGTGGACCGGGATTGCTTCGCGCGCATCGCCCCCGGGCTGCCCAGCAACGTGATCAGGATCGCCGAGTCCGGTGTCCGTGGCACCGGGGATCTGCTGGCCTACGCCGGTGCCGGTGCGGACGCCGTCCTGGTCGGCGAGGGTCTGGTCAAAAGCGGTGACCCGCGCGCCGCGGTCGCCGACCTGGTCACCGCGGGTACCCACCCGTCCTGTCCGAAACCGTCTCGCTAGTCGGCAAGGCACGTGAAGAGCCCCGGCGCTGAAACGTTGAACCTCATGAGCCGTCCCCGCGCAGAGCCTTCGTGATGGTCAACCTCTCCCGCCCGGAGCTTCCCCTTCCGAGCGCAGCCATCGCCGAACCCACCCGCCACGAACCCGATGCGGGTGGCCATTTCGGTGTGTACGGCGGCCGTTACGTCGCGGAGGCGTTGATGGCGGTAATCGAAGAGGTCACCGCCGCCTACGAGAAGGAACGCATCAATCCCGACTTCCTGGACACCCTGGACGATCTGCAGGCCAACTACGCCGGCCGGCCCTCGCCGCTGTACGAGGCCAAGCGGCTGTCCGAGCATGCCGGCTCCGCACGGGTCTTCCTCAAGCGAGAAGACCTGAACCACACCGGTTCTCACAAGATCAACAACGTTCTCGGTCAGGCATTGCTGGCCAAGAGAATGGGCAAGACCCGGGTCATCGCCGAAACCGGCGCGGGTCAGCACGGCGTCGCCACGGCCACCGCATGCGCCTTGCTCGGCCTGGAATGTGTCATCTACATGGGCGCCGTGGACACCGCGCGGCAGGCGCTCAACGTGGCGCGGATGCGGTTGCTGGGCGCCGAGGTGGTGTCGGTCCAGAGCGGCTCGAAAACGCTCAAAGATGCCATCAACGAGGCGTTTCGCGATTGGGTGACCAACGCCGACAACACCTACTATTGCTTCGGCACCGCGGCGGGACCGCATCCGTTTCCGGTGATGGTGCGCGATTTTCAGCGAATCATCGGGCTGGAGGCGCGGGTGCAGATCCAGGCCCAGGCGGGCCGGTTGCCCGACGCGGTCGTGGCCTGCGTCGGCGGCGGATCCAACGCCATCGGTATCTTCCACCCGTTCATCGACGACCCGGGCGTGCGCCTGGTCGGCTTCGAGGCGGCCGGTGACGGCGTCGAAACCGGAAGGCACGCCGCGACTTTCGCGGGCGGTTCACCGGGGGCGTTCCAGGGGTCCTTTTCCTACCTGCTGCAGGACGAGGACGGACAGACCATCGAATCCCATTCGATCTCAGCGGGTCTGGATTATCCCGGGGTGGGTCCCGAGCACGCGTACCTCAAGGAGACCGGCCGCGCCGAATACCGGCCGATCACCGACTCGGAAGCGATGGATGCGTTCGCACTGCTGTGCCGCACCGAGGGAATCATCCCGGCCATCGAATCGGCGCACGCGGTCGCCGGCGCGGTCAAGCTCGGCCCCGAACTGGGTCAGGGCGCGATCATCGTGGTGAACCTGTCCGGCCGGGGCGACAAGGACGTCGAGACGGCCGCGAAATGGTTCGGCTTGATGGGGGCCGGCGAGCGATGACCGTGCAACAGAGGCAAGCCAGCAGGCTGGGGCCGGTATTCGACAAGTGCCGCAAGGAGAATCGAGCGGCGCTGATCGGCTACCTGCCCACCGGTTACCCCGACGTGTCGGGCTCGGTGGACGGGATGATCGCCCTGGTCGAATCCGGTTGCGACATCGTCGAAGTCGGTGTGCCCTACTCGGATCCGGGCATGGACGGCCCGACCATCGCCCGGGCCACCGAGGCCGCGCTGCGCGGGGGAGTGCGCGTCCGGGACACGCTCGCCGCGGTCGAGGCGATCAGCGCGGCCGGTGGGCGCGCGGTGGTGATGACCTATTGGAATCCGGTGTTGCGATACGGGGTCGACGCATTCGCGCGCGACCTCGCGGCGGCCGGCGGGCACGGCATGATCACTCCGGACCTCATCCCCGACGAAGCCGGCCCGTGGCTGGCCGCAGCTGAGGAGCATCAGTTGGATCGCATTTTTCTGGTGGCGCCGTCCTCGACGCCGCAACGGTTGGCGATGACCGTCGAGGCATCGCGGGGATTCGTCTACGCCGCTTCCACCATGGGCGTGACCGGGGCACGTGACGCGGTGTCGCACGCCGCACCCGAATTGGTGCAACGGATAAGGGCGGTGTCGGACATACCCGTCGGCGTCGGCCTGGGGGTGCGGTCGCGGGAGCAGGCCGCGCAGATCGGCAGCTACGCTGACGGGGTCATCGTCGGCTCCGCGTTGGTATCGGCGCTCGGCGAGGGTGGGTTGCCGGCGTTGCGGGCGCTGACCGAGGAACTGGCCGCCGGTGTCCGGCAGGAGGCGTCCGCCCGATGACGATGTTGCCGACGTACTTTCCCAGCCCGCCCCGAGGTGTCTGGCACCTTGGGCCGCTGCCCATTCGCGCCTACGCGTTGTTCATCATCATCGGCATCGTGGTGGCGCTGCTGATCGGCGACCGCCGCTGGGAGGCCCGCGGCGGGCAGCGCGGCGTCATCTATGACATTGCGTTGTGGGTTGTGCCGTTCGGGTTGGTCGGCGGCCGGCTCTATCACCTGGCGACCGACTGGCGGACATATTGGGGGCCGGGCGGCGCCGGGTTGGGTGCGGCGGTGCGCATTTGGGACGGCGGCCTGGGCATCTGGGGCGCGGTGGCGCTCGGTGCCGTCGGCGCGTGGATCGGTTGCCGGCGGCACGGCATTCCGCTTCCGGCCTTCGCCGACGCGGTGGCTCCCGGAATCATCTTGGCGCAGGCCATCGGCCGGCTCGGCAACTATTTCAACCAGGAGCTCTACGGCCGGGAAACCACGCTGCCGTGGGGTTTGGAGATCTTCTACCGCCGAGACCCCTCGGGATACATCGATCCCCACTCGTTGGACGGTGTCTCGACCGGGCAGGTGGCGCTCGTCGTGCAGCCCACGTTCCTGTACGAATTGGTTTGGAACGTCCTGGTTTTCGTCGTGTTGATCTACGCCGACCGGCGATTCAGGTTGGGCCACGGGCGACTGTTCGCCCTGTATGTGGCCAGTTACTGCATCGGGCGCTTCGGCGTCGAGCTGCTTCGCGACGACACCGCCACCCACATCGCGGGCATCCGGATCAATTCGTTCACATCGACTTTCGTGTTCATCGGGGCCGTGGTGTACCTGATGGCAGCTCCGAAGGGGCGCGAGGCGCCCGAGAGCCTGCGCGGCACCGATCACGGCGCCGGGGAATCCCGGGCAGCGGAGCCGGCGGAGGAGTCACCGACCGCCGTCTCGGCCGAGGCGACGACTGCGGCGGTGGCGGTGCCCGACGGGGAAGACGAATCGGCGGAGACGGAGGAGGCCGTCCAAGTCGACGAGCCCCAGACCGCGGAGCCCGAACCCGAGGAGCCCGAAGCCGAGGAGCCGGAAGCCGAGGCTGAAGCGGCGGAAGCCGAAGAGCCACAAGTAGAAACAGAAGAGCCCGAAGCCGAGGAGCCCGAGGCGGAAGCTGAAAAGGCGGATGCCGAAGAATCCGAAACAGACGAGCCCGAAGCCGAAGAGCCCGAAACAGAAGAGCCGGAAGCCGAGGCGGACGATCAATCCGAGCCAAAACCGGCGCAGGAGGCGGCCGAACCCGCTTCGGCCGCCGAGCCGTACAAGGAAACCCGTCGTCGCTGGAGGCTGCGAAGGAATCGGCCGTCGAACCCCGAGTAGCCGGCGCGATCTGGCATGCTGAACGGGTGACGCAACCCCATCCCGCTGGACAAGCGGCGGAACAGTGTCACGGCCAGCGCCGCCCGGGACGTTACGTCGCCGCCGGTACCGCCGCGGTGCTGGGTGGCGCGCTCGGCTACGTCGGTCTGGTCGACCCGCACGACACGAATTCGTTGTACCCGCAATGCCCCTTCAAATTGCTCACGGGCTGGAACTGCCCGTTCTGCGGCGGCCTGCGCATGACGTACGACCTACTACACGGCGACCTGCTCGCCGCCGTCAACGCGAATGTCTTCCTGCTGGTCGGCCTCCCGATGCTGGCCGGATGGTTGCTGATTCGCCGCGGCCGTGGCAAACCGGCGCCGTCGACGCCGGCTTGGCTGACGATGGTGCTGGCCGTCATCGCGTGGACGGTGCTGCGTAACCTGCCCGGCTTCCCGCTGTTTCCGGCGATTAAGAGTGGTTAGCCGCGCCCTGCGCGACAGCCCGTGCGTGGGGCCACGCGACTATGCTGTGTCGGCGTGAGTAGACGCGGGAAGATCGTCTGCACCCTTGGCCCTGCGACGAATTCGGACGAGCTGATTCTGGCGCTGGTCGAGGCCGGAATGGACGTTGCCCGGTTGAACTTCAGTCACGGCGACTACTCCGACCACAAAGCCGCCTACGAGCGGGTGCGGGCAGCGTCGGACACCACCGGCCGCGCGGTCGGTGTACTCGCCGACCTGCAGGGCCCGAAGATTCGGCTGGGGCGTTTCGCCACCGGGTCCACCTACTGGGCCGACGGCGAAACCGTGTGCATCACCGTCGCGGACTGCGAAGGCACACACGACCGCGTGTCCACCACCTACAAGAAGCTGGCCACGGACGCGTCGGTCGGTGACCGGGTACTGGTCGACGACGGCAAGGTGGGTCTGGTCGTCGACCGCATCGACGGCGACGACGTCATCTGCACCGTCGTCGAGGGTGGCCCCGTCAGCAACAACAAGGGCATCTCGCTCCCCGGCATGAATGTGTCCGCACCGGCCTTGTCGGACAAGGACATCGAGGACCTCACGTTCGCGCTGGATCTCGGTGTCGACCTGGTCGCGCTGTCGTTCGTGCGCTCCCCGTCCGACGTCGAGTTGGTGCACGAGGTGATGGATCGGATCGGCCGGAGGGTGCCGGTGATCGCCAAGCTGGAGAAGCCGGAAGCCGTCGACAACCTGGAAGCGATCGTCCTGGCGTTCGACGCGATCATGGTGGCCCGCGGCGACCTGGGCGTCGAATTGCCGCTCGAAGAGGTGCCGCTGGTGCAGAAGCGGGCGATCCAGATGGCCCGGGAGAACGCCAAGCCCGTCATCGTGGCGACCCAGATGCTCGACTCCATGATCGAAAACTCACGGCCGACGCGCGCCGAGGCCTCCGACGTCGCCAACGCCGTGCTCGACGGCGCCGACGCGGTGATGCTGTCCGGCGAAACGTCGGTGGGGAAATATCCGCTGGCGGCCGTGCGGACGATGGCGCGGATCATCTGCGCCGTCGAGGAAAATTCCACCGCCGCTCCGCCGCTGACGCACGTGCCGCGCACCAAGCGCGGGGTGATCTCCTATGCCGCCCGGGACATCGGCGAGCGCCTGGACGCCAAGGCGCTGGTCGCTTTCACCCAGTCCGGTGACACCGTCAAGCGATTGGCGCGGCTGCATACCCCGCTGCCGCTGCTGGCGTTCACCGCGTGGCCCGAGGTGCGCAGCCAACTCGCCATGACCTGGGGCACGGAGACCTTCATCGTCCCGATGATGACGTCCACCGACGGCATGATCCGTCAGGTGGACAAGTCGCTGCTGGAACTCGGTCGCTACAAGCGCGGTGACCTGGTGGTGATCGTGGCCGGCGCGCCACCTGGCACAGTGGGGTCGACCAACCTGATCCACGTGCACCGGATCGGCGAGGACGACGTCTAGGCAATCGAGCCAAGGAGAGGCCGCGATCAGCACCGATTCCGATTTCCAGGAACTGCTTGCGACCCTCGAGCTCAGGCGGGTCGCCGACGACCGATTTCTTGGCTCTCACCCCAGCAAGAACCCGATGCGGACGTTCGGTGGCCAGCTCATGGCCCAGTCGTTCGTCGCGAGCAGCCGCACGCTGGTCCGGGAGGACCTGCCGCCCAGTGCGCTGTCGGTGCACTTCGTCAACGGCGGCGACACCGCCGAGAACATCGAGTTCCACGTCACCCGGCTGCGTGACGAGCGGCGCTTCGCCAATCGGCGCGTCGACGCCGTGCAGGACGGCATGCTGTTGTCCTCGGCGCTGATCTCGTACATGGCCGGCGGCCGCGGCCTCGAACACGCTGTCGAGCCGCCGCAGGTGGGGGAGCCCGAAACCCAGCCGCCGATCAGCGAGCTGCTGCGCGGCTACGAGCAGACCGTTCCGCACTTCGTCAACGCCCTACAGCCGATCGAGTGGCGCTACACCAACGACCCGGCCTGGGTGATGCGGCAGAAGGGCGATCGGCTCCCGCACAATCGGGTTTGGATGAAGGCCGGCGCCAAACTGCCGGACGACCCCGTTCTGCACACCGCGACCATGGTGTACTCCTCCGACACCACGGTGCTGGACTCGGTGATCACCACCCATGGCCTGTCGTGGGGTTTCGACCGCATCTTCGCCGCCTCGGCCAACCATTCGGTGTGGTTTCACCGGCAGGTCAACTTCAACGACTGGGTGCTGTATTCGACGTCGTCGCCGGTGGCCGCGGATTCGCGCGGGTTGGGCGCCGGTCACTTCTTCGAGCGCTCCGGCCAGGTCCTGGCGACGGTGGTCCAAGAAGGGGTGCTGAAATACTTTCCGCCCGCCCGCCGATAGACAGGGCGGAATACCCGCAGGACATCGCGGTGATTCCCGCCCGGCAGGGCCGGAATCGGGCGTAAGTTCCTAGCAGCCGGGTATTCGGTGCAGAGGCGGCGAACAGCCGCCCAGCTGGAACGTCAGCGCATCGGGAGGTGAGTGTGAGCGGGACCGCCGTTGACGCCTCAGTGAGGGCCCGCGCGCGCGAACGCGTCGTCGTCTCGGTCGATTCGCGGGCGGCCCGGTTGGTCGGTGCCCTGGCCCTGCTCATCGCCACCTGCTGGTTGGTTGAAATTCTCTACCGTCATCACTACCAGCCGGCCTGGCACTACGCCGGCCGGTTGGCCTGGTCGCTGACGGTCCTGGTCGCGGTGGCATGGATCGCGCGCGGCATCTTCTTGGGCCGGCCCGTGACGGCCATGCACGCCGCCGCGGCCGCCGCGTTCGTGCTGGCGGGCCTGGGCCTGCATGTGCTGTCGTTCGACCTGCTCGGTGACCTGGTGATCGCCAGCTCCGGGATGGTGCTGATGTGGCCGACGTCGTCGCACCCGCATCCCGAGGACCTGCCGCGGGTCTGGAAGTTGATCCAGGCCACCAGGGACGACCCGCTGGCGCCATTCGCGATGCAGACCGGCAAGAGCTACCACTTCACCGCGGACGGCAGCGCGGCGCTGGCCTACCGGACGCGGCTGGGCATCGCGGTGGTCGGCGGTGACCCGATCGGCGACGAGACGCGATTCCGCGAGTTGGTCATCGGCTTCGCCGCCATGTGTCACGCCCACGGCTGGCGCATCGCGGTGGTGGGCTGCAGCGAGCGGCGGCTCGGATTGTGGAACGACGCCGCGGTGCTCGGACAGTCGTTGCGCGCCGTGCCGATCGGGCGCGACGTGGTCGTCGATGTCAACGGTTTCGACATGGTGGGCCGAAAGTTCCGCAACCTGCGCCAGGCGGTGAAGCGCTCCCACAACTGCGGCATCACCACCGAGATCGTCGCGGAACAGGAGCTCGACGGTGAGGTGCTGGCCGAGTTGACCGAGGTGGTGCGGTCGTCGAGCAAAGCGGCCCACACCGAACGCGGATTCCACATGAACCTCGACGGTGTGTTGGAGGGCCGGTTCCCCGGCATCCAGCTGATCATCGCCCGGGACGCCTCGGGCAAGGTGCAGGGATTTCACCGATACGCGACGGCCGGCGGCGGCAGCGACATCACCCTCGACGTGCCGTGGCGCCGGCGCGGAGCGCCCAACGGCATCGACGAACGACTCAGCATCGACATGATCATGGCCGGCAAAGAAAATGGGGGAGAACGGCTTTCGCTTGCCTTCGCGGCGTTCCCGGAAATCTTCGACGAGAAGGATCGAAGCCGCACCCAGCGCGTCTTCTATCGGCTGATCCATGTCCTCGACCCGTTGATCGCGCTCGAGTCGCTGTACCGGTACGTGCGTAAGTTCCACGCGCTGGACGCCCGGCGCTACGCCCTGGTCTCGATGACGCAGATCGTCCAGCTGTTGATCGTGTTGCTCTCGCTGGAGTTCATGCCGCGCCGGCGACACCTCTGAGCGCATCCACGTGCAGTTCGCGACAGCCGATGTCGTTGGGTAGGTGGTGGGTAGCCACCACCACGGTCCGATCCGCGGGCAGCAGCGTGGGATTCGGTCCCAACAGGTCGCGCAGGATCGGTTCGGCGTCGGCCGCGTCCAGGTGTTCGGTGGGCTCGTCGAGCAGCACGATCCGGGCGGGTGAGAGCACAGCGCGCGCCAACAGCAGCCTTCTGCGCTGACCACCCGAAAGTGCTTGGGCGCCGGCGGTTAACACAGTCGACAGGCCATCGGGAAGGCCGGCGAGCCAGGCGCCGAGCCCGACGGCGTCCAGCGCGGCCACCAGTTCGTCGTCTCGGCAGTCCCCGCGGGCGACCAGCAAGTTGTCTCGGACGGTGGTGGCGAAGACATGGGCGTCCTCGGCGAAAAAGCCGACGGCGCGGCGCAGTTCCTCGTCGTCGAACTCGGTCAGGTCGGTGCCGTCGAGCGTCACCGCTCCCTCCAGTGGGGGCAGCAGCCCGGCGAGTGTCATCAACAGCGTCGTCTTGCCGGAGCCACTGGCGCCCGTGACCGCCAGCCGGTCGCCCGGCGGTAGGTCCAGCGTGATGCGGTTCGGTCGGCCTCCCTCGACATGGCCGGGCCGGATGTCGGCGGCCAACACGCCGGCGCCGAAGGGTTTCGGCCCGGCTCCGGCCGGTTTGTCGGGCCGCCGCGGGCGGTCGGTCGCCGTCAGGTCGAGCAGCCGCCGCGCCGCGATGCGCGACCGCGTCAGCTGGACCGCGGCGGCCGGTAACGGTGTCATCGCCTCGAATGCCGAGAGCGGCAACAACATCAGGACGGCCAGCGTGGTGGGCGCGACCGAGGACGCCAGCCCGATGCCGGCCACCACCGCCCCGAGCGCGCTGGCCCCGATGGCGGCGGTGGGCACGGCCTCGGCGATGGCGGCCGGTCTGGCAGCGGCGTCGAGGGCGGCGCCCCACGCCCGTTGGCGGCGTTGCGATTCGGCGATCACCCGGGGCAGCAGGCCGGCGACGCGAAGCTCGGGCGCGTGTTCCAGGGCGATCATCGACGACGTGTCGCGCTCGGAATGACGCTGCCGGGCAACGGCTTCCTGCGCGACCGCGGCCCTCGCCGCGATCCGCGGCGCGACGAAGCCCGCGACCACCAGGCAGACCGCCAGCACCGCTGCGGCCCACAGTGAGATGGCCGCGACGACGGCGGTCGCCGCCAGCCCCAGCACCGCCGCGACACCGATCGGCACCACGGCCCGCACCAGCACGTTGGCCAGTTCTTCGACGTCGGAGCCCACTCGTGTCACCAACTCGCCGCTGTGCAGGCGGATGGCGTCGGCCGCGGGCCCGTGGGCCAGCCGGTGATAGATCCCCGCCCGGGCGGTGCCGGCCGCACGCAGCGCGGCGTCGTGGGTGACCAGTCGCTCGCAGTAGTGCAGCACGCCCCGCGAAATCGCGAACGCGCGCACCGCGACGGCCGCGACTGACAGGTCCAGCACGGGCGGCATCTGCCAGGCGCGCGTGATGAGCCAGGCCGAGACGCCGGCCAGCGCCAGCGCGCTGCCGAGCGACAGCACGCCGAGCGCGATGGCCGCCGCGATGCGGGGGAGTCTCGGACGCAGCAGCGGTGCGGCCGCCAAGAGCGGATCAGACTGCGGCATAACGCGCCCCGCTGTCGGCGACCACCTCCACGACCCGGTCACCGATGGCCAGAACCGGTTCGCGGTGCCCGACGACGACCACGGTGGCCCCGGCACGGGCGCGCTCCACGATCGCCCGCAGCACGCGTTGCTCGGCGCGGGCGTCCAGGTGCGCCGTTGGCTCGTCGAGCAACAGCACCGCCGCGGTCGACCCGAGCGCTCGGGCCAGGCCGAGCCGTTGCCGCTGCCCCAACGACAGGCCGACGCCGCCGCGGCCGAGCAGGGTGTCCGGCCCGTCGGGCAGGCCGGCCAGCACGGTATCGAAATCGGAAGCCGCGCAAGCCTTCTCAAGGTCGCCCAGGTCGCCGAACAGCGCCAGGTTGTCGCGGACCGTGCCCGGGACGAGCGCCGGGCGCTGCGGCAGCCAGGACAACTGCCGCCACCATGCGGCCGGGTCCAGGTCGGTGACGTCGATCCCGTCGACGGTGACTCGGCCGGATGACGGCACGGTGATACCGGTGATCGCCTGCAGCGCCGTGCTCTTGCCGGCGCCATTGCGTCCGGTCAGCACCGTCACCGAGCCCGGTTCGATGAGCGCGGTGAGGTCGCGCGGCGCGTCGCCGTCGCGGCCTGCGACGCTGAGCCTGTCGAGGCGGATCTCCGCCCCGCGGGCGCTGACCGTGCGATCCTGGGTCTTCTTCGGGTGGGCCGGCCCGCCGATGAGGGCGAAGGCCTTGTCGGCGGCGGTCCTGCCGTCCTGCGCGGCATGGAATTCGACGCCGATCCGGCGCAGCGGCCAGTAGACATCGGGCGCCAGCAGCAGCACCGTGAGGCCGGTCGCCAGTGTCATCTGGCCGAACACCAGGCGCATCCCGATGCCGACCGCGATCAGCGCCACCCCCAGCGTCGCGAGCAGTTCCAGCACGAGCGCCGACAGGAAGGCGATCCGGAGCGTGGCCATGGCCGAGCGCCGGTGCGCGGCAGCGAGTTCGGCGATGCGGTGTTCGGGTCCCCGGCTGCGTCCCAGCGCCCGCAGGGTGGGGATGCCGGCGATGAGGTCGAGTAAGCGGCCCTGCAGGGTCGTCATGGCGGCCAATGCCGCCGCCGACCGGTCGGCGGTCGCCAGGCCGATCAGCACCATGAAGATCGGTATGAGCGGCAGGGTGATCGCCACGATCGCCGCCGATTTCAGGTCGTAGGCCGCGATCACGGCGACGGTCGCCGGGGTCAGGATGCCGGCGAGCAGCAACGTGGGCAGGTACCCGGTGAAGTAGGGACGGAGGCCGTCGAGACCCCGGGTGACCACCACCGCGGCGTCGTCCCGCTGGGCGGCGAGTTCACCGGGCTGGCGGGCGGTCACCGCCGTCAGCACCTGACCGGACAGATCTGCGATGACCGCGCTGGCGCCGCGTTGGCCCAGCCGGGCCTGAACCCAGTGCGCGAGCGTGCGAATCGTCCATAGCGCCACCAGGATCGACAGCGGCCCGAGCCAGGCGCGCAGGCTGCGCGCCGAGTGATCGCCGACGGCGCGGGCGACCACGCTCGCGAGCACGATCGCCGAGCCGATCGCGCAGCCGGAGATCACCACCCCGCAGCACACCGTCGCGGTCAGGTAGCGGCGCAAGGAGGTCGATGCCCGCCACAGTCGCGGGTCCAGTGGGCCCCGCGCGCGTGAGCCGGGCGGCGAGTCCGTTGCGCTCAGGACGCACGCCTCGCCAGGCCGATGGACGGCGGTATCCGATCCGCCGAGATGCGTTGCCGGAATACCCAATACGTCCAGGCCTGGTACACCACCGTCAGCGGGGCCATGAACGCGGTCACCCATGTCATGACCTTGAGGGTGTAGGGCGTCGACGAGGCGTTGTAGATCGTCACGCTCCACTCTGTGTTCAGCGTCGAGGGCACCAGGTTGGGGTATAGCGCACCGAACAACAGGATCACCACGGCCACAACGACGGTCGCCGCGCACGCGAACGCCCAGCCGTCGGACACGCGCCGCCACACCAACAGCACCGCCGCCAGCTGCGCCACCACCGCGACCGCGAGCACCAGCCAGGTCCAGTCCTTGCCGTAGGCCAGTTGGGTCCAAACCCCGAAGCCCGCAACCAATCCGGTCACCGGAAGCGACAGCCACACCGCCAGCCGATGGGCGTCGTCGCGGATGGCGCCCGAGGTCTTCAGCGAGATGAACACCGCGCCGTAGAGCAGGAACAGCCCGGCGGTGGCCAAACCGCCCAGCAGGGTGTAGGCGTTGAGCACGTCGGTGATCGACAGGTTGACGTGGCCGCGGGCGTCCACCGGAAGGCCACGGACCAGGATGGCGAACGCCACGCCCCACAGCAGCGCCGGCAGCCACGACCCGGCGGCCATGCCGAAATCTGCCCAGCCGCGCCACTTCGTGTCGTCGATCTTGCCGCGCCACTCAATCGCCACGGCGCGCAGGATCATGCCGAAGAGGATCGCCAGCAGCGGCAGGTACAGCGTGGAGAACACGGTGGCGTACCAGCCGGGAAAGGCGGCGAACATCGCTGCGCCGCCGACGATCAGCCAGACCTCGTTGCCGTCCCAGACCGGGCCGATGGTATTCAGCGCCGTGCGCCGGATGGGTTCGGGATCACCGATGCCGAGGCGCGCGAGCGGCTCCATCAACATGCCCACCCCGAAGTCGAAGCCCTCCAGCACGAAGAAACCGACGAACAGCAACCCGATGATGCCGAACCACAACTGTTGCAGTCCCATCGGTCAGCTCCTTTCCAAGTTCGTGGGTCCCGGCCTAATAGGCGAACGAAAGCGGTGCCACCTCTTCCTCGCCGGGCGCCGGCGGGGGAGCCGGTTCGGCGTCGTGTTCCCGCGGCCCTTCGGTGATGTAACGCTTGAGCAGGAAGAACCAGATGACCGCGAGCACGGCGTAGACGAGGGTGAAGGTCACCAGGGAGGTGATGACCATGCCGGGCGCATGTTGTGAGACGGCTTCACGGACCGTGAACCGAACCTGTTGGTCGCCGGTCGGATTGGGCGCCACGATCCAGGGTTGCCGGCCCATTTCGGTGAACACCCACCCGGAGATGTTCGCCAGGAACGGCGTGGGAATGGTCAGCAGCGCCAGCCAGGAAAACCATCGCTGGTTGGGCACCCGGCCACCGCGGGTGACCCACAGCGCCGCGAGCGCGAACAACACCGGAATGGCAAGGAAGCCGATCATCGCGCGGAACGACCAGTAGGTGACGAACAGGTTGGGCTTGTAGTCATCCGGGCCGAACCGCTGCTCGAAGTCCCGCTGGATATCGCGCACGCCCTGCAACGTCACGTCGCTGGTCCGGCCCTGGGCGAGGAACGGCAGCACGTAGGGCACCTCGATGACACCCTTGACCCCGTCACAGTTGTTGTGCCTGCCGACGGTCAGAATGGAAAAGTCGGGGTCCGTCTGGGTGTCACACAACGTCTCGGCCGACGCCATCTTCATCGGTTGCTGAACGAACATCAGCTTGCCCTGCTTGTCGCCGGTGAAGAACAGGCCGACGGCGGCGAGCAGCACCACCCAGCAGCCCAGGATGGCCGCCGGGCGAAACATGGTGCGGGCGTTGGATTCGCCGGCGGGGGTGGCGGTTTCGGCGCGGCGGGAACGGACCAGGAACCAAGCGCTGACGGCGGCGACGAACGTCGCTGCGGTCAGCAACGCGCCGGTGACCGTGTGGGTAAATGCCCATCGCGCAGTGTTATTGCCCAGCAGCGCGGTGATGCTGTGCAGCTCGGCCCGATGTGTCGCCGGGTTGTAGTGCGCGCCGACCGGATGTTGCATGAACGAGTTCGCCACGATGATGAAGAACGCCGACACGTTGACACCGATCGCGACGATCCAGATGCACGCCAGGTGTATCAACTTCGGCAGGCGGTCCCAGCCGAAGATCCACAATCCGATGAAGGTGGACTCGAAGAAGAAGGCGAACAACCCTTCCATGGCCAGGGGCGCGCCGAAGATGTCGCCGACGAACCGCGAGTACTCGCTCCAGTTCATGCCGAACTGAAATTCCTGGACGATCCCCGTCGCCACGCCGATGGCGAAGTTGATCAGGAATAACTTGCCGAAGAACTTGGTGAGCCGATACCACGCGGTGTCCCCGGTGGCCACCCACACCGTCTGCATGACGGCCAGCAGGGGTGCCAGACCGATCGTGAGCGGCACGAAGATGAAGTGGTAGACGGTGGTGATACCGAACTGCCACCGCGAAATATCGACGACATTCATCCGTCATCTCCCCAAAAACGGAGCCGTACGCACGGCTACTACGAACTGTAGTAGAAAGCCGGGGGTGGCGCTACCGAGGGCCGCCTCAGCCGGCCAGGTTCTTCGAAGCCTTCCGGATGCCGAAGGACGACACGATTTCGAAGATGCCGAGGACCACGAACCACACCCCGACCACGAGTGCCAGCGTGACAATCGATTCCAGCGGTGATGCCAGGACGACGATGCCGGCGAGCAGACTGATCACGCCGATGAAGATCGCCCATCCCCGCCCCGGCAGCTGCGGGTCCTGGATGGCCGAAACCGTCGTGGCCACACCGCGGAAGATGAAGCCGATCCCAATCCAGATGGCCAGCAACAGGATTGCGTTACCGAAATGGCGGAATGCCAACAGTGCCAGGATCAGCGACGCTGCTCCGCTGATGAACAACAAGATCCGGCTGCCCGCCGAAACATGCAGGCTGAACGCGAAGAGCACCTGCGCGAAACCGGTGATCAGCAGATAGACACCGAAGAGGACGGCGGCGACCAGGACGGTCCTGCCGGGCCAGGCCAGGATCAGGACGCCAAGGACGAGCGAGAGGAATCCCGACAACAAGGTCGATTTCCACAGATGGGGCAACAAACTTGGAGCAGGGGGAGATCCAGGTGTAGTTTGCATGGCCGCAGTCTGGCACAAACGCCGCCCTGGGTATAGAGCACTTCGGCTACACGTGGGCCCTACGTGAAGCCTCGGCCGACAGATCGGTGGTTTCCTTGGTGGTTTCGCTGGCCGCCTTGCGCCCGATCAGATACCAGGTACGCATGAGTCCTTTACCTTTGACGTCGATGTGGCCGCGCTCCTGCAACACGAATTCGTCCTTGAGACGCTCGTACATGGCCTGGGGCACCTGAATTCGGCCCACCGAGTCGGTGGATTCCATCCGGGACGCGACATTGACGGCGTCGCCCCACACGTCATAGAAGAAGCGGCGGGAGCCCACGACACCGGCGACCACGGGCCCGCACGCCATGCCCACCCGCAGCGGAACGACGTTGCCGTGCGGATCCTGCAGTCCGGCCGCAACATTGGCCATCTCGAGGGCGAAGTCCGCGAGCGCCTGGGCGTGGTCGGGCCTGGCGCGCGGGACGCCGCTGACCACCATGTACGAGTCGCCGCTGACTTTGATCTTCTCGAGGCCGTGCTTGTCCACGAGCGCGTCGAAAGCGCTGTACAGCCGGTCGAGAAAGCGCACCAGGTCGGCCGGCGCCGTGCTGCTGGCCCGCTCGGTGAATCCGACGATATCGGCGAACAGGACCGAGGCCACGTCGTACTTGTCGGCGATCACGCCGCGGTCGGGCTCCTTGAGCCGCTCGGCGATGCTGGCCGGCAACATGTTGGACAGCAACGCCTCCGAGCGGTCGTACTGCGCCTCCATTTCTGCCTCGGCGCGTGCGGTGTCACGCAGAGCGAACCACACGGTCACGACGACCATCACGACGCTGGAGATCGTTGTGACGACAAAACCGGTCGATTGCACCCAGGCCGGCTGCAGCCCGGTGTCGCGGGGGATCAGGAATTCGACCGCGATGATCAGACCGGCGGCCACGGCGGCCAGCGCGGACGCCAAAACGATGTGTTCGATGCCCAGCAACAGCACAACGATGCAGGCGCCCACCAGGAAGAAGAGTTGTGCTCCCGACCTGGTGCCGACGTCCACGCAGCTGGCGAAGACCGACACGTAGGCCGTGCCCAGAAAGGTCAGCGGGGCAATCAGTTCGCCGAATCGCTGCAGCCACGGCACCGCAGCGAAGACCATGGCGCCGAGGACGTTGATCGAGCTGACCTGCCACAACCAGCTTCCGCTGAAGATCTGCACCAGGACGAAGCTCACGCTCACGGTGACGGCCAGCCACGCGGTGATGGTCAGGACCCGGGCCCGGCGGGCGGCCGCGGCGGCGTAGTGCTGATGGCGGTCGCGCGTCTGTGCCCGCACCACGGCCACGTAGTCCGGGCGTCTCGATGAGCCATCCGATACGGTTGGGGCGCCGCATTTCTTTGCCGCCACGTTCAAAGCGTAACCGCTGAGCACGCGTTTGTCGGCCGTGTTACCGCGCCGGCGCCGAGGCGGCTGTCCAGTCAATCGGTTGCGAGCCAGTCGGACATGTGGTGTGGCGAGAGTGCCCCGTTGGGCATGATGTGGCACACCTCGTGTCCGTCCCGGGTGGCCAGGTCGGCGATCATGCGGCGGTGGCAGCGCCACCAGGTCGGCTCCCCGCACATCACCGCCACGTTGCACGCGTCGGCATCGCGCAGCAGCCGCTCGTATGCGGCTTGAAAGCCCGGCGTGCGGGTGTGGGCCGCGTAGTTGGCGAATGCCCGGTTTTGCCACCACAGGTCGCGCGGTACCGGTTCGGTGGGCGGCTTGCGTCGCCCACCGAGATCCGGTTCGTGGCGATAGGCGATCCCGGCGGCGCCCAGCCAGTCCGGCATCGCTTCCTTCGACACGTCGGGGTTGCGCCGGGACCCGGGAAAACTGCGGACGTCGACCAACAGCGTGATGCCGTGCCGGCGAAGCGCGGCGGTGATTTCCTCGGCGGTTTTCGCCCCGTGGCCGATGGTGTACAGCATTGTCACAGAGTGCCCTCGGTGGGATTCGAACCCACACTGGACGGGTTTTGAGTCCGTTTCCTCTGCCAGTTGGGATACGAGGGCTTACCGGCCTCCTACCTTAGAGGCAGCCTCCCACCATAAAGGATTTGGTGCCGGCCACCGTCTCACCGCCCCCGAGGTCGCTGGTTTGCGGCGTTCACGACACAATGTCCGACATGACAGGCCCCACGACCGACACCGACGCCGCCGTGCCGCGCCGGGTCCTGATCGCTGAAGACGAAGCGCTCATCCGCATGGACCTCGCCGAGATGCTGCGAGAGGAGGGTTACGACATCGTCGGGGAGGCCGGCGACGGACAGGAAGCCGTCGAGCTGGCCGAACAACATAAGCCCGACTTGGTGATCATGGACGTGAAGATGCCGCGCCGCGACGGGATCGACGCGGCGTCGGAGATCGCCAGCAAGCGCATCGCACCGATCGTGGTGCTGACCGCGTTCAGCCAGCGCGACTTGGTCGAACGGGCCCGCGATGCCGGGGCGATGGCCTACCTGGTGAAGCCCTTTACGATCAGCGACCTGATTCCGGCTATCGAGTTGGCGGTCAGCCGCTTCGCCGAAATCAGCGAGCTGGAACGCGAAGTGGCGACGCTGTCCGAGCGGCTGGAGACCCGAAAGCTCGTCGAACGCGCCAAGGGCCTGCTGCAGGCCAAGCAGGGCATGACCGAGCCCGAGGCGTTCAAGTGGATTCAGCGCGCCGCCATGGACCGGCGGACCACCATGAAACGCGTCGCCGAAGTCGTCCTGGAAACCCTCGACACACCCGACGAGTAATTCGAGTGTGCGTTGACGGCTTTGCGTGTGCGTCCAGGGCGACAAAACCGCAGAAATCTCGCCTTGGGTGCACACCGAAAGCCGCCATCGCACACTCGATGTGGTGAGCCGCGTCGAGCCCGCACAAATCGCGGCGGGTTAAGTGCGCCCTAGCGCGCGACGATCACCGACGAGCCGTGCCCGAACAGGCCCTGGTTGGCGGTGACGCCGACGGTGGCGTTCTCCACCTGCCGGCCGGTCGCCTGACCCCGCAGCTGCCAGGTGAGCTCGCACACCTGCGCGATGGCCTGCGCGGGGATGGCCTCGCCGAAGCAGGCCAGCCCGCCCGACGGGTTGACCGGCACCTTGCCGCCGATGGTGGTCGCGCCGCTGCGCAACAGCGCCTCGGCCTCACCCTTGGGGCAGAGCCCGAGGTGCTCGTACCAGTCGAGCTCCAGCGCGGTGGACAGGTCGTAGACCTCGGCCAGGCTGACGTCCTCGGGTCCGATGCCCGCCTCGGCGTAGGCCGCGTCCAGGATCTGGTCCTTGAACACCCGGTCCGGCGCGGGCACCGCGGCGGTGGAATCCGTTGCGATGTCCGGTAATTCGGGCAGGTGCTGCGGGTAGCGGGGGGTGACCGTGCTGACCGCGCGCACCGACGGCACGCCGTCGAGCGAGCCCAGGTGCTTGCGGGCGAACTCGGCGCCGGCCACGATCAGGGCCGCCGCGCCGTCGGAGGTGGCGCAGATGTCGAGCTGCCGCAACGGGTCGGCCACCACCGGGCTGGCGAGCACGTCATCGACCGATGCTTCCTTGCGGTAGCGGGCGTTCGGGTTCTGTAGGCCGTGCCGCGAGTTCTTCACCTTCACCTGAGCGAAGTCATCGGCCGTCGCGCCGTAGAGGTCCATCCGGCGGCGCGCCAGCAGCGCGAAATACACCGGGTTCATCGCGCCGATCAAGTGGAACCGCTGCCAGTCGGGATCGTTCTTGCGTTCCCCGCCGACGGGGGCGAACGCGCCCTTCGGGGTGGTGTCGGCGCCGATCACCAGCGCGACGTCGCAGAAACCGGCCAGGATCTGGGCGCGCGCGCTCTGCAGCGCCTGCGAGCCGCTGGCGCACGCGGCGTAGCTCGAGCTGACCGGCACGCCGTTCCAGCCGAGCTTCTGGGCGAACGTCGACCCGGCGATGAAGCCCGGGTAGCCGTTGCGAATGGTGTCCGCGCCGGCGACCAGCTGGATCTGCCGCCAGTCCAGGCCGGCCTCGGCCAGCGCGGCGCGCGCGGCGACCACCCCGTATTCGGTGAAGTCGCGGCCCCACTTGCCCCACGGGTGCATTCCGGCGCCGAGGATGTAGAGCGGTTCGGGCGTACTCATGGTCAGGCCACCTTCCACGCGTACACGATGCGCTGCACGCCGTCGTCGTCGGTGAACAGCGGCATGGTGGTCAGCTCCATCTCCATGCCGACCTTCAAATCGGCGGCCAGCGTCCCCTCGACAACCTTGCCCAGCACAATGAGTCCCTCATCGGCCAGCTCGACCGCGGCAATGGCGAAGGGCTCGAAGGGATCCGGGGCGGGGTAGGGCGGCGGGGGCGGATACCGGTTTTCGGTGTAGCTCCACAGCGTGCCCCGACGGGACAACGCGACGGACTCTAGTGTGTCGCTGCAGCAGCCGGGGTTGGGGCAGTTGTTCTCCCGCGGCGGGAAGACGTAGGTGCCGCACTCGGGGCACTTGCTGCCGATCAGGTGGGTGCTTCCGGCGTCGTCTGTGGCGAACCACCCGTCGATCGCGGGTTCTTGGCTGGTGACCTCTGGCACTCGGCCAGACTACCCAGCCCCACCCTAAAACTGAAACGTGTTGCAGTTCCGCGGCAGCGGCTGGCTCGTCGGTCTGGGTGCCTAGAGTGATAGCCGTGCCCGCCGCTACCGCTCAGAAGACCGAGGAACGAACCAAGCCGACACTGATGTTGCTCGACGGCAATTCGCTCGCCTTCCGCGCGTTCTATGCGCTGCCCGCCGAGAATTTCAAGACCCGCGGCGGCCTGACCACCAACGCGGTCTACGGCTTCACCGCGATGCTGATCAACCTGTTGCGCGACGAGGCCCCGACGCACGTCGCGGCGGCGTTCGACGTGTCCCGCCAGACCTTCCGCTCCGAGCGGTACCCGGAATACAAGGCCAACCGCGCGTCGACGCCCGACGAGTTCCACGGCCAGATCGACATCACCAAGGAAGTGCTGAACGCGCTGGGCATCACGGTGCTGGCCGAGCCCGGCTTCGAGGCCGACGACCTCATCGCGACCCTGGCCACCCAGGCGGAGCGCGAGGGCTTCCGCGTCCTGGTCGTCACCGGCGACCGGGACTCCCTGCAGTTGGTCAGCGACGACGTGACCGTCCTCTACCCGCGCAAGGGCGTCAGCGAACTCACCCGGTTCACCCCGGAGGCCGTCGTCGAAAAGTACGGGTTGACCCCCGCGCAGTACCCCGACTTCGCCGCCCTGCGTGGGGATCCCAGCGACAACCTGCCCGGCATCCCCGGCGTCGGGGAGAAGACCGCGTCCA
Source organism: Mycobacterium sp. SMC-2 (assembly GCF_025263485.1). Taxonomy (NCBI): domain Bacteria; kingdom Bacillati; phylum Actinomycetota; class Actinomycetes; order Mycobacteriales; family Mycobacteriaceae; genus Mycobacterium; species Mycobacterium sp. SMC-2. The sequence continues at coordinate 3,209,700 of NZ_CP079863.1, forward strand.
AGTGGATCGCCGAATACGGCTCGCTGCAGGGGCTGGTGGACAACGTCGACTCGGTGCGCGGCAAGGTCGGCGACGCGCTGCGGGCCAACCTGGCCGGCGTGATCCGCAACCGGGAGCTCACCGATCTCGTCAAAGACGTGCCGCTGGCGCAGACCCCGGACACGCTGCGCATGCAGCCGTGGGACCGCGACCACATCCACCGCCTCTTCGACGACCTGGAGTTCCGGGTGTTGCGCGACCGGCTGTTCGACACCCTGGCGGCCGTGGAGCCCGAGGTCGACGAGGGTTTCGACGTGCGCGGCGGCGCGCTGCAGCCCGGCGAGCTGGCGGCGTGGCTGGCCGAGCACGGCTCGGGCAAGCGCTTCGGCCTGGCCGTCGTCGGCACCCACCTGGCCTACGACGCCGACGCCACCGCGCTGGCCATCGTGTCCGCCGACGGGGAGGGCCGCTACATCGACACCTCGGCGCTGGATCCCGGCGACGAGGCGGCGCTGGCGTCCTGGCTGGCCGACCCGGGCGCGCCCAAGGCGCTGCACGAAGCCAAGCTGGCGATGCACGACCTCGCGGGACGGGGCTGGACGCTGGCCGGCGTCACCTCCGATACCGCGCTGGCCGCCTACCTGGTGCGGCCCGGCCAGCGCAGCTTCTCCCTCGAAGACCTGTCGTTGCGCTACCTGCGCCGCGAACTGCGTGCCGAAAGCCCTGAGCAGCAACAGCTTTCGCTACTCGACGACACTGACGGAACGGACGACCAGGCGGTGCAGACGCTGATCCTGCGTGCCATGGCGGTGCTGGATCTGGCCGATGCGCTCGACGAGGAGCTGGCCCGCATCAACTCCACGTCGCTGTTGGGCGGCATGGAGTTGCCGGTGCAGCGGGTGCTGGCGGGTATGGAACACACCGGTATCGCAGTCGATTTGGATCTGCTGACCGAGCTGCAGAGCGACTTCGCCCACCAGATCCGCGACGCGGCCGAAGCGGCCTACGGGGTGATCGGCAAGCAGATCAACCTCGGCTCGCCAAAACAGTTGCAGGCGGTGCTCTTCGACGAGCTTCAGATGCCGAAGTCCAAGCGCACCAAGACCGGCTACACCACCGACGCCGACGCCCTGCAGTCGCTGTTCGACAAGACCGGCCACCCGTTCCTGCAGCACCTGCTCACCCACCGCGACGCCACCCGGCTCAAGGTGACCGTCGACGGGTTGCTGAACTCGGTGGCCTCCGACGGGCGCATCCACACCACGTTCAACCAGACCATCGCGGCGACGGGCCGGCTGTCGTCGACGGAGCCGAACCTGCAGAACATTCCGATCCGCACCGAGGCCGGCCGGCGGATCCGCGACGCGTTCGTGGTCGGCGACGGCTACAGCGAGCTGATGACCGCCGACTACAGCCAGATCGAGATGCGGATCATGGCGCACCTGTCCCGGGACGAAGGGCTGATCGAGGCCTTCAACACGGGGGAGGACCTGCACTCGTTCGTCGCCTCGCGGGCATTCGGGGTGCCGATCGAGGAGGTCACCCCCGAGCTGCGCCGCCGGGTCAAGGCGATGTCGTACGGGCTGGCCTACGGGTTGAGCGCCTACGGCCTGTCGCAGCAGTTGAAGATCTCCACCGAGGAAGCCAAGGACCAGATGGACGCCTACTTCGCCCGGTTCGGCGGGGTGCGCGACTACCTGATGAACGTCGTGGAGCAGGCCCGCAAGGACGGCTACACCTCGACGGTGCTGGGCCGCCGCCGCTACCTGCCCGAGCTGGACAGCAGTAACCGCCAGGTGCGCGAGGCCGCCGAGCGGGCGGCGCTCAACGCGCCCATCCAGGGCAGCGCCGCCGACATCATCAAGGTGGCGATGATCGAGGTCGACAAGGCGATCAAAGAGGCCGGACTGAAATCCCGCATGCTGCTGCAGGTGCACGACGAACTGTTGTTCGAAGTCGCGCCCGGGGAGCGGGACCGGCTCGAGGCGCTGGCGCGCGAGAGGATGGGCGGCGCCTATCCGCTCGACGTCCCGCTGGAGGTTTCGGTGGGTTACGGCCGCTCGTGGGACGCGGCGGCGCATTGACCGGCGCATTGACCGCCGAGCATGATCCGATGGCGAAAAAATTGGCGCGAAATTCGCGCTGTCGTCACTTTCATCGCGGCAAATGGCCGCAGTGGCGCCGATGGCGCGCCGCCCGAGTTTGGCCAGCGTGTACGCAGTCGAGTAACCTCAACAGATAAATCCCAATTTTGTCCCTACGACCCAACCTGTCCGGAGCAACCCACCACATGCCGAGTCCCACCGTCACCTCGCCCCAAGTAGCCGTCAACGACATTGGCTCCAGCGAGGATTTTCTTGCCGCAATAGACAAAACGATCAAGTACTTCAACGATGGCGACATCGTGGAGGGGACGATCGTCAAAGTGGACCGGGACGAGGTGCTCCTCGACATCGGCTACAAGACCGAGGGCGTCATCCCCGCCCGCGAGCTCTCCATCAAGCACGATGTCGACCCCAGCGAGGTCGTTTCCGTCGGTGATGAGGTCGAGGCCCTGGTCCTCACCAAGGAGGACAAAGAGGGCCGACTGATCCTGTCCAAGAAGCGCGCGCAGTACGAGCGCGCCTGGGGCACCATCGAGGCGCTCAAGGACAAGGACGAGGCCGTCAAGGGCACCGTCATCGAGGTGGTCAAGGGTGGCCTGATCCTCGACATCGGCCTGCGTGGCTTCCTGCCCGCGTCGCTGGTCGAGATGCGTCGGGTCCGCGATCTGCAGCCGTACATCGGCAAGGAGATCGAGGCCAAGATCATCGAGCTGGACAAGAACCGCAACAACGTGGTGCTGAGCCGCCGGGCCTGGCTGGAGCAGACCCAGTCCGAGGTGCGCAGCGAGTTCCTCAACCAGCTGCAAAAGGGCGCCATCCGCAAGGGTGTCGTCTCCTCCATCGTCAACTTCGGCGCGTTCGTCGACCTCGGCGGCGTGGACGGCCTGGTGCACGTCTCCGAGCTGTCCTGGAAGCACATCGACCACCCGTCCGAGGTGGTCCAGGTCGGCGACGAGGTCACCGTCGAGGTGCTCGACGTCGACATGGACCGCGAGCGGGTTTCGTTGTCGCTCAAGGCGACTCAGGAAGACCCGTGGCGGCACTTCGCCCGCACGCACGCCATCGGCCAGATCGTGCCCGGCAAGGTCACCAAGCTGGTGCCGTTCGGCGCGTTCGTCCGCGTCGAGGAGGGCATCGAGGGCCTGGTGCACATCTCCGAGCTGGCCGAGCGCCACGTCGAGGTGCCCGACCAGGTGGTTGCCGTCGGCGACGACGCGATGGTCAAGGTCATCGACATCGACCTGGAGCGCCGCCGGATCTCGTTGTCGCTCAAGCAGGCCAACGAGGACTACACCGAGGAGTTCGACCCGGCGAAGTACGGCATGGCCGACAGCTACGACGAGCAGGGCAACTACATCTTCCCCGAGGGCTTCGACGCCGAGACCAACGAATGGCTCGAGGGATTCGAGAAGCAGCGCGCCGAGTGGGAGGCCCGTTACGCCGAGGCCGAGCGCCGGCACAAGATGCACACCGCGCAGATGGAGAAGTTCGCCGCGGCCGAGGCCGCCGGGCACGGTGCGGAGCAGTCGACCGGCAACGGTGCGCCTGCGGAGAAAGCGGCCGGCGGTTCGCTGGCCAGCGACGCCCAATTGGCCGCTCTGCGGGAGAAACTCGCCGGCAACGCCTAACCGCGGTCACGCAATGCTGCGTATCGGGTTGACCGGTGGCATCGGCGCCGGGAAGTCGGCGCTGTCCGCCATCTTCGCGAAATGCGGTGCGGTCATCGTCGACGGCGACGTCATCGCGCGCGAGGTGGTCCAGCCGGGCACCGAGGGCCTGGCGGCGCTTGTCGAAGCCTTCGGTCACGACATCCTGCTGCCCGACGGGTCGCTGGATCGTCCCGCGTTGGCGGCCAAGGCGTTCCGGGACGACGAAACGCGCCAGCGGCTGAACGGCATCGTGCATCCGTTGGTGGGCAAGCGCCGTGCGGAAATCATCGCGTCGGTGCCCGACGATGCCGTTGTCGTCGAGGACATTCCGCTGCTGGTCGAATCGGGGATGGCGCCGCTTTTCCCGCTCGTCGTGATCGTGTACGCCGACGTCGAGGTGCGGCTGCGGCGGCTGGTCGAGAAGCGCGGCATGCCCGAAGAGGACGCCCGCGCCAGGATCGCCGCGCAGGCCACCGACGAGCAGCGCCGCGCCGTCGCCGACATCTGGGTCGACAACTCCGGCACCCCGGACGACTTGGTGCGCCGGGCCCATGACGTGTGGGACAACCGGATACTGCCCTTCGCGCACAACCTGAGTCGGCGTCAGGTCGCCCGGGCGGCGGCGCGGTTGGTGCCGCCCGACCCGAGCTGGCCGGATCAGGCGCGGCGGATCGCCAACCGGCTGAGGACCGCCTGCGGCCACCGGGCGATGCGCGTCGACCACATCGGTTCGACCGCCGTGCCGGATCTCCCCGCCAAGGACGTCATCGACGTGCAGATCACCGTCGAATCCCTGGCGGTCGCCGACGAACTCGCCGAGCCGCTGCTCGCCGCCGGTTACCCGCGGATCGAGCGCATCACCTCCGACGTCGCCAAGCCCGCGGCCCGCAGCGCCGTCGACCGCTACGACCACGGTGACGATGCGGCGTTGTGGGGCAAACGAATTCATGCCTCGGCTGATCCGGGGCGCCCGACCAATGTGCATATCCGGGTGGATGGCTGGCCCAATCAGCAGTTCGCCCTGTTGTTCGTCGCCTGGCTGTCGGCCAACCCCGAGGCGCGCGCCGACTACCTGGCCGTCAAGCAGTCGGCCACAGCTCAGGCCGAGGGCGACACCGCGTCCTACGTCGACTTCAAGGAGCCATGGTTCCTCGAGGCCTACCGGCGCGCGTGGGAGTGGGCCGACTCAACCGGATGGCAGCCCTAGCAGGTTGGGAGTCGCACCGCACTGCAGCGCACCGCTATTGGGATCGGCATTCCCGGCCGCGGGCCGGACGAATGCGTCGGCCTGGGTGAAAACGTTGTCGTCGACGTCGATCTCGCAGTGCACGTTCGCCGCGTAGGGGAAGTGAAGCACTATCCGCATGCCGGCTTGCCGCGGGTCGGGCAGCACCGTGTTGGCCTCGAACACGTTGCCGGGCATGGACGGAAGGTTGGTGGTGTTCGTCTGACTGCCGGTGATGATGAAGGTGGCCTGGCTGCCGGTAGTCAGGGCGTCGATCCTGGCGCGGTAGGTGATGTTGTGCAGGTCTGCCCGGGCGGTCGCCGTACTCAGCTGGGAGCCAACGGCGATGAGCGCCACCGCGGTGATCGGCAGCAGCCTGCGGCCGGTGCGATTCATAGTCGCTGACACTACGCTGAGCGTGTTGTGACGACCAAGCGGTTACGACTGGCAGCGTGGACACCACCACGACGTCCGGCCGCCCACGCGACCGCGGGTCAGCCGCGTGCCACAACGCGGGCAGCAAGGGCCCGGTTCATCGCGGACCGCGGTGAGCCAACGCGGCAGACCGGGCACCCGGCCATGTCGCACGGCGGTCTGGAGCACCTGCGTCGTCGCGCGGTGCAGATCCCTGAGATCCTCGCCGTCCAACTGCGCAACCGATCGCGTGGGCCGTATTCGTGCCCGCCAGCAGATCTCGTCGGCGAGCAGGTTGCCGAGCCCGGCGATCACCGACTGGTCCATCAGCGTGGTCTTCAGTTGCCCCCGCCGGCCGCCCAGGGCGTCGCGGAACGCCGGCAGCCCCGATGCCCAACGCATCGGGGCCCTGCGGCCCCGTGATGTGCTCGACGTCATGCTGGTCGTCGGCCAACCACACGCCGCGCAGTTTGCGGAGGTCCGCGTAGCGCAGTTCACTCTCGTCCAGGGACACCACCAGTCGCTCGTGCCCGATTTCGTCAGCGCCGTCGGTGGCGTAGTAAGGGTGGCCGGTCATGCCGCTGTGGATCAGCAGCGCCGGACCGTCCGTGCCGAGGATCAGCCACTTGCCGTGCCGATGCGGTGCAGTGAAGCGGTGACCGGTCAGTCGGCGCGCGAGCGTTTGCGCGGTGGTGTTTCGCAGGATGCCGGGGTCCTTTACTCGTACGCGCCGAATCCGCCGGCCGGGAAGCGCGGCCGACAGCTCCTGCCGGAACCCTTCGACGTCAGGCAGTTCAGGCACGCAGTCTGTCCAGTCGTCGCTGCGGGCCGCAGTGTGAGCGGGTGTGCCGGGACAGGTTCGCCCACGGATCGGGTTGGCGGGCCAGTCGTTTGGTGATCCCATCGTCGGAAAGCAGGGCCCGATCCGGATGAGTCGGCTCGACGTCAGTGGGGGGCATCATCGGCTCTCCCGCACGACCCCGCCGGCGTCTTTGTCGGTGCGGATGCCGAGGTAACGCGGGTGGCGCAGCTTTCCGTCCCGGGTCCACTCGGTGAAACCGATCTGGACCACCAGCTCGGGGCGCGCCCAATGGGCGCCGGCCTCCCGCACCAGACCGCGGCTGAAGGGCGGCGTGTCCCGCGCGATCGCCGACAGCCGCTCGTGCAGGCGGCGCAGCGTCGCTTCGTCGAAGCCCGTGCCCACCTTGCCGGCGTAGACGAGGTCGCGGCCGTCGTAATAGCCCAGCAGCAGCGCGCCCAATTCGACCCGGCTGCCCTTGGGGCTGGTGTAGCCGCCGACCACGAACTCCTGGTCGCGCACGCACTTGAACTTCAACCAATTCTTCGAGCGACCGCCGTCATATCGCGACTCGGCCAGTTTCGCGATCACCCCTTCGTCGCCGCGCTCGCACGCCGCGCGATAAGCGGCGAGGCCGTCCCCGACGCGGTGCGGGGTGTAGCGCAGTGGGCCGCCGAATTCAATCGCATTGCGCAGCAGCCGCTTACGCCAGAGCAGGGGGGCGTCGACCGTGGACTTGCCGTCCAGGTGCAGCAGGTCGAAGACGTAGTAGAAGACGCGGACAGGCGATGCGCGGGCCACCGTGGGGTCGGTGATGCCCAGGCGGCCCTGCAGCCGGGCGAAGCTGGTGCGGCGTCCCTCGAACGCCACCACCTCGCCGTCCAGCACGAAGCGTGTGGAGTGCTGCGCGGCCAGCGCGTCGACGAGCTCCGGATAGGTCCCGTTGAGCGGCTGGCGATTTCGCGACAACAACCGCACCCCGTCGCCGTCACGGAACGCCAGGCAGCGCATCCCGTCGAACTTGCGCTCGAAGATCCACCGCGGATTTGAGAACCGCTTGTCGGTCAGGGTGGCCAGCATGGGGGAGCGCCAGTCGGGGACCGGCTCGTCGTGCAGCGCCTGGCGCGCCGCTGCGGGCAGACCCGCCGCTACGTCTGGCGCCACGTCAGCTCCATCCCGTGGCCGGCCAGCCAGCGGGCGAGGTCGTAGCCGTTGCGGGCCAACCCGGCTACGGCGTCCACGGCGCGCCGCACCGCCCGCTCGGCGACCTCCGGGGACAGCAAGCCGTAGCGGACGGCCTCCAGCAACTCGTCGACGTCGGCCAGGTTCGCGCCGTCGCCGGTGCGGACCTCGATGTCGAGGTAGTGGTCTTCCGAACGCCACACATCGGGTGCGGGCGTGTATTCGCCCACGTCGAGGTAGTAGTCGTGTTCGCGTTCATGGCCCGGATTGAAGTGAAAGACGGTGGCGCGCAAGCCGAGCGACGGCAGCAGCCACGATTCGAGGTAATGGAACTGGACGCGGCCCGGCGTGGGCCGGGCCACATAGAGGCCCCACGGGTGGACCGCATACTCGTCCACGGCCCGCACGATGCCCTTGGGGTCAGTGTTGGTGCGGGCGATCAGGTCGAACGTCTCGTGCTTCGGTGGATGGATGAGGTAACTCTAACGGCGAAGCCGCATTTTCCAGCGCATGAAACCGGCATAGAACAGCGACAACGACGCGACGCCGCTTCCGCTGCCGGCTACGCCGCGGCAGGCTTCGATCACGCCGGCGTGCACACCTCCGGCAGCTTACGCGGCCGGCCGAGCACCTCGGTGTTCGCCAATGACCACCTCGAACGCCGGTTATCTGCTGCAGTGTGCGGTCCCGTCACCCGGATCCGGACGTGTCGGTGGGATAGCCGGCACGGCTTGTCCGCACCAATGGGTGACCTTCGACTTTGATATCGCCCGCGCTATCACTTTCACGGACCGATTGGTGGTGCCGCGGAGGTACTGGTGTGGCTTATGTGGCTGCGCCCACCACTCCCGCGACACTTGTCGGTGCGCGGTTCTACCCTGGTGGCATGGCTTTCGCCACGGAACATCCGGTACTCGCACATTCGGAATACCGCGCGGTCGACGAGGTCGTGCGCGCCGGCGGCCGCTTCGAGGTGGTCAGCCCGCACGAGCCCGCCGGCGACCAGCCGGCCGCCATCGACGAGCTGGAACGCCGCCTCAAGGCGGGGGAGCGCGACGTGGTGCTGCTCGGCGCCACCGGCACGGGGAAGTCGGCCACCACCGCCTGGCTCATCGAGCGGCTGCAGCGGCCCACGCTGGTCATGGCGCCGAACAAGACGCTGGCCGCCCAGCTGGCCAACGAGTTGCGAGAGATGTTGCCGCACAACGCGGTTGAGTACTTCGTGTCGTACTACGACTACTACCAGCCGGAGGCGTACATCGCGCAGACCGACACCTACATCGAGAAGGACAGCTCGATCAACGACGACGTGGAACGGCTGCGGCATTCGGCGACGTCGGCGCTGCTGTCGCGGCGCGACGTGGTTGTGGTGGCCTCGGTGTCGTGCATCTACGGCCTGGGCACGCCGCAGTCCTACCTGGACCGCTCCGTGGAGCTGCGGGTCGGCACCGAGGTGCCCCGCGACGCGCTGCTGCGGCTGTTGGTCGACGTGCAGTACACCCGCAACGACCTGTCCTTCACCCGCGGCTCGTTCCGGGTGCGCGGCGACACCGTCGAGATCATCCCGTCCTATGAGGAGCTGGCGGTGCGCATCGAGTTCTTCGGCGACGAGGTGGAGGCTCTGTACTACCTGCACCCGCTGACCGGCGAGGTGATCCGCCAGGTCGACTCGCTGCGGATCTTCCCCGCCACCCACTACGTCGCCGGGCCCGAGCGGATGGCCCACGCGATCTCCACGATCGAGGAGGAGCTGGCGCAGCGGCTGGCCGAGCTGGAGGGCCAGGGCAAGCTGCTGGAGGCGCAGCGGCTGCGCATGCGCACCAACTACGACATCGAGATGATGCGGCAGGTCGGGTTCTGTTCGGGCATCGAGAACTACTCGCGTCACATCGACGGCCGCGGCCCGGGCTCGCCGCCGGCGACCCTGCTCGACTACTTCCCGGAGGACTTCCTGCTCGTCATCGACGAGTCGCACGTCACGGTGCCGCAGATCGGCGGCATGTACGAGGGCGACATGTCCCGCAAACGCAACCTGGTCGAGTACGGGTTCCGGTTGCCGTCCGCGTGCGACAACCGCCCGCTGACGTGGGAGGAGTTCGCCGACCGGATCGGGCAGACGGTGTACCTGTCGGCCACCCCGGGGCCCTACGAACTCAGCCAGGCCGGCGGCGAATTCGTCGAGCAGGTGATCCGGCCGACCGGGCTGGTCGACCCGAAGGTGGTGGTCAAGCCGACCAAGGGGCAGATCGACGACCTGATCGGCGAGATCCGCAAGCGCACGGACGCCGACGAGCGGGTGCTGGTCACGACGCTGACCAAGAAGATGGCCGAGGACCTCACCGATTACCTGCTGGAGATGGGCATCCGGGTGCGCTATCTGCACTCGGAGGTCGACACGCTGCGCCGGGTGGAATTGCTGCGCCAGCTGCGGCTGGGCGAGTACGACGTGCTCGTCGGCATCAACCTGCTGCGCGAGGGCCTGGACCTGCCCGAGGTGTCGCTGGTGGCGATCCTGGACGCCGACAAGGAGGGCTTCCTGCGGTCGTCCCGGAGCCTGATCCAGACCATCGGCCGCGCCGCCCGCAACGTCTCCGGTGAAGTGCACATGTACGCGGACACGATCACCGACTCCATGAAGGAGGCGATCGACGAGACCGACCGGCGCCGGGCCAAGCAGATCGCCTACAACGAGGCCCACGGCATCGACCCGCAGCCGCTGCGCAAGAAGATCGCGGACATCCTCGACCAGGTCTATCGCGAGGCCGACGACAGCGAGACCGTCGAAATCGGCTCGGGGCGCAGCATGTCCCGGGGCCGGCGCGCCCAGGGCGAGCCGGGCCGCGCCGTCAGTGCCGGGGTGTTCGAGGGCCGCGACACGACCAGCATGCCGCGCGCCGAACTGGCCGACCTGATCAAGGACCTCACCGAGCAGATGATGACCGCCGCCCGTGACCTGCAATTCGAGCTGGCCGCACGCTTCCGCGACGAGATCGCCGACCTGAAGAAGGAGCTACGTGGGATGGACGCCGCCGGCCTGAAATGAGTTTGCTGACACCAGATCTCCGAGTTTCACGCCCGAGTCACCCCATACGGTAGAAGGGTGACCGACACCGCGACCGTCACCGGCGGCTGGCGCCAACTGCTGGGGGCCAGGTACCTGAGGACTTCCATCCTGCTGGCCGGCGGGGTCGCCCTGTACGCCACCAACGAGTTCCTGACCACCAGCTTGTTGCCGAACACCATCGCCGAAATCGGCGGCAGCCGGCTGTACGCGTGGGTGACGACCTTGTACCTGGTCGGGTCCGTGGTGGCGGCGGCGATGGTCAATCCGATGCTGCTGCGGGCCGGGGCGCGCTCGTCGTACCTCACCGGACTCGCCGTGTTCGGCGTCTCCAGCCTGGTTTGCGCGGCGGCGCCGAACATGCAGGTTTTGATAGCTGGGCGTGCCCTGCAGGGCGTGGCCGGCGGCCTGCTGGCCGGCCTCGGGTACGCGGTCATCAATTCCGCCCTGCCGCGCGTGCTGTGGACGCGTGGCTCGGCGCTGGTGTCGGCGATGTGGGGCGTGGCGACGGTGGTTGGCCCCACGACGGGCGGCCTGTTCGCCCAGCTGGGATTGTGGCGATGGGCCTTCGTGACGATGGCGGTGCTGACCGGCTTGATGGCAATGTTGGTGCCGGTCGCGCTCGTCCGCGTCGAGCGCCTGCCCGCGACGGCGCCGATGAAGGTCCCGGTGTGGTCGCTGCTGCTGCTCGGCGCCTCCGCGCTGGCGGTCAGCATCGCCCAGATTCCGAGCAACATACTTGCGACGTTCGCGCTGCTCGCCGTCGGCATCGCGCTGGTGGGCCTGTTCGTGCTCGTCGACTGGCGGATACACCCGGCGATCCTGCCGCCCAGCGTCTTCGGGCCGGGACCGTTGAAGTGGATCTATCTGACCATGGGGGCGCTGATGGGCGCCGCGATGGTCAACACCTACGTGCCGCTGTTCGGCCAGCGGCTGGCGCACCTGACCCCGATAGCGGCGGGATTCCTGGGAGCCGCGCTGGCGCTGGGCTGGACGGTCAGCGAGATCCTCAGCGCCTCGCTCGAGAGCCCGCGAACCGTCGGGCGGGTCATTGTCGCCGCACCGATCGTGGCCGCGTCCGGTCTCGCCCTGGCTGCGGTCGCCCGACGCGGCGACACCTCCCCGTGGACCGCCGGGCTGTGGGCGGTGGCGCTGCTGGTGGCGGGGACCGGGATCGGGATGGCCTGGCCGCATCTGTCGGCGCGGGCCATGGGCTCGGTCAGCGACCCGGCCGAAGGCGGCGCCGCCTCGGCGGCGATCAACACCGTCCAACTGATCTCCGCGGCGATCGCCGCCGGTCTGGCCGGGGTGGTCGTCAACACGACCAAGGGCGGCGACGGGATGGCGGCGCACTGGTTGTTCACGGTGTTCACCGCCCTCTGCGCCGCCGGGGTGGCGGTCTCCTACGGCGCCACCCGCGGGGCGCGCCAGGTGCAGCCGGTCGGCTAGCCCCGCGCCGAACTCAGTCCGGCGGATCTTCGGTATGGCGGTTCACGCCATCGGGTAAAGCGGCGACTCAGCGCGTCGACTTCACCACCTGCGAGTTATGGAACTGCCACCGTTCGACAATGCGGAAACCGAGATAACTCGGGAATCGATAGGCCGGGGCGCGCCCGAATACGGGTCCGGGCTGCAATGACGGTCCGGATTGATGGTCGGGCAGCGACGGTTCTTTGTTGGTAATGGTCCAGATTGCAGGACATTTGTTGATTTTGGCCGTCGTCAGCCAGACGGCGACGTGGCCGTCCCACAATGACCCCACCTTCGGCCCGTACGCCCCGCGCTCGACGTCGATCACTGACCGGAACGCCGCCGGCCGGGTGGCCAGCAGGGCGCGGATCGGCCCTGGGCGCCAGGGCACCGTGTTGTCCACCATCAGACAGTCACCTTGCGCGGCATGGGAGCTGATCAGATCCGCGACCTGGCTGTAGTCCCAGCCCTCCTTGGCGTACGGCCAGCGCTGGGTGAACAGGTAGTTGGGCACCGCGGCGAGGGCGCAGACCAGCACCACGCCGGCGATGGGCCAGGGCCTGCGGGCCATCGTGACGATGCAAACGGCCAGCACGATGGCCATCGCGGGTGCGGTGAAGATCAGGTAGCGCGGGTAGTAGATCGGTTCGTTGACGGCCGAATAGACGACCACCAGCGCGGTGGGGATGACGATCCACGCCGAGCAGACGATCAACAGTCGGCGCATGTCGCCGGCCGGGGGCCGGGCGCCGGCCAGCCGGGCCGCGATCGCCGCCGCGATGAGCACGGCGGACAGGATGGCCAACGGAACGCTGTGATCGAAATATTGGCGCAGGATGATGTCGAAGGCGTAATGCCAGCTGACCGGGTAAATCCAGTTGACCTGCCAAACCTGGGCGTGGGCGAACACCATGAACGGCGTCATGGCCGCGACCGCGACGGCCGAGCTGATCGCCCACCAAATGACCGGCGATTTGCGCGCTTTCTCGGGCGCCAACAGCGGCACCATCACGGCATAAACCGGCACCAACAGGACCAAGTTCAGATTGAGCAGAATCGCAAGCATTAACGCCAGCGCGTAGCAAATCCACAATCGCGGTCTGTTGCGACGAGCGGCGGCGACCAGCAATACCGTGAGCCAGACCGCCGCGGCGGCCGCGAGGGCGTACGGCCGTGCCTCCATGCCCGCCCAGGTGGTGCGCGGCAGGATCGCGAACATGACACCCGCGCACACCGCGGTCGGCCGGGTGGAGAACTGTCTGGTGAACACCGTGACGCCGGCGGCGGCGGCGCCTACCGCCAGGGCGCTGGGCGCCCGCGACCAGAATTCGGTCGGCGGGAACAGCGCGAACCAACCGTGCATCAGCAGGTAATACAGCCCGTGTACCGCGTCGATGTGGCCCAGCAGCCGCCACAGCTCGGACAAGGTCCGGCTCGCCGCGGCCGATATGGTCGCGCCCTCGTCGAACCACAGGGAGGGCCTGCACGCCCAGGCGCCGCTGATGACGGCCGCGAACACGGCGATCGCCCACGGGTCGAGCAGTCGGCCGCGCGGACGCGCGGGCGCGGGTTCCTCGGCTTCGTCCGCGACACGCTGCTCGACGGTGGGCATGGACATGATGCTTGTCACTGTAAAGCTGAATCGCCGGGACGGGTCACAAATCTGCCCCGGCCTATTCGCCCGCGGCGTACGCATTCGGCGAAAAGCTGCGTTATGCAACGCTTTCCGCCTCAGCCCCGTGCATTTGATTGATTTGTCATCGGCGATATTGTCCGTTGGCCCAGCGTGGCCCCGCAAATTGTCGACACGCCGCGCCACGCGGTGTCGCTAATCTCTTTCCCCTGTAAGCGGTAAACGCGATACTGTCTTGGGTTGGCTGACCAACCGAAACTGGGAGGGTAAATGGGCGCCTATCGGACTGTGGTGGTGGGAACCGACGGCTCGGACTCGTCAATGCGTGCGGTAGACAGGGCGGCGCAGATCGCGGGCCCGGACGCCAGGCTGATCGTCGCGTCCGCATACCTGCCCCAGCATGAGGACACCCGGGCCGCCGACGCCTTGCGCGACGAGAGCTACAAGGTGTCCGGCACGGCGCCGATCTACGCGATCCTGCAGGACGCCAAGGAGCGGGCCCACAAGGCCGGAGCCAAGAACGTCGAGGAGCGCCCGATCGTCGGCGCCCCGGTCGACGCGCTGGTCAAGCTGGCCGAGGACGAAAAGGCGGACCTGCTGGTGGTCGGAAACGTCGGTCTGAGCACGATCGCGGGCCGGCTGCTGGGATCCGTGCCGGCCAACGTCTCACGCCGGGCCAAGGTCGACGTGCTGATCGTCCACACCACGGCCTGACGGCCTTACCCGCCCCGCTACTCGGGCGATCCCTTGGCCCACAAGGCGAGTGAGCGCATCAACACTTCGCGCTCCATCGCCAACTCGGCGATTTGCTTGCGCAGACCGTTGATCTCCTCGCGCAGCATCTCGCCGGGCAGGCTGTCACCGCGCTGACCAGCTTCCGGCCGGTTCGCCTGACCGTGCGCGCCCGGGGCCGCATGCGCGACGATCGCTGGAGGGGCGGCGTACCGAGTCCGCGTACCGCCGTCGGTTTGCGCGGGTCCGCCGCCCCGTTCCGCGACCCCGCTGCCGCGCGTGGCGGCCCAGCCGCCGCCCGCCGCCCCGCCACCCCCGGCGGCGGCAGCCATCAGACTGCCGGGCAGCAACGCAGCCGATCCGGGCCCCATGCCGTCGGCCTCGGCCTGCGTGAATCCGACCAGGGCGGGTGCCGGCAGCGCCGCAGCCGCTCTGGTGAATTCGGGAGCCGCACCGGCCCAGGCGGCCGGCACCGACATCCCCCCGACCGATGCCGCCCGGCCGGCGGCCGCCAATACCTCGGTGTGCCCGGGCGACGGGGCCGGCGAGCTGTCGCTCAACAGGGCCGCGGCTCCGGCGGCGCCGAGCGCGGGTGCGCCGAACCCCAACGCCGAAGCCGGCAACGCGGCGCCGATCGGGCCCGCGAGCAGGGGGCCGAGGATGAACAGCACCCCGCTCGCGACATAGGTACCGCTGGCCGTGACATTGAAAATGTCCGACAGCGTCGGGTCGCCCGGGCTCCCGGCAAGCGTTTGCAGCACGTTGGGCACGGTGGAAACCACTTGCGACAGCGCGTTGCGGGTGTTGCCCGCCGCCGACGTGCCGGTCGCGCGATTAACAGCGTCGGCTTGGACTTCCGTTCCCACCGGGTTGCTGTCCTGCGGTGGGTCGGTGAAGGGTGTCAGGTTTGATGCGGCCGCCGCCCCGCTCGCGTAGGCGTACATCGTGGATGCGTCCTGAGCCCACATCTCGGCGTATTGCGTCTCGGTGGCCGCGATGGCCGCAGTGTTCTGCCCGAAGATGTTCGTGGCCACCAGTGTCGTCAACAACGCCCGGTTCTGGGCGATGAGCGGGGGTGGCACCGTCGCGGCAAATGCCGCCTCGTAGGCCGTGGCCGCCGCCCGGGCCTGAGCGGCGGCCTGCTTGACCTGTTCCCCGGTGGCGCTGAGCCAGGACGCGTAGTGGAGGGCGGCGGCTTGCATCGACGCCGACGCCGGCCCCAGCCATGGACCGAGGGTCAACCCGGATACCACGGCGCGGTACCCGGCGGCGGCCGTATTCAGCTCGACGCCGAGCCCGTCCCAGGCGGCCGCGGCCGCCCACATCGGTCCGGACCCCGGTCCCGCATACATCCTCCCGGAGGTGATCTCCGGCGGTATTGATGCAAACAACATTCCGGTTCGCCCATCGCCTAAGCGGCCGGGATTGCCGGCGCGGCCGGCATCGGTGCGGACGGTTCAACGAGGGCCGGTGAAACACGGGGGACGGGCCGATGCGATCGCAACGTCTGCGCTGTCGACGCCAACTGGATCACCTTTGCAGAGTGCGAATGTTGCGTCGCATGCTACCCATCACGGGGTGCCGCGGAGGGAGTTTCGGTCGCGCGGGCCTTACCAGCCCCGCTCGCGCCATTCGGCCAGGTGAGGGCGCTCGGTGCCGAGCACGGTGTCGTCGCCGTGGCCGGGGTAGATGACGGTGGAGTCGTCGTACACGTCGAACACCCGGGTGGTGACGTCTTCGAGTAGCTGGGCGAAATCGCCGGGCTGCCAGGTTTTGCCGACACCGCCCGGAAACAGGCAGTCCCCGGTGAACAGCTGGGTCACCCCGCCCGTCGCGGGCCCGTCGAGGGCGAGCGCGATCGAGCCGGGCGTGTGCCCGCGCAGGTGGATGACGTCGAATACCAGCTCGCCGATCCGGACGGTGTCGCCGCCCGCCAGCAAACGGTCCGGTTTGACCGGCAGCGGCCCGGCGTCGATCGCGTGGGCGGCGGTCGGCGCCGCGGTGGCCGCGGCGACGGCCTCCAGCGCCTGCCAGTGGTCGAAGTGCTGATGGCTGGTCACGATCAGCGACACCTTGGGCGCGTACCGCCGGGTCAGGCCGATCAGGACGTCCGCGTCGTTGGCGGCGTCGATCAACAGGGTTTCGCCGGTAGCGGAACACGTCACCAAATACGCATTGTTGTCATGGGGACCCACCGACGCCTTTAGGATCGTGGCGCCGGGTAGGGTCCGGCGGGCCGCCGTACCAGGGTCGACGTGTCCGGTGTAGTTGTCGCTCGGCTCGCCCGGTGCAGTCATAGCGGCCACGTTACTGGTCGAACGTTGCTTGTCGGTATGGGCACATAGCATGGAAAGCGCCGTGCGCATCAACGGCTACAGCACCTAAAGATCCACTGAGAGAGGGCAGCGTGGCTGACCGCCTGATCGTCAAGGGCGCCCGCGAACACAACCTGCGGGGCGTCGACCTCGACCTGCCGCGCGACGCGCTGATCGTCTTCACCGGGCTTTCGGGGTCGGGCAAATCGTCGCTGGCGTTCGACACGATCTTCGCCGAGGGCCAGCGCCGGTACGTGGAGTCGCTGTCCGCCTATGCCCGCCAGTTCCTGGGGCAGATGGACAAACCGGACGTCGACTTCATCGAGGGCCTGTCCCCGGCGGTGTCGATCGACCAGAAGTCGACCAACCGCAACCCGAGATCGACCGTCGGGACCATCACCGAGGTGTACGACTACCTCCGGCTGCTGTACGCGCGCGCCGGCACGCCGCACTGCCCGGTCTGCGGTGAGCGGATCGCCCGTCAGACGCCCCAGCAAATCGTCGACCAGGTGCTGGCGATGCCGGAGGGCACCCGCTTCCTGGTGCTCGCCCCGGTGGTACGCACCCGCAAGGGCGAGTTCGCCGACCTGTTCGAGAAGCTCAACGCGCAGGGCTACAGCCGGGTGCGGGTCGACGGCGTGGTGCATCCGCTGACCGACCCGCCCAAGCTGAAGAAGCAGGAGAAGCACGACATCGAGGTGGTGGTGGACCGCCTCACCGTCAAGGCCAGCGCCAAGCAGCGGCTCACCGATTCGGTGGAGACCGCGCTGAATCTGGCCGACGGCATCGTGGTGCTGGAGTTCGTCGATCACGAGCACGACGCGCACAACCGCGAGCAGCGCTTCTCCGAGAAGCTGGCCTGTCCCAACGGGCACGCGCTGGCGGTCGACGACCTGGAACCGCGGTCGTTCTCGTTCAACTCGCCCTACGGCGCCTGCCCCGAGTGCACCGGCCTGGGCATCCGCAAAGAGGTCGACCCGGACCTGGTGGTGCCCGATCCCGAGCGCACCCTGGCCGAGGGCGCGGTGGCGCCGTGGTCGACGGGCCACACCGCGGAGTACTTCACCCGGATGATGGCCGGCCTGGGTGACGAGATGGGCTTCGACGTCGACACGCCGTGGCGCAAGCTGCCGGCCAAGGCGCGCAAGGCGATCCTGGAGGGCTCCGACCACCAGGTGCATGTGCGCTACCGCAACCGGTACGGCCGAACCCGTTCCTACTACGCCGATTTCGAGGGCGTGCTGGCGTTCCTGCAGCGCAAGATGGCCCAGACCGAATCCGAGCAGATGAAGGAACGCTACGAGGGCTTCATGCGTGACGTGCCGTGCCCGGAGTGCGAGGGCACCCGGCTCAAGCCGGAGATCCTGGCGGTGACGCTGGCCGCGGGGGGACGCGGTAAGAAGTCCATCGCCGAGGTGTCCGAGCTGTCGATTTCGGACTGCTCGGACTTCCTGAACGCGCTCACCCTGGGTCCCCGCGAGCAGGCGATCGCCGGGCAGGTGCTCAAGGAAATCCAGTCGCGGCTCGGCTTTCTGCTCGACGTGGGGCTGGACTACCTGTCGCTGTCGCGCGCCGCGGCCACGCTGTCCGGCGGCGAGGCGCAACGCATCCGGCTGGCCACCCAGATCGGGTCCGGCCTGGTGGGCGTGCTCTACGTGCTCGACGAGCCGTCCATCGGCCTGCACCAGCGCGACAACCGTCGCCTCATCGAAACCCTCACGCGGCTAAGGGATTTGGGGAATACGCTGATTGTCGTCGAACACGACGAGGACACCATCGCCCACGCCGACTGGATCGTCGACATCGGCCCCCGGGCCGGGGAGCACGGCGGCCAGATCGTGCACAGCGGGACCTACGCTGAGTTGCTGGCCAACAAGGACTCGATCACCGGCGCCTACCTGTCGGGCAAGGAAGCCATCGAGATGCCGGCGATCCGGCGTCCCGTCGACCGCCGGCGCCAGCTCACCGTCGTCGGCGCGCGGGAGCACAACCTGCGCGGCATCGACGTCTCCTTCCCGCTCGGGGTGCTCACCTCGGTGACCGGCGTGTCCGGCTCCGGCAAGTCGACTCTGGTCAACGACATCCTGGCCACCGTGCTGGCCAACCGGCTCAACGGCGCGCGACTGGTGCCCGGGCGGCACACCCGGGTGACGGGTCTGGACCACCTGGACAAGTTGGTGCGGGTCGACCAATCGCCGATCGGTCGCACGCCGCGGTCCAACCCGGCCACCTACACCGGCGTGTTCGACAAGATCCGGACGCTGTTCGCGGCCACCACTGAGGCCAAAGTCCGTGGCTACCAGCCGGGTCGGTTCTCGTTCAACGTCAAGGGCGGCCGCTGCGAGGCCTGCACGGGCGATGGCACCATCAAGATCGAGATGAACTTCCTGCCCGACGTGTACGTGCCGTGCGAGGTCTGCCACGGTGCGCGCTACAACCGCGAAACCCTGGAAGTGCACTACAAGGGCAAGACCATCTCCGAAGTGCTGGACATGTCGATCGAGGAGGCGGCGGAGTTCTTCGAGCCGATCACCGGCATTCACCGCTACCTGCGCACGCTGGTCGACGTCGGCCTGGGTTACGTCCGGTTGGGCCAGCCCGCCCCGACGTTGTCCGGCGGCGAGGCGCAGCGGGTCAAGCTGGCCGCCGAGCTGCAGAAACGCTCGACGGGGCGGACCATCTACATCCTCGACGAGCCCACCACCGGGCTGCATTTCGACGACATCCGCAAGCTGCTCAAGGTCATCAACGGCCTGGTGGACAAGGGCAACACGGTCATCGTCATCGAGCACAACCTGGACGTCATCAAGACGTCGGACTGGATCGTCGACATGGGGCCCGAGGGTGGCGCCGAGGGCGGAACCGTCGTCGCCGAGGGCACTCCAGAGGGCATCGCCGCCGTGCCGGAAAGCTACACGGGGAAGTTCCTCGCCGAGGTGATCGGCCGCGCCGCCCCGCCGCAGCGGTCGAACCGGCGGCGCAAGGTCACCGCCTAGCGAGCCTAAGGCGCTTCGCGACACATAATCGTCTGCGACGACGCGCCGAAAAACCGCGCAGCGGTTTATGATTCGTGGCTGTCGTGCGGGCGCATCGATTCGCGGATCCGCGCCAACCGCTCGGCCGCCGCGCGCTCGCGCTCCTCGTATTGTTCCTCGACCGACCGGCCCTCGGCCGACTCCGCATCGAGCTCCGCGGCGCCCTGCGCCGTCGCGTACCGGGTTTCGATCTTCTCGCGGACGGATTCGAAGGTCGGCACACCGGCGCTGTCATAGCCGGGATCGGGTGGGGTTGGTTGATCAGGCATAGCCACGCTCCCGCTCGAAATAGCGCACCATTTGCTCCCAGTACACCAGCGTCAACGCCATCTGCACCGCGACCGCGGCCGCCGCCGGCAGCGCGCGGTGGCGGCAAGCGGCGACGACCGCACCCAGTGCGGCCACCGACGTCAGCGCGCTGACCACCATGGCCGCATCCCGGGGACGACGGCTGATCCACAACTCCTCGCCCAGCATCGCCCGCGTCGACCACGCCCGCTCGTGGGCCGGCTTGCCGAACACGAACGGGTTGACCGCCAGCCACAACGCAATCCACGCCGCATGGCTGCGGCGCCGCGTCCACGGCGGCACCAGGATCAGCGGCGTGCTCGCCCAGCGGGTCCAGGCGCTCCACGGGTTGCAGTGCCGCGCAAAGATCGCGCGCCGAACCCCCGCAACCGAAAGCATCGGCGGCTACCGCCCGGCGGGAGTGGAATGGTCGGCCGGGACGACGACCGGGGCGGCGGGCGCGGGGGCGGTGCCGGGCAACGCGGTCCGCGGAACTCCCGGCGTGCCCAGCCGGCCGGCCAGCCACGGCAACGCGGCGGCGAAGGCCCGGTCAGCGAACGGCCAATCGTGTCGGCCTGGCTGCGCCAGCACCGCGCAGTCGATCCCGTTGGCGCGCCCGAGCGCACACAGTGCATAGGCGGCCGCGGCCTGGTTGCCGGGGTCGGCGGCCGCCTGCCGGCTGGCCAGCAGGATCGCGCCACTATCGGTCATGACCGGGTCGTGACGCGGTGCCGCCGGGCTGTCCGCGGATATCGCGAACCAGCCGGCCACGTCGCGGTAGGGCCCGTGCCGGCTGATCACCGTGGTGGGGTCGAATGCCGCCCACGCGTCGGCATTTCCGCCGAAGAGCCGGGCGATGGTTTGGGCCTTGTTCCCGGCGTTCGGGAAGAAGTCGCCGGCCACGTCGACGAAGGCGCTGAACATGTCGGGGTGCATGACGGTCAGGTCCACGGCGCAGGTCCCGCCCATCGACCAGCCGGCGATGCCCCAGCTGGACCGGTCGCGGCTGACGCCGAACTGGGAAACCATATACGGCACAACGTCTTTGGTCAGGTGGTCGGCGGCGTTACCGCGGCTGCCGTTGACGCATTCGGTGTCGTTGTTGAAGGCCCCGCCGGAGTCGACGAACACCAGCACCGGGGCCTTGCCGTCGTGGGCGGCCGCGAAGTCGTCGATCGACTTGACCGCGTTGCCCGCGCGGGTCCAGTCGGCGGGCGTGTTGAACTGCCCCCCGATCATCATGACGGTCGGCAGCGCCGGCGGCGGGCTGCTGGTGAACCATTCCGGCGGCAGGTACACCAGCTCACCGCGGTGCTTGAAATGCGAGGCGTCGGACGGGATGACCACCGGGACTACGCTGCCGTGCGGCGGCCGCGCCCGTTTGGCGGCCATCGCGGTGACGGTGGCCGGGTCGGTCTGATCGGGCAGGGGACCGGACGTCAGCTGGCCCCACGCCGCCTGCACGGTCGGGAAGTAGCCGACCCACAGGTTGAGCACCAGGGCGGCGCATAGCGCGCACGACGGCACGGCCAGCAGCCCGGCGCAGCGCCGCCAGCGGCGGGCGCCCCGCCACCCCAGGATCAGCACCGCCACCGCCGTACCGGTCAACGCGATCCAAAGCCACAGCGCGGCCGGCGCTGGTTCGTCGGACAGGCCACGGTCGACGATGTACCAGTGCGTCAGGTAGGCGGCGGCAGCACCGGCCGCCGCGGCCGCCGGCAACCACACCGTCCGCCACCGGCGCGAGCGCCAGCCGACGGCCAGCGTCAGCGCCACCGCGGCCACCACCTGAATCGTGATCGGCAGCCAGCCGTGCATCAGGGAAGTGTGAGCGCTTGCCAGCAACTGCGTCGTGGCGTTGGTCGTCGACGCGGTCACGGCTTTCATTGTGATCGATTGTTAACCGGCCTGGAACGTATTCACCGAATGTTCGCCATGGACCGCGCGCGTGTCCTGGCGCCGGCTAGTTGTACTGACCTGAGAGGTTAGGTACGCGGCTGGCGGGTGGTTGGCCGCCGAGTGCGGTGTGGCCGCGGTGGTGATTGTAGGTGTGGAGCCAGGCAGTGAAGGCGTGGCAGCGTTCGGCGTCGCTGGTGTAGAGCTGGGCGTAGGCCCATTCGTCGGCTAGCGTGCGGTGAAATCTCTCCACTTTGCCGTTGGTTTGCGGCCGATAGGGGCGGGTGCGGCGATGCTCGATAGCTCCGAGTGCGTCGGTGAAGGCCTGGGATCGATAGCAGGACCCGTTGTCGGTCAATACTTTCCGTACCGTGATGCCGTGCGCGGTGAACCAGGCATCAGCGCGGATCCAAAACGCTGCCGCAGTGTCTTTGCGTTCGTCAGCCAGCAGCTCGGTGTAGGCCAGGCGCGAGTGGCCATCAATGGCGGTGTGTAGGAAGTGGTACCCGATCGCGGGGTGGCGCGCGGTCATCCGAATCGATCGATGAGCTTGAGAATTGCGTTTGCCCAGCGATCGGCCCAGCATCCGCCAACCACCGCCGGCGGGGATCTTGCCCAGTTTTTTGACATCGACATGCACTAGCTCGCCGCACCTAGCCGAGTCGATGCGGCGGATCACCCGACCGGTGGGGCGGTCTAGCCAACGGAGTCTGGCCATCCCGTAACGGGTGAGCACGCGATGCACCGTGGAGGGATGGATGCCGAGTAGGTAACCGATTCGAGCGGGTCCCCACCTGCGGATCACCCGAACTTTAATGATGCGGCGCTCGGTGCGCGTGGGTGTGCGGCGAGGGCTGTGATGCGGGCGTGAACTGCGATCAACCATTGCCGGCGCCCCGGCGGCGCGGTACCGCCCGGCCCAGCGCGCCGCGGTGGTCGCCGACACCTGGAACCGCTCGGCGGCCCGCCGCAGCGGCCAGCCATCATCAACAACACACCGGGCCAGCCGCAGCCGACCGGTTTCAGACAATGGAGCATTACGGTGGGACACGAAGACCTCCGATTGTGAGCAGTGCGTTCCTTGACAGCTCGCACTTCACTCGGAGGTCTTCGTCATGTCACCACGCCACGCCGTCACCAACGTCCGTGGTCAGTACAGCTAGTGCGGCCTGGCCAGCGGAAATGGCAGCGTCTCGCGGATGCTGCGGCCGGTTATGAGCATGACAAGCCGATCGATGCCCAAGCCGAGCCCGCCGGTGGGCGGCATTGCGTACTCCATGGCGTGCAGGAAGTCCTCGTCGAGCTCCATCGCCTCGGGGTCGCCGCCGGCGGCTAGCAGCGACTGCTCCTGCAGGCGGCGCCGCTGCTCCACCGGATCGGTGAGCTCGCTGTAGGCGGTCGCCAGTTCGATCCCCCAGGCCACCAGGTCCCACCGCTCGGCGACGCCGCACCGGCTGCGGTGCGGCCGGGTCAAGGGCGAGACGGAAGTGGGGAAGTCGATGTAGAACGTCGGGCGCTCGGTCCGGTCCTCGACCAGGTGTTCGTAAAGCTCCAGCACCACCGCGCCGGCGTCCCACTGCGCCCGATACGGAATCCGGGCGGCGTCGCAGAGTTTGCGCAAAACGGCCAGGGGCGTGTCGGGATCGACGTGTTCCCCGAGCGCCTCGGACACCGCGTCGTGCACGGTCTTCACCGGCCAGTCTCCAGAGATGTCGATCGGCTGCAGGCGGCCGTCACCGCGGGGCCGCAGCACGGTCTGCTCCCCGTTGGCGGCCTGCGCGGCGTTTTGGATGAGCTCGCGGCAGCCTTCGATCCAGACCGTGTAGTCGGCGTGCGCCTGGTACGCCTCCAGCAGCGTGAACTCGGGATTGTGGCTGAAGTCGACGCCCTCGTTGCGGAAGGCCCGGCCCAGCTCGAACACCCGCTCCACGCCGCCGACGCACAACCGCTTCAGATACAGCTCGGGCGCGATCCGCAGGAACAGGTCCATGTCGTAGGTGTTGATGTGGGTGACGAACGGCCGGGCGGTCGCCCCGCCGTGGATCTGCTGCAGGATCGGCGTCTCGACCTCGACGAACCCGTTGGCGAACAACGTATCCCGGACGGAGCGCAGGACGCTGCTGCGGGCCGTGATCAGCTCGCGGGACTCGGGGTTGACCGCCAAATCGACGTAGCGAGTCCGCAGCCGCGCCTCCGGGTCCGTCAGCCCCTTCCACTTGTTCGGCAGCGGCCGCAGGCATTTCCCGATCATCCGCCACTCGCGCACGATCAGCGAGCGGGTGCCGTTCTTGGAAAAACCCATGTGCCCGGTCATCTCGACCAGGTCGCCGAGATCGATCGCTGCGGTGAAGTCCGCGGTGCGGCCGTGCTCCAGGCGTGAATTATCCAGCAGCACTTGCAATTCGCCCGACCAGTCCCGCAGCTGGGCGAACAGCACGCCGCCGTAGTCGCGTATCCGCAGGATGCGTCCCGATACCGAAATGGTTTCCTGGTCGTCGGCCTCGAGCGCCCGGGAGATGGTGTGGCTGGGCGGCGATCCCACCGGGTAGGCGTCAATGCCGTTGCGCCGCAGGACCTTCAGTTTGGCCAGCCGGACCCGCACCTGCTCGGGCAGGCGGGCTCTCGACTCTTCCAGTTCCGCGTCGTCGTTTCGCCGCTGTATCCCGCTCACGTCGGGGGCCGAGCCGTCGTGATGCAGCAGGCCCGACTCCGCCAGCCTGGCGGGCACGGCGGGGTGGTGCCCGGTGTGAGTCTTGCGCCGGGTGAAGGGCAGCACCAGGAAGCCCTCCGCGATCACCGAGGCGACGCCCACCCGGGGGATCAGGCGCGCGTCCTCGTAGCAGGCATAGCGCGGAACCCATTCGGGCTGGTATTTCATGTTCGAGCGGTACAGGGTCTCCAGCTGCCACCACCGAGAGAAGAACAGGAGCAGCCCGCGCCACAACCGGGCGACCGGGCCGGCGCCGAGCTGGGCGCCCTGTTCGAACGCCGAGCGGAACATCGCGAAGTTCAGCGAAATCCGGCTGATCCCAAGGGTTTCGGCGGTCAGGGCGAGATCGCTGACCATGAGCTCGATGGTGCCGTTGGGGGACTGCGGGGAACGGCGCATCACGTCCAGGGAGACACCCGTGGTTCCCCACGGGACCAGCGAAAGCATCGCCACGACGGTGCCGTCCCGGTCCAGCGCCTCGACCAGCAGGCAATCCCCGTCCGCCGGGTCACCGAGCCGGCCCAGCGCCATGGAGAAGCCGCGCTCGGTCTCGGTGTCACGCCAGGCGTCGGCGCGGGTGATGGTCGCGGCCATCTCCTCGGCCGGGATGTCCCGGTGCCGCCGGATGCGCACGGTCAGCCCGGCACGGCGGGCGCGGGTCACGGCCTGGCGCACCCCGCGCATGTCGGGGCCCGACAGCCGGAAGTCGGCCGTCCGCAGGATCGCCTCGTCGCCCAACTCGAGCGCGTTCAGCCCGGCGTCCCGGTACACCCGCGCCCCCTGCGAGCTGGCGCCCATGACGCCCGGGGCCCACCCGTACGTCTGGCACAGCCCCAGCCAGGCGTCGATGGCCTGCGGCCACGCCCGCGGGTCGCCGATCGGGTCGCCGCTGGCCAGGCACACGCCCACCTCGACGCGGTAGGTGATGGCGGCGCGGCCGCTCGGCGCGAACACCACCGACTTGTCGCGGCGGGTCGCGAAGTAGCCGAGCGAGTCGTTCTTGCCGTACAGCTCGAGGAGCCCGCGGATGGCCGACTCGTCCTCGCCCGTCAGCGCGTTTTCGGCGCGCTGCGATTGGAAGAGCACGATGGTCGCCATGATCAGCGCCAGCGCGCCGAACAGCCCGAAGATGGCGTTGAGGAACAGGTGCGGCCTGCCGGTGAACAGGTCCGGATCGGCCAGGGCGAACCCGACCACCCGGTTGGCGACGTAGGGCAGGCGGTCCTGGCGCGCCAGCGTTCCGGGCCACAACTCGACCAGGCCCCACGACACCAGGATCCCGATCACGTCCCCGGCCACCAGCACCGCCGCGGCTTTGACCAGCGCGCCCCTACGGACCTTGGCCCAGAACTCCCGATAGGCCAGCACCAGCAGCACGATCGCGACGATGTGCACCGCGAACCCGAGGTTCTCGCCGAACGTCTCGGTCGCGGTGTTGTCGCCCGCGGCGATGTCGGCGGCGTTCAGCCCGGCGGCGATGATCATCTGGCCCAGCAACACCATCCAGGCGATCCGTTTCCGCGCGGTCAGGGCCGCGGCCAGCAACGCCAGCACGAACGACCACGCGATGCTGGTGTCGGGGAAGTTGAACAGGTAGTCGTTGATGAACTCGCGGGGGACCTTGATCAGCCACCGGAGCCCCGGGGACACACTGGCCAGCAACGACACCGTCGCGATGACGCCCACGATCCACCCGGCCGCCGCCGGCACCCAGCGATACCGGGAATGCGACCGACCGCGGGGCCCCGAACGGGACGAAGCGAGTGTCACAGACCGCGAGGATATGCCCTCAATCCGTGAAAAGCTTGGCGAAGCGCTAAGAGCGGTCGGCAATAGTTCGCCCCGTCGCCGAGGGGCGCCGGACCGGGGTCGGAGGCGAAGTGCGAAAAGCCGCCCCGTGGCTGCTAAACTAGCGTTCGCGACCATCCCGGCGAAGGCCAGGAACAGTAAGTGGAGTCCCACTCCCACCGCGAGCCACGAGATTTTTCAAGGCTTGGCGGTCCGGTCACAGACATCGCGCATGTCTGATCCGCGGGCTACGCGGGCGGCTTGGCCAGTTGCAAGCCGTGATCGGTCGGCATTGGGCCCTGCTATTGCAGGGCTTTTCTGCTGATGGTGTGGTGTTTCCGCCGCTGAATCCGAAACGGACCCAGGCCCTGGCCGTGATCGCAAAACCCATAAGCCCAACAAGGGAGGCCCCATCAGCACTGAGACCCGCGTCAACGAGCGCATCCGCGTACCTGAAGTCAGATTGATCGGCCCCGGGGGAGAGCAGGTAGGCATAGTGCGCATCGAAGACGCACTCCGCGTCGCTGCGGACGCCGATCTCGACCTTGTCGAAGTTGCCCCGAACGCCAGACCCCCGGTCTGCAAGATCATGGACTACGGCAAGTTCAAATACGAGGCGGCGCAAAAGGCGCGCGAATCCCGCCGGAACCAGCAGCAGACCGTCGTCAAAGAGCAAAAGCTGCGACCAAAGATCGACGATCACGATTACGAGACCAAGAAGGGCCACGTGATCCGCTTTCTGGAGGCGGGATCGAAGGTGAAGGTCACCATCATGTTCCGCGGGCGTGAGCAGTCGCGGCCCGAGCTGGGCTACCGCCTGCTGCAGCGGCTGGGCGCGGACGTCGCCGAATACGGCTTCGTCGAGACGTCCGCCAAGCAGGACGGCCGCAACATGACGATGGTGCTGGCCCCGCACCGCGGCGCGAAGACTCGCGCCAGGGCGCGACACCCCGAAGGGCCCGGCGACGGCGCGGCATCGGACATCGATGCGGCCGCCGACACCAACCCTTCAGCCAACTGACCTGAGACGAATAGCAAGAAGTAGAGGAAACATGCCCAAGGCCAAGACCCACAGCGGGGCTTCGAAGCGGTTCCGGCGCACCGGAACCGGCAAGATCGTCCGCCAAAAAGCCAATCGCCGGCACCTGTTCGAGCACAAGCCGTCCACCCGGACTCGTCGGCTGGAAGGCCGCACCACCGTGGCGGCCAACGACACCAAGCGAGTCAACGCGCTGCTGAACGGCTGACCCCAGCGCCGGGGCCAGCCGGTGCCGGCACCGACCATTACTTTTCAAGTTACTTTCAGGAGAGCAGGAACTTCCATGGCACGCGTGAAGCGGGCGGTCAACGCCCACAAGAAGAGGCGCAGCATTCTCAAGGCCTCGAAGGGCTATCGCGGCCAGCGCTCGCGGCTGTACCGCAAAGCCAAAGAGCAGCAGCTGCATTCGCTGAACTACGCGTACCGCGACCGCCGCGCGCGCAAGGGCGAGTTCCGGAAACTGTGGATCTCGCGGATCAACGCCGCCGCGCGCGCCAACGACATCACCTACAACCGGCTGATCCAGGGTTTGAAGGCCGCCGGTGTGGAGGTGGACCGCAAGAACCTCGCCGACATCGCGATCACCGACCCCGCGGCGTTCACCGCGCTGGTCGACGTGGCCCGGGCCGCGCTGCCCGAGGATGTCAACGCGCCCTCGGATTCCGGAGAGGCCGCCTAGCCCCTGCTGACCGAACGTTCGGCCCGGGTCGCCGCGGCGGTCAAACTGCATCGCCACGTCGGCCGCCGGCGGGCGGGGCGATTCCTTGCCGAGGGCCCCAACCTGGTCGAGGCCGCTGCCGCCCGCGGTCTGGTCCGCGATGTCTTCGTCACCGAGGCCGCCGCGCAACGGTATGCGTCTTTGCTTGGCGCACAGCACTTTCCGGTCCATCTGGTCAGCGAGCGGGCCGCCAAGGCGCTGTCCGACACCGTCACCCCCGCCGGACTGGTCGCCGTCTGCGAAATGCCGGCGACCCGGCTGGCGGACGTGGCTGCCGGTTCGCCCCGGCTGATCGCGGTCGCCGTCGAGATCAGCGAGCCGGGCAATGCGGGCACGGTCATTCGCATCGCCGACGCCATGGGCGCCCAGGGCGTGATCCTCGGCGGGTACAGCGTCGACCCGTACAACGGCAAGTGTCTGCGCGCCTCAACGGGCAGCATCTTCTCGATCCCGGTCGCCGCCGCGCCGGACACTCTCGCCGCGCTGGGTGCCCTGCGCGATGCGGGGCTGCAGGTGTTGGCGACCACGGTC
The DNA here is from genome assembly GCF_025263485.1 of Mycobacterium sp. SMC-2. Lineage (NCBI taxonomy): Bacteria > Bacillati > Actinomycetota > Actinomycetes > Mycobacteriales > Mycobacteriaceae > Mycobacterium > Mycobacterium sp. SMC-2. Next base: position 3,238,269 of record NZ_CP079863.1, read on the forward strand.
GACGGTGAGACCCGGCTCGACGAGGCCGCCGAACTGCTCGGCAGGCCGACGGCGTGGTTGTTCGGGCCCGAATCCCACGGTCTGCCAACCGAAGTCGCGGCGGCGGCCGATCATCGCGTGCGCATCCCGATGGCCGGCGGTGCCGAGAGCCTGAACGTGGCCTCCGCCGCGGCCATCTGTCTCTACCAGAGCGCGCAGGCGCTGGGGATGTTCAAGCGGCCCTGACGCGCCCCCGGGCGGGCCGCAGGCCCGCCAGCGAGAGCGTCCCGTGCACCAGCGAGCCGGCGCGTTCCATGAGAGCTTTGGCCGGGTCCAGGGGCGAGCGCGGCCGCGGCGGGAAGTAATGCATGGGCAGCCCGCGGCGGTCGCGCGGCGGTGCCATGAACGTCGGCGCCTCCACCAACGGCGCGTCGCTGGGCAGCCGGCCCTCGGCCCGGCGATAGGCGGCCAGCGCCCGCGGGTGCAGCCGGATCTCGTCGGGAACCGCCAGGAAGGCCAGTTCGACGAGCTTGCCGAACAGGCGCAGCAGCACCTCGTCGCCCGGCGTCCAGCGCATGCCCGCCTTCTCGCGGACCGCGGGCTCGAACAGGCCGGCCGCGATCCAGCGCTGACCCGCGACCAGCGGCTTGAACATCTGGTCCCAGATCGGCGTGGGCATCAACACGAATTTCGGTTTGGGGATCCGGATTTGGAAGATGTCCAGCGTCGCCTGGTTGATCTCGAGCTGTTCGCGGCAGACCCGGTCCCAGTACTCGCAGAACTCCTCCCAGGAGCCGGGCACCGGGCGCATGCTCATCCCGTACATCCGGTACCACCGCACGTGCTCGTCGAACAGCTGCCGCTTCTCGGCCTCGGTCAAGCCCCCGCAGAAGTATTCGGCCACTTTGATCACCAGCATGAAGAAGGTGGCGTGCGCCCAGTAGAACGTTTCCGGGTTCAGCGCGTGATACCGGCGCCCGGACGCGTCGACGCCCTTGATGGTGTGGTGGTAGCTCTTGATCTGCTGCCCGGTCGCCGCCGCCCGGTCACCGTCGTAGACGACGCCCATGATCGGGTACACCGAGCGGGCCACCCGCTGCAGGGGCTCGCGCAGCAGGATCGAATGCTCCTCGACGCCCGCACCCAGCTCCGGATACATGTTCTGGATCGCGCCGATCCACACGCCCATCATCCCCGTGCGGAGATCGCCGAAGTACTTCCACGTCAGGGAATCCGGTCCGAGCGGATCGTCGGATGTCGTTGGAATGGCAGTCATCTCGGCCTCCTGGGCTCACGATAACTTTGACAACGTACGTTGTCTACGATTTCGGCCGTGCGTGCCCGCGAGTTGTTATCGAGCTTCCACAGCGGTGTGGCGCCGCTGTGATCAGCCCATACGCTGCGAGCTGTGCCACAACTGCGGGACCGTCGTTGCCCGCCTCCCGCGGGAGGAAATAACCTGGCCAGGTGGAACTCGCGCGTCGCGATTCGAATTCGGGCGAGCCCGAAGGATCGTCGGTGACGCCGTCCGATCGGCCGCGCGGTTCCCTCGTCTCGGTGCAGGGTGCGACGCAGTGGTTGCACAGCCGAAACCGCAGCCCCGGCGCGGTGGCCTTCATCCGCCGGGCGCGACGCCTGCTACCCGGCGATCCCGAGTTCGGCGACCCGCTCTCCACGGCCGGCGAAGGTGGCCCGCGCGCCGCCGCGCGAGCCGCCGACCGGCTGCTGGGGGATGGCGACGCGGTGTCGCGTGAGGTCGGCCTCGGGGTGTTGCAGGTGTGGCAGGCGCTCACCGAGTCGGTGTCCCGGCGGCCGGCGAATCCCGAGGTGACGTTGGTGTTCACCGACCTGGTCGGCTTCTCGTCGTGGTCCCTGCAGGCCGGCGACGAGGCGGCGCTGACCCTGCTGCGGCAGGTGGCGCGGGCCGTCGAGCCGCCGCTGTTGGACGCCGGCGGACACATCGTCAAACGGATGGGCGACGGCCTCATGGCCGTCTTCGGCGATCCGGCGGTCGCGGTGCGGGCCGTGCTGGCCGCCAAGGAGGCGTTGAAGTCGGTGGAGGTGGCGGGCTACACGCCGCGGATGCGGGTCGGGATCCACACCGGGCGGCCCCGGCGGTTGGCGGCGGACTGGCTCGGTGTCGACGTCAACATCGCCGCGCGGGTGATGGAACGGGCCACCAAGGGTGGAGTCATGGTGTCAGGTTCGACACTCGACCTGATCGCCCAGAGCGAACTGGACGCCATGGGCGTCGTCGCCAAACGCGCACGTAAATCGGTGTTTGCGGGGAAGACCACGGGAGTCCCGGCCGACTTGGCGATATATCGTTTGAGGACTCATAGGGAGTTGACAGCCCAGGAGGACACTTCCGACACAAACCACCCGACATAATGGAAGCAATGTTTGGGGGCATCTTCTCCCGGCTTGCCCGGGTCCAATTCACGGTGGGATACGTGGCGGCGCTGCTTGCCGTCAGCTGTGTCATCTTGGCGCTCGGCCCGCACGCGCATGACGTGCTGGTCGAGCGGGCCAGCACCAACGTGCACAACCTGTCCCACGGTCACGTGGGCACGCTGCTGGGCAGCGCGCTGGTCGTCGACGCCGGTCCGCTCTACTTCTGGCTGCCCTTCCTCACCTGCCTGCTCGCCCTCGGCGAGCTGCACCTGCGCACCATCCGGCTGGTGGTCGCGTTCCTGGTCGGGCACATCGGCGCCACGCTGCTTGTGGCCGCCGCCCTGGCCGCGGCCGTCGAGTTCGGCTGGCTGCCGCTGTCGATCACCCGAGCCAGCGACGTCGGGATGAGCTACGGCGCCCTGGCGGTGCTCGGCGCGATGACGGCGGTGATCCCCCAGCGCTGGCGGGCCGCCTGGGTCGGCTGGTGGGTAGCCGCGGGTCTCTCGTCGGCGATCATCGGCGGCGACTTCACCGACGCCGGTCACACCGTCGCGGTGGTCCTGGGCGTGCTGGTGTCCGCGCGCTTCCGGCAGCCGATCCGGTGGACGCCGGTGCGGTGCCTGATGCTGGCGGCGTCGTCGGGGTTCGGTTTCCTGATGCTGGCGCACCACTGGGGGACCATGGCCGCCGCGCCGGCGTTCGGCGTCCTGGGCGCGCTGGTGGCGCACAAGCTGGTGCGGTTCGCCACCGCGCGCAGCGCCCTGGCCGTTCCGCAGCCGATTGTGGCGGGCTAGACACCCCGCCAGCCGCCCTAAGCCCCAAGCGCCCGCCGGGCCGCACGCACCGCATCACTATGATCGGCACTTGCCGCTGGGCAACTTCCAGCCGCCCCTCATCAGCAAGGAGAGTGTCGCCGCGTGGGTGCTCAGCCCGTCGACCTGTCACCGACCGCCTTGGCCAAGGCGGTCGGCGCCGCCCGGGAGGCGATCGCGCTCGCCGGCGATCTCGACGCGTTGGCACGCGTGAAGATCGAGCACCTCGGTGACCGTTCGCCGCTGGCGCTGGCGCGGCAAGCGCTGGGCACCGTGCCCAAGGACGAGCGCGCCGACGCCGGCAAGCGGGTCAATTCCGCGCGCGCCGAGGCCCAGCGCAGCTACGACGAGCGGCTGGCGACGCTGCGCGCCGAGCGCGACGCGGCCGTGTTGGTCGCCGAGAGCATCGACGTCACGTTGCCCTCGACGCGGCAGCCACCCGGTGCACGCCACCCGATCACGATCCTGGCCGAGCACATCGCCGACACCTTCATCGCGATGGGTTGGGAGCTGGCGGAGGGGCCCGAGGTCGAAACCGAGCAGTTCAACTTCGATGCCCTCAACTTCCCCGCGGACCACCCCGCGCGCAGCGAGCAGGACACCTTCTACATCGCGCCCGACGATTCCCGGCAGCTGCTGCGCACCCACACCTCGCCGGTGCAGGTGCGCACGCTGCTGGCGCACGAGCTGCCGGTGTACATCATCTCGATCGGCCGGACCTTCCGCACCGACGAGCTCGACGCCACCCACACGCCCGTCTTCCATCAGGTCGAGGGGCTGGCAGTGGACCGCGGCCTGTCCATGGCGCACCTGCGGGGCACCCTCGACGCGTTCGCCCGCGCCGAGTTCGGCCCCGAGGCCCGCACCCGGATCCGGCCACACTTCTTCCCGTTCACCGAACCCTCCGCCGAGGTCGACGTCTGGTTCGTCGGCAAGAAGGGCGGCGCCGGCTGGGTGGAGTGGGGCGGCTGCGGCATGGTGCACCCGAACGTGTTGCGGGCCGCGGGAATCGACCCGGACGTGTACTCTGGGTTTGCGTTCGGGATGGGCCTGGAGCGCACCCTGCAGTTCCGCAACGGCATCCCCGACATGCGCGACATGGTCGAGGGCGATGTCCGGTTCGCGTTGCCGTTCGGGGTGGGTGCCTGATGCGAATCCCGTACAGCTGGTTGCGCGAGATCGTCGCGGCCGGCGCCCCGGACTGGGACGTCACGCCCGGCGATCTCGAGCAGACGCTGGTGCGCATCGGCCACGAGGTCGAGGAGGTCGTCACGCTCGGCCCGGTCGACGGGCCGCTGACCGTGGGACGGGTGGCCGGCATCGAGGAGCTCACCGGCTTCAAGAAGCCGATCCGGGCCTGCCGCGTCGACGTCGGTGACGGCAAAGAGCGCGACATCGTTTGTGGGGCAACCAATTTCGTCGTCGGCGACCTGGTGGTCGTGGCGCTGCCCGGCACCACGCTGCCCGGCGGGTTCGCCATCACGGCGCGCAAGACCTACGGCCGCGAGTCCGACGGCATGATCTGTTCGGCGGCCGAACTCGGTTTGGGCGCCGACCATTCCGGCATCCTGGTGCTGCCGCCCGGCACCGCCGACCCGGGCGCCGACGGCGCCGCCGTGCTGGGCTTGGACGACGCGGTCCTGCACCTGGCGATCACCCCCGACCGGGGCTACTGCATGTCGGTGCGCGGGCTGGCCCGGGAGGTCGCCTGCGCCTACGACCTCGACTTCGTCGACCCCGCCAGCGACGAGGTGGTCAAGCCGTTGCCGGCCGAGGGGGAGGCGTGGCCCCTGACCGTGCGGCCCGAGACCGGCGTCCGCCGGTTCGCCCTGCGGCCCGTGACCGGCATCGACCCCACCGCCGTGTCGCCGTGGTGGCTGCAACGCCGGCTGTTGCTGGCCGGCATCCGACCGACCTCCCCGGCGGTGGACGTCACCAACTACGTGATGATCGAGCTCGGCCACCCCATGCACGCGCACGACTGCAACCGCATCGCCGGGCGCTTCGGGGTGCGGTTCGCCGAGCCCGGCGAAACCGTCGTCACCCTGGACGACATCGAGCGGCGGCTCGATCCGGCCGACGTCCTCATCGTCGACGACCGCGCGACTGCGGCGATCGGCGGCGTTATGGGCGCGGCCAGCACCGAGGTGCGCGGCGACTCCACCGACGTGCTGCTCGAGGCCGCCGTGTGGGACCCCGCCGCCGTCTCGCGCACCCAGCGCCGGTTGCACCTGCCCAGCGAGGCCGCCCGGCGCTACGAGCGCGGGGTCGACCCGGCCGTCTCGGTCGCCGCGCTGGACCGGTGCGCCGCGCTGCTCGTCGACATCGCCGGGGGCGCGGTGTCGGAGAAGCTGACCGATTGGCGGGGCGAGCCGCCGACCGACGACTGGTCGCTCCCGCCGATCCGGATGCCCGCCGACCTGCCCGACCGCTTCGCCGGGGTGGCCTACCCGCCGGGCACGACGGCGCGGCGCCTGGCGCAGATCGGGGCCGGGGTGACCCAGGACGGCGACACGTTGACCGTGACTCCGCCGAGCTGGCGACCCGACCTGCTGCAGCCCGCCGACCTCGTCGAGGAGGTGCTGCGGCTGGAGGGGCTGGAGGCCATCCCGTCGGTGCTGCCCGCGGCTCCCGCGGGCCGGGGCCTCACCACGGAGCAGAAGCGTCGCCGGGCCATCGGCAGGTCGCTCGCCCAATCCGGTTACGTCGAGGTCTTGCCGACGCCGTTCCTGCCCGCGGGCGCCTTCGACCTGTGGGGCCTGCCGGCCGATGACCCGCGCCGCGCCACCACGCAAGTGCTCAACCCGCTGGAGGCCGACCGCCCCCACCTGGCCACGACGTTGCTGCCCGCGCTGCTGGAAGCGTTGGTGCGCAACGTGTCCCGCGGTCTGGTCGATATCGCGCTGTACGCCCTGGCGCAGGTGGTGCAGCCGACCGGGGAGACGCGCGGCGTGCAGCCCATCCCCGTGCACCGGCGACCGACCGACACCGAGATCGCCCTGCTGAACGCCTCCCTGCCGCGCCAGCCGCAGCACGTTGCGGCGGTGCTGGCGGGCCTGCGTGAACGCCGCGGCCCTTGGGGTCCCGGCCGCGGGACCGAAGCCGCCGACGCCTTCGAGGCGGCGCGCATCATCGCCCGCGCCAGCGGGGTCGAGGTGAGCCTGCGGGCGGCCCAGCACCTGCCGTGGCACCCCGGCCGGTGCGCCGAGGTGCTCGTCGGGGAGACCGTCGTCGGTCATGCCGGTCAGCTGCACCCGGCGGTGGTCGAGCGCTCCGGACTGCCGAAGGGCACCTGCGCCGTCGAGCTCAACCTCGACGCGATTCCTATCGTCGAGACGTTGCCGGCCCCCAGGGTGTCGCCGTTCCCGGCCGTCTTCCAGGACGTCAGCCTGGTGGTGCCTGCGCACGTGCCGGCCCAGGCGGTGGCCGACGCCGTCCGGGAGGGTGCCGGCGAGCTGCTGGAAGACCTGCAACTGTTCGACGTTTTCACCGGCCCGCAGGTCGGGGAGGGCCGCAAATCGCTGACGTTCGCGCTGCGTTTCCGCGCGCCGGACCGCACGCTGACCGAGGACGACGCCAGCGCGGCCCGCGACGCCGCGGTGCGACGCGCCGCCGAGGCGGTCGGCGCCGAACTGCGCGCCTAGCGGCCCCTTGTAGCATGGATTTGCAAAGCACTGCATAACCATGCAGAATCGGCGGAATGGCCGACGTGTTGAAGGTGGCGATCGCCGGGGCCAGCGGCTATGCGGGCGGTGAAATCCTGCGCCTGGTGCTCGGGCATCCGGCCTACGCCGACGGCCGGCTCACCATCGGGTCGCTGACCGCCGCCGCCAGCGCGGGCAGCTCGCTCGGGGAGCACCATCCGCACCTGACGCCACTTGCCCAGCGGGTGGTCGAGCCCACCGAACTCGCCGTGCTCGCGGGTCACGACGTGGTGTTTCTCGCGCTGCCGCACGGGCATTCGGCCCGGCTGGCCGAACAACTGGGCCCCGACACCCTGATCATCGACTGCGGCGCCGACTTCCGGCTCACCGCCGCCGACGCGTGGGAACGGTTCTACGGCTCGCCGCACGCCGGCAGCTGGCCCTACGGGCTGCCGGAACTGCCCGGCGCGCGGGAGCGGCTGCGCGGCGCGCGCCGCATCGCGGTGCCGGGCTGCTACCCGACCGCGGCGCTGCTGGCGCTGCTGCCCGCGGTGGCCGAGGACCTGATCGAGCCCGCCGTCACGGTGGTCGCCGTCAGCGGCACCTCGGGGGCGGGCCGCGCCGCCAAGACCGACCTGCTCGGCTCCGAGGTCATCGGATCCGCGCGGGCCTACAACATCGCGGGGGCCCACCGGCACACCCCCGAGATCGCCCAGGGCCTGCGGGCCGTCACCCACCGCGACGTCAAGGTGTCGTTCACGCCGGTGCTGATCCCGACGTCGCGCGGCATCCTGGCCACCTGCACCGCGCGCACCCGCGCGCCGCTGTCGCAGCTGCGGGCCGCCTACGAAAAGGCTTATGACGCAGAACCTTTCGTCCATCTGCTGCCCGAGGGTCAGCTGCCCCGTACCGGGTCGGTGATCGGCAGCAACGCGGCCCACATCGCCGTCGCGGTGGACGAGGGCGCCGAGACGTTCGTGGCGATCGCCGCCATCGACAACCTGGTCAAGGGCACCGCTGGCGCGGCCGTGCAGGCGATGAACCTGGCGCTGGGTTGGCCAGAGGCCGAGGGCCTTTCGGTGGTCGGGGTCGCGCCGTGACCCACATCGCCGACGCGCGCCTGGTGCGCGAACAGGGCGTCACCGCGCCGGCCGGGTTCCGGGCCGCGGGCATCGCCGCCGGCATCAAGGCGTCCGGCAACCGCGACCTGGCCCTGGTCTTCAACGAGGGGCCCGACTACGCGGCCGCCGGCGTGTTCACCCGCAACAAGGTCAAGGCCGCACCCGTGCTGTGGACCCAGCAGGTGCTGACCACCGGGGCGCTGCGCGCGGTGATCCTCAACTCCGGCGGCGCCAACGCCTGCACCGGCCCGGGCGGCTTCCAGGACACCCACGCGACCGCCGAGGCCGTCGCGGCCGCGCTGTCCGACTGGGGGACAGAGACCGGCGCCATCGAGGTCGCGGTGTGCTCCACCGGGTTGATCGGTGACCGGTTGCCCATGGACAAGGTCCTCGCCGGGGTGCGGGCGATCGTGCAGGACATGGCCGGCGGGCTGAGCGGCGGCGACGAGGCCGCGCGCGCGATCATGACCACCGACACCGTGCCGAAACAGGTTGCGCTGCACCACCCGGGGAACTGGACGGTCGGCGGAATGGCCAAGGGCGCGGGCATGCTGGCGCCGTCGCTGGCCACCATGTTGTGCGTGCTCACCACCGACGCGGCCGTCGCGACCGCGGCGCTCGACCACGCGCTGCGCCGCGCCGCCGCTCGCACCTTCGATCGGCTCGACGTCGACGGCTGCTGTTCGACCAACGACACGGTGTTGCTGCTGGCCTCCGGGGCCAGCGAGATCACCCCTTCCCAGGCCGATCTCGACGACGCCGTGCTGCGGGTGTGCGACGACCTGTGCGCGCAGCTGCAGGCCGACGCCGAGGGCGTCACCAAGCGCGTCACCGTCACCGTCACCGGGGCCGCCTCCGAGGACGACGCGCTGACCGCCGCGCGGGTGATCGCCCGCGACAGCCTGGTCAAGACCGCGGTCTTCGGGTCCGACCCCAACTGGGGCCGGGTGCTGGCGGCCGTCGGCATGGCGCCGGTCACCCTCGATCCCGATCGAATCACCGTGTCCTTCAACGGCTTTGCCGTGTGCGTCGACGGGGTCGGCGCGCCGGGCGCGCGCGAGGTGGACCTGTCCGGCGCCGACATCGACATCACCGTCGACCTGCGCGTGGGTGACGGCCGCGCCGCCGTCCGCACCACCGACCTCTCGCACGGCTACGTCGAAGAGAACTCGGCCTACAGCTCATGACCCTCCGGACCGACGAGCTGTCGACCGGCGTCAAGGCGCGGGTCCTGGCCGAAGCGCTGCCCTGGCTCAAGCAGCTGCACGGCAAGATCGTCGTGATCAAATACGGCGGCAACGCCATGACCGACGACTCGCTGCGGCACGCGTTCGCCGCCGACATGGCCTTCCTGCACAACTGCGGCGTCCTCCCCGTCGTCGTGCATGGCGGCGGCCCGCAGATCACCGCCATGCTGCGGCGCCTCGGTATCGAGGGCGACTTCAAGGGCGGCTTCCGGGTCACCACACCTGAGGTGCTCGACGTGGCGCGGATGGTGTTGTTCGGCCAGGTGGGCCGCGAACTGGTCAACCTGATCAACGCGCACGGCCCCTACGCCGTCGGCATCACCGGCGAGGACGCGCAACTGTTCACCGCCGTGCGGCGCAGCGTCACCGTGGACGGCGTGGCCACCGACATCGGCCTGGTCGGGGACGTGGAGCGGGTCAACACCGCCGCGGTGCTGGATCTGATTGCGGCGGGCCGCATTCCGGTGGTGTCGACGCTCGCCCCGGATGCCGAGGGCGTGGTGCACAACATCAACGCCGACACCGCCGCGGCGGCGCTCGCCGAGGCGCTGCGGGCCGAAAAGCTGTTGATGCTCACCGATGTCGAGGGCCTCTACACCAGCTGGCCGGACCGCGGTTCGCTGGTCAGCGAAATCGACACGGCCACGCTGTCGCAACTGCTACCGACGCTGGAGGCGGGGATGATCCCCAAGGTCGAGGCGTGCCTGCGGGTGGTCACCGCTGGCGTGCCGAGCGCGCACATCATCGACGGGAGAGTCGAACATTGCGTGCTGGTGGAGCTTTTCACCGATGCCGGCACCGGGACCAAGGTGGTGCGCGCGTGACGAACACCGATGATCTGAAGCACCGCTGGGAAGCGGTGATGATGAACAACTACGGCACCCCACCGCTGGCCCTGGCCAGCGGCGACGGCGCCGTGGTCACCGACGTGGACGGCAACACCTACCTGGACCTGCTCGGCGGCATCGCGGTCAACGTGCTCGGGCATCGCCACCCCGCGGTCATCGAGGCCGTCACGCACCAGATGGCGACGCTGGGCCACACCTCCAACCTGTATGCCAGCGAGCCGGGCATCGCGCTGGCCGAAGAGCTGGTGGCCCTGCTGGGTGCCTCCGACGAAAACGGGGCGCCGACGCGGGTGTTCTTCTGCAACTCGGGGACCGAGGCCAACGAGGTGGCGTTCAAGATGTCGCGGCTGACCGGGCGCACGAAACTGGTTGCGGCGCAGGGCGGTTTCCACGGCCGGACCATGGGCTCGCTGGCGCTCACCGGTCAGCCCAGCAAGCAGGCGCCGTTCGAACCGCTGCCCGGCTATGTCACGCACGTGCCCTACGGCGACGCCGACGCGCTGGCCGCCGCGGTCGACGACGCCACCGCCGCGGTGTTCCTCGAACCGATCATGGGGGAGGGCGGCGTCGTCGTCCCGCTCGCGGGCTACCTGAGCGCCGCGCGCGACATCACCTCGCGGCACGGCGCGCTGCTGGTGCTCGACGAGGTGCAGACCGGAATGGGCCGCACCGGAGCGTTTTTCGCGCACCAGCACGACGGCGTCGTCCCAGACGTCGTGACCATGGCCAAGGGGCTCGGCGGCGGGCTGCCCATCGGCGCGTGCCTGGCCGTCGGGCCGGCCGCCGAGCTGATGACCCCCGGCCTGCACGGCAGCACCTTCGGCGGCAACCCGGTCTGCGCCGCGGCGGCGCGCGCGGTGCTGCGGGTGATCGCCGACGAGGACCTGGTTCGGCGCGCCGAGGTGCTCGGCAAGTCACTGCGCCACGGCATCGAGTCCCTCAATCACCCGCTGATCGACCACGTCCGCGGCCGCGGGTTGCTGCAAGGCGTGGTGCTGACCGCGCCGCGGGCGAAGGACGCCGAAAGGGCCGCGCGCGGCGCCGGATTCCTGGTGAACGCCGCCGCGCCCGACGTCATCCGGCTGGCGCCGCCGCTGATCGTCACCGAGGCTCAGCTCGACGGCTTCCTCGCCGCCCTGCCGGCCATCCTCGACGAGGCCGGGGCCGCAGATGCCTAGGCACTTCCTGCGCGACGACGACCTGTCCCCCTCCGAGCAGGCCGAGGTGCTGCAGCTGGCCTCCGAACTGAAGAAGGACCCCTTGCGCTGCCGCCCGCTGGAGGGGCCGCGCGGCGTCGCGGTGCTCTTCGACAAGAACTCCACCCGCACCCGGTTCTCCTTCGAGCTGGGCATCGCCCAGCTCGGCGGGCACGCCGTCGTCGTCGACGCCCGCAGCACCCAGCTGGGCCGCGACGAGACGCTGCAGGACACCGCGCGGGTGCTGTCCCGCTACGTCGAGGCGATCGTGTGGCGGACGTTCGGCCAGGACCGGCTGGAGGCCATGGCCGAGGTGGCGACGGTGCCGGTGATCAACGCGCTCTCCGACGAGTTCCACCCGTGCCAGGTGCTGGCCGACCTGCAGACCATCGCCGAACGCAAGGGGTCGCTTGCGGGACTGCGGATGTCCTACTTCGGCGACGGCGCCAACAACATGGCCCACTCGCTGCTGCTCGGCGGGGTGACCGCCGGCATCCACGTCACCATCGCCGCGCCGGACGGCTTCGCCCCCGGCCCCGCATACGTCGCGGCCGCCCGCGAGCGCGCCGAAATCGCGGGCGGCTCGGTCACCCTCACCGCCGACGCGGACGCGGCCGCGGCCGGTGCCGACGTCCTGGTGACCGACACCTGGACGTCGATGGGGCAGGAGGGCGACGGGCGCGACCGCCTCACACCGTTCCGGCCGTTTGGCGTCAACGAGCGAATGCTTGGCCTGGCTGACCCGGAAGCCATTGTGCTGCACTGCCTTCCGGCCCACCGCGGCGACGAGATCACCGACGCGGTGATGGACGGGCCGGCCAGCGCGGTGTGGGACGAGGCCGAGAACCGGCTGCACGCCCAGAAGGCGCTGCTGGTGTGGCTGCTGGAGCGGCGCTCATGACCCGATCGAAGAGCACCACCGAGACCACCCGGGCCGGCCGGCAGGACCGCATCGTGGCGATCCTGTCGTCGGCGTCGATCAGCAGCCAAAGCGAGCTGGCGGCACGGCTGGCCGACGAGGGCATCGAGGTCACCCAGGCCACGCTGTCGCGCGACTTGGAGGAACTGGGCGCGGTGAAGCTGCGCGGCGCCGACGGCGGCGTCGGCGTGTACATCGTTCCCGAGGACGGCAGCCCGGTGCGGGGCGTATCGGGCGGCACCGCACGGCTGTCCCGGCTGCTGAGCGAGCTGTTGGTGTCGGCCGACGCCAGCGCGAACCTCGCGGTGCTGCGCACCCCGCCCGGTGGCGCCAACTATTTGGCCAGCGCGATCGACCGCGCGGCGCTACCGTACGTCGTCGGCACCATCGCCGGCGACGACACGGTCTTCGTCGCGGCCCGCGATCCGATGACGGGTGCCGAGCTGGCCCGCACCCTCGAGAGTCTCACCACAACCTAAGGAGATTGGTTCATGTCAGATCGCGTCATCCTGGCGTATTCCGGCGGTCTGGACACCTCGGTCGCGATCAGCTGGATCGGGAAGGAGACCGGCCGCGAAGTCGTGGCGGTGGCGATTGACCTCGGCCAGGGCGGCGAGGACATGGAGGTCATCCGCCAGCGGGCCCTGGACTGCGGCGCGGTGGAAGCCGTCGTCATCGACGCGCGCGACGAGTTCGCCGAGGGCTACTGCCTGCCCACCATCCTCAACAACGCGCTGTACATGGACCGCTACCCGCTGGTGTCGGCCATCAGCCGGCCGCTGATCGCCAAGCACCTGGTGGCGGCCGCCCGCGAGCACGGCGGCAGCATCGTCGCGCACGGCTGCACCGGCAAGGGCAACGACCAGGTCCGGTTCGAGGTCGGATTCGCCTCGCTGGCACCGGATTTGGAGGTGCTGGCGCCGGTCCGCGACTACGCGTGGACGCGGGAGAAGGCGATCGCGTTCGCCGAGGAGAACGCCATCCCGATCAACGTCACCAAACGCTCGCCGTTCTCCATCGACCAGAACGTGTGGGGCCGCGCGGTGGAAACCGGCTTCCTGGAACACCTTTGGAACGCGCCCACCAAGGACATCTACGCCTACACCGAAGACCCCACCATCAATTGGAGCACGCCCGACGAGGTCGTCGTCGGATTCGAAAAGGGCGTCCCGGTGTCCATCGACGGCAAACCGGTGTCGGTGCTGGAGGCCATCGAGGAGCTCAACCGCCGCGCCGGCTGCCAGGGGGTGGGCCGCCTGGACGTGGTCGAGGACCGGCTGGTGGGCATCAAGAGCCGCGAGATCTACGAGGCGCCCGGGGCGATGGTGCTCATCACCGCCCACACCGAGCTCGAACACGTCACGCTGGAGCGCGAACTCGGCCGCTTCAAGCGGCACACCGACCAGCGCTGGGCCGAGCTGGTATACGACGGGCTCTGGTACTCGCCGCTGAAAACCGCGTTGGAGGCCTTCGTCGCGAAAACCCAGGAGTACGTCACGGGCGAGATCCGAATGGTGTTGCACGGCGGCCACATCGCCGTCAACGGCCGGCGCAGCGCGCAGTCGCTCTACGACTTCAACCTTGCCACCTACGACGAGGGCGACTGCTTCGACCAGTCGGCCGCGAAGGGGTTCGTCTACGTGCACGGGCTGTCGTCCAAGATCGCGTCCCGCCGGGACATCGCCACATGACCGCGAGCGACCGTGTCTGCACAGCGACACGCCGCAATGTGCGTACAAATCCGGTCGCTCGCGCCGGAGTGAGAGCGCGGTGAGCACACGCGAGGGCTCGCTGTGGGGTGGCCGGTTCGCCGACCGCCCGTCGGACGCGCTGGCGGCCCTGAGCAAGTCCACCCATTTCGACTGGGTGCTGGCCCCCTACGACATCGTCGCCTCACGGGCCCACGCCGTAATCCTGTTCCGCGCCGGACTGCTTGACGAGGAGCAGCGCGACGGCCTGCTGGCCGGGTTGGACAGCCTGGCCGAGGGCGTGGCCGACGGCAGCTTCACGCCGCTGGCCACCGACGAGGACGTGCACGCCGCGCTGGAGCGCGGGCTGATCGACCGGGTCGGCCCGGACCTGGGCGGCCGGTTGCGGGCCGGGCGGTCGCGCAACGACCAGGTGGCCACTCTGTTCCGGATGTGGCTGCGCGACGCGGTGCGCCGCGTCGCGGACGGGGCGCTGGAGGTGGTGGCCGCGCTGGCCGCGCAGGCCGCCGCGCACCCGACGGCGATCATGCCCGGCAAGACGCACCTGCAGTCCGCCCAGCCGGTCCTGCTGGCCCACCACCTGCTCGCGCACGCACACCCGCTGCTGCGCGACGTCGACCGCATCGTCGACTTCGACAAGCGCGCCGCCGTGTCCCCGTACGGTTCGGGGGCGCTGGCGGGTTCCTCGCTGGGGCTCGACCCCGACGCGATCGCCGCCGAGCTGGGTTTCGCCGCCGCCGCCGAAAACTCGATCGACGCGACCGCCGCGCGGGACTTCGCCGCCGAGGCTGCGTTCGTCTTCGCGATGATCGCCGTGGACCTGTCGCGGCTGGCCGAGGACATCATCCTGTGGAGCTCGACCGAGTTCGGCTACGTCAGGCTGCACGACGCGTGGTCGACCGGCAGCTCGATCATGCCGCAGAAGAAGAACCCGGACATCGCCGAGCTGGCCCGCGGCAAGTCCGGGCGGCTGATCGGCAACCTGGCCGGGCTGCTGGCGACGCTGAAGGCCCAGCCGCTGGCCTACAACCGCGACCTGCAGGAGGACAAGGAGCCGGTGTTCGACTCGGTGGCCCAGCTGGATCTGGTGCTGCCGGCGATGGCCGGCCTGGTGGCCAGCCTGACGTTCGACGTCGAGCGGATGGCGGCGCTGGCGCCGGCCGGCTACACGCTGGCCACCGACATCGCCGAATGGCTGGTGCGCCGGGGCGTGCCGTTCCGGTCCGCGCACGAGGCCGCCGGGGCCGCCGTGCGCGCGGCCGAGGGGCGCGCCGTCGGGCTCGACGAGCTGACCGACGACGAGCTGGCCGCCATCAGCCCCGAGCTGACGCCGCAGGTACGCGAGGTGTTGACGATCGAGGGTTCGGTGTCGTCGCGCGACGGGCGCGGCGGGACCGCCCCGGCGCGGGTCGCCGAGCAGCTCGAAGCCGTGGTCGCCAGCGCGGAGGAGCTCAAAGCGCGGCTCGGCGGGAGGGGATGAGATGACGCCGATTAACGCGCCGGTCAATTCCAACCCGACTAGAATTGCCGGTCAAGCAATGCGGCTGAACCCGTCCGGGCAAATCTTCGTCTTCAAGGGGTGGGACCAATGAGCGTCGTCGCCGGCGTGTTCGGTGCGTTACCGCCCTATCGCTATGCCCAGCGCGAGCTCACCGACTTCTTCGTCAGCATCCCGGAGTTCGAGGGCTACGAAGACATCGTCCGGCAGTTGCACGCCAGCGCCAAGGTCAACAGCCGTCACCTGGTGCTGCCGCTGGAGCGGTATCCCACGCTGACCGACTTCGGCGCGGCCAACCGGATCTTCATCGAAAACGCCGTCGACCTCGGCTGCGAGGCGCTGTCGGGCGCGCTCGACGAGGCGGGACTGCGGCCGCAGGACCTGGACGTGCTGATCACCACGACGGTCACCGGCCTCGCGGTGCCCTCCCTGGACGCCCGGATCGCCGGGCGGCTGGGGCTGCGCGACGACGTGCGCCGGGTACCGCTGTTCGGACTGGGCTGCGTGGCGGGCGCCGCGGGCGTGGCCCGGCTGAACGACTACCTGCGGGGAGCGCCCGACGCCGCCGCGGCCCTGATCTCGGTCGAGCTGTGCTCGTTGACCTACCCCGGGTACAAACCGTCGCTGCCCGGCCTGGTCGGTAGCGCGCTGTTCGCCGACGGGGCGGGCGCGGTGGTCGCCGTCGGCGAGCGTCGCGCCGAACGGGTCGCCGCAGGCGGGCCCAGCATCCTCGACTCGCGCAGCACGCTGTATCCCGATTCGTTACGCACCATGGGCTACGACGTCGGCGCCGCCGGGTTCGAGCTGGTGCTGGCCAAGGACCTGGCCCAGGTGGTCGAGGAGCACATCGAGCAGGACGTCACCGGATTCCTCGGCGCGCACGGCCTGACGACGGCCGACATCGGCGCCTGGGTCAGCCACCCCGGCGGCCCGAAGATCATCGACGCGATCAACGCGAGCCTGAGCCTGCCGCCGGACGCCCTGGAACTGACCTGGCGTTCGCTGGGTGAGATCGGCAACCTCTCGTCGGCCTCGGTGCTGCACGTGCTGCGGGACACCCTGGCCAAGCCGCCACCCAGCGGAAGCCCCGGCCTGATGATCGCGATGGGGCCGGGATTCTGCTCCGAACTCGTGCTGTTGCGCTGGCACTGACCGAAGGCGTTGCTTCTTGTGCCCCGCAGAGATCTCGTGATGGAACGACGAACGACCCTGTCTTCTTGCCCAGGTCGCGTCCCATGAGCGGCAACTCCGAAGAGCTCGTCAAGGCTCTGCGCGCGTCGCTGAAGGAAAACGAGCGGCTGAAGCGCGAGGCCCGCGAATACCTGGCCGCGGCAACCGAACCCGTGGCGGTGGTCGGGATGGCGTGCCGGTACCCGGGTGGCGTGGATTCCCCGGAA
Organism: Mycobacterium sp. SMC-2; assembly: GCF_025263485.1. Classification (NCBI taxonomy): domain Bacteria; kingdom Bacillati; phylum Actinomycetota; class Actinomycetes; order Mycobacteriales; family Mycobacteriaceae; genus Mycobacterium; species Mycobacterium sp. SMC-2. The sequence goes on from NZ_CP079863.1 coordinate 3,255,033, forward strand.
GCCCTGTGGCAGATGGTGGTTGAGGGCCGCGACGTGGTCTCGGACTTCCCGGCCGACCGGGGCTGGAACTTGACGGGCCTGTTCGACCCCGACCCCGACGCGGTGGGAAAGTCCTACGCACGGTGCGGCGGCTTCCTGGCCGACGCGGCGGACTTCGACGCCGCGTTCTTCGGCATCGCCCCCAGCGAGGCGCTGGCGATGGACCCGCAGCAACGCCTGCTGCTGGAGGTGTCCTGGGAGGCGCTGGAGCGGGCCGGGATTGACCCCGCAGAGCTGCGCGGCTCGGCGACGGGCGTGTTCGCCGGGATCTTCCACGGTTCGTACGGCGGCCAGGGCAGGGTGCCCGGGCATTTGGAGCGCTACGGGCTGCGCGGTTCGACGTTGAGCGTGGCGTCGGGCCGGGTGGCCTACGCCCTGGGCCTGGAAGGCCCGGCCGTGTCGGTGGATACGGCGTGTTCGTCGTCGCTGGTGGCCATACACCTGGCGGCGCGGTCGCTGCGCTCCGGGGAGTGCGACCTGGCGCTGGCCGGCGGCGTGACGGTGATGGCGACCCCGGCGATGTTCATCGAATTCAGCCGCCAACGCGCGCTGGCCTCCGACGGGCGGTGCAAGGCCTACGCGGGCGCCGCCGACGGCACCGGTTTCTCCGAGGGCGTCGGGGTGCTGGTGCTGGAACGGTTTTCCGACGCGCGGCGGCGGGGGCATCCGGTGCTGGCGCTGCTGCGCGGATCGGCGGTGAACCAGGACGGCGCCTCGAACGGGCTGGCAACGCCCAACGGGCCGTCGCAGCAGCGGGTGATCCGCGCCGCGCTGGCCGATGCGCGGCTGCACACGGCGGATGTGGACCTGGTGGAGGGGCACGGGACGGGCACCACCCTCGGCGATCCCATTGAGGCGCAAGCGGTCTTGGCGACCTACGGACAGGACCGGCCGGCCGATCGGCCGCTGTGGCTGGGGTCGATCAAGTCCAACATGGGCCACACCTCGGCGGCGGCGGGCGCAGGCGGGGTGATCAAGATGGTGCAGGCCATCCGGCACGGGGTGATGCCCAAGACCTTGCACGTGGATGTGCCCACGCCGCACGTGGATTGGTCGGCCGGGGCGGTGTCCCTGCTGACCGAGGCGCGGGAGTGGCCGGCGCTGGACCGGCCGCGCCGCGCGGGGGTGTCGTCGTTCGGGATCAGCGGCACCAACGCGCACGTCATCGTCGAGCAACCGCCCGCGGAGCCCCGCACGCCGGCCGGCGATGACGCGCCCGCGCCCTGGGTGCTGTCGGCCCGGTCGGCCGACGCGCTGGCCAACCAGGCCTCCCGGCTCCTGGCGCGGGTGAACGACGACCCGGGCCTGCGGGTGGTCGACGTCGCCTGGTCGTTGGTTTCGACGCGGTCGCTGTTCGAGCACCGGGCCGTGCTGGTGGGCCCCGACCGCGGTCAGCTGATGGCGGGCCTGGCCGAAGTGGCGGCCCGAGCCCCGGGCGCGGGCGTGGTGGTGGGCCGGGCGCAACCGGTCGGCAAGACGGTCTTCGTGTTCCCCGGGCAGGGCTCGCAGTGGGTCGGCATGGGAGCCGAATTGCTGGACCGCTCGGCCGTTTTCGCCGAACACCTGCAGCGCTGCGAGAAGGCGCTCGCCGAACACGTGGACTGGTCGCTGGTCGACGTCATCCGCGGCGCGCCCGGTGCGCCCGGGCTGGACCGGGTGGACGTGGTGCAGCCGGCGCTGTGGGCGGTGATGGTGTCGCTGGCGGAGCTGTGGCGCTCGGTGGGCGTGGTCCCCGATGCGGTGGTCGGTCATTCGCAGGGCGAGATCGCGGCGGCCCATGTGGCGGGAGCGCTGTCGCTGGAGGACGCCGCCAGGGTGGTGGCGCTGCGGAGCCGGCTGCTGGTGGGATTGTCCGGTGCGGGCGGCATGGTGTCGTTGGCCTGCGGCCTGGCCCGGGCCGACGAATTGATCGCCGCGTTTGGCGAACGGTTGAATGTCGCTGCCGTGAACGGTGTTTCGGCGGTGGTGGTGTCCGGTGAGGTGGGCGCCCTCGACGAGTTGATGGTCCGGTGCGAGGCCGGCGACGTGCGCGCGCGCAGGATCGACGTCGATTACGCCTCGCACTCCGGGCACGTCGACGCGATCCGCGCGGCGCTGGCCGAGGCGCTCGCCGGCATCGAGCCGCGGTCGTCCTCGGTGGAGTTCTTCTCCACCGTGACCGGTGGACCGCTGGACACCGCGGGCCTGGACGCCGACTACTGGTATCGGAGCATCCGGCAGACCGTCCAGTTCGAACGCGCGGTCCGAAGCGCCTGCGGCGCCGGGTACGGGGTGTTTGTCGAATCCAGCCCGCACCCGGTCCTGCTCGCCGCCGTCGAGGAGACGCTGGCCGATTGCGGGCGCGACGTCGGTGGCGACGCGTTCGTGATCCCGTCGCTGGGCCGCGACGATGGCTCGCTGCAACGGTTCTGGCTCTCGGCGGGCCAGGCCCACGTGGCCGGTGTGCCCGTGGACTGGCGGTCCGCCATCGCCGGCCTGGGCGGGCGACGCGTGGACTTGCCGACCTATGGCTTTGCACGGCAGCGCTTTTGGCTGCCGGGCGGGGCCACGGGGTCGGGCGACGCGGCCACCCTGGGGCTGGCGGGCGCGCAGCACGCGCTGCTGGGCGCGGTGGTGCAGCGACCCGATTCCGGCGGGGTGGTGCTGACGGGCCGGTTGTCGATGGCCGGCCAGCCGTGGCTGGCCGGCCACGCGGTGCGCGGAACGGTGCTGTTCCCCGGCGCGGGGTTTGTGGAGCTGGCCATCCGCGCCGGTGACGAGGTCGGCTGCGGGGTCCTCGAGGAGCTGACGTTGGCGGCGCCCTTGGTGCTGCCGGCGGGCGATGGTGTGCAGGTGCAGGTGGTCGTCGGCCCCGCCAACGAGTCGGGGCAGCGCGAGCTGTCGGTGTATTCGGCGGGTGCTTCCTCCGATTGGGTGCTGCACGCGCAGGGTTCGGTGCGCGCGGCGGCGGTGGCGCCGGGCGCGGACCTGTCGGTGTGGCCGCCCGTGGGGGCGGCGCCGCTCGACGTGTCCGACGCCTACGCGCGGCTGGCGGAGCGGGGATACGAGTATGGCCAGGCCTTCCGCGGCCTGCGGGCGATGTGGCGGCGCGGCGACGAGATCTTCGCCGACGTCGCGATCCCGGCCGAGGCCGGCGGGCAGGACGGTGGCTTCGGGATCCATCCGGTCTTGCTGGACGCGGCGCTGCACGCGATCGGTGTCGCCGCCGAGCAGGGGCAGACGGTGTTGCCGTTCTCCTGGCAGGGGGTGTCCCTACACGCCGCGGGCGCGTCGCGGGCGCGGGTCCGGATAGCGCCGTCCGGTGCGGGGGCGGTGTCGGTGGAAATGGCCGACGGCTCGGGCCTGCCGGTCCTGTCGGTGCGCTCGCTGGCGATGCGCCCCGTCTCCGCCGAGCAGTTGTCCACGGCGGGCGCGCCGACGGAGGGGCTGTTCGAGGTGGCGTGGTCACCGATAGCCTTGAGCGGCAACGGTTCCGAGGCCACGCTGTGGGAGCCAGGCGCGCACGGCGTTGACGTGGTGCGGTCGGTGCACGCGGCCACCACCGAGGCGCTGGGCGTGCTGCAATCCTGGTTGGGCGATGCCGGGTCCGGGACGTTGGCGGTGCAGACCCGCGGGGCGGTCGCGCTTGCCGGTGAGGACGTCGTGGACTTGGCCGGTGCAGCGGTGTGGGGGCTGGTGCGGTCGGCGCAGGCAGAGCATCCCGGCCGGGTCGTGTTGATCGACTCCGACGGATCCCTGGACGCACGGGCGGTGATCGGCTGCGGCGAGCCGCAATTGGTGGTTCGCGACGGTGTGGCCTACGCGGCGCGGATGCGGCCGGCCCGAAGCGGATCGGTGTTGCGGCTGCCGTCCGGCGGGTGGCGGCTGGACGCCGGCGACGGTGGCACGCTGGAGGACCTGGTGGTGGGCGCGTGCCCGCGGGTGGACCTGGAGGCCGGGCAGGTCCGGGTGGCGGTGGCCGCGGTCGGCGTGAACTTCCGGGACGTGTTGGTGGCCCTGGGAATGTATCCCGGCGGTGGCCAGCTGGGGGCCGAGGGCGCGGGCGTCGTCGTCGAGGTCGGCCCCGGTGTGACAGGGCTGACGGTCGGCGATGCGGTGATGGGCCTGTTGGGGGTGGTCGGTTCCGAGGCGGTGGTGGATCAGCGACTCGTGACGCCGGTGCCGGCGGGCTGGTCGCTGGTCACGGCCGCGGGTGTGCCGGTGGTGTTTCTCACCGCGCTCTACGGGCTCTCGGTGCTGGCGGGACTGCGGGCCGGCGAGCGGGTGCTGGTGCACGCCGCCACGGGCGGGGTGGGCATGGCCGCGGTCCAGCTGGCACGGCATTGGGGTGCGGAGGTGTTCGCGACCGCGAGCCGTCCCAAGTGGGACACGTTGCGCGCCATGGGATTCGACGACGACCACATCGGTGACTCGAGGACGCTGGACTTCGAGGACAAGTTCTCGGCGGCCACCGGCGGGGCCGGGGTCGACGTGGTGCTCAACTCCCTGGCGGGCGAGTTCACCGACGCGTCGCTGCGGCTGCTGGCGCCCGGCGGGCGGTTCATCGAGATGGGCAAGACCGACGTCCGCGATCCGGACGTCCTCGCCGAACAGTATCGGGGCGCGCGGTATCGCGCCTTCGACCTGATGGAGGCCGGCGCCGACCGCACCGCGGCGATGCTGGCCGAGATCGTCGAACTGGTGCGCGGCGGCGCCATAGCGCCGTTGCCGCTCAAGACCTTCGACGTCCGCTGCGCCTCGGCGGCGTACCGGTTCGTCAGCCAGGCCCGCCACATCGGCAAGGTCGCGCTGACCATCCCGTCCGGCCCCGGCGCGGTGCTCAGCGGTTGCGGCGGGCTGGCCGGCGGCAGCGTGGTGATCACCGGCGGCACCGGCATGGCCGGCTCGGCGCTGGCGCGACACCTCGTCGACCGCTATGGCGTGGCCCACGTGGTGCTGGCCAGCCGGGCCGGCGCCGCGGCCGCGGGGGTGGCGGAGTTGCGGGATGGCCTGCAGCGGGCCGGCGCCGGCGTGTCGGTGGTGGCCTGCGATGTCGCCGACCGCGACGCGGTCGCGGCGATGCTCGCGCAGGTACCGGAGCGGTATCCGCTACGGGGCGTGGTGCACGCGGCCGGCATCCTCGACGACGCGTTGATCGCCTCACTGACCCCGGATCGGGTGGATGCGGTGCTGCGGGCGAAGGTGGACGGGGCCTGGCACCTGCACGAGCTGACGCGCGAGAGGGATCTGTCGGCGTTCGTGGTGTTTTCGTCGATGGCCGGCATCGTGGGCACCCCGGGCCAGGCGAATTACGCGGCGGCCAACAGCTTCCTCGACGGCCTGATCGCGCACCGGCGCGCGCACGGGCTTGCCGGCCTGTCGCTGGCCTGGGGCCTGTGGGAGCAGGCCTCGGCGATGACGGCCCACCTCGGCGAGCGCGACAAGGCCCGGATGAGCCGGCTCGGTATCGCGCCGTTGTCCACCGAGCAGGCGCTGGAGTCCTTCGACGCCGCCATGCTGGTCGACGCCCCGGTGCTGATGGCGGCCCGCGTAAATCGGGTTGCCCTGTCCGACAACGCCGCCGCGCTGCCCCCGTTGTTGAGCGAGCTGGCCGGGCGCACCACCCGACGCGTCGTCGACGACGCCGACGCGACCGCCCTGACGACCGGCCTCAGCGCGCGCCTGCACGGCTTGACGCCCGAGGCGCGACAGCGTGAGCTGATCGACCTGGTCCGCGGCAACGCGGCGACCGTGCTGGGGCTGCCCAACCCCGCGGACATCAACACCGGCCGCGCGTTCGGTGAGCTGGGCTTCGACTCGCTCACCGCCGTCGAGCTGCGCAACCGGCTGAAAACCGCTACGGGGCTTACGCTTTCACCCACGCTGATCTTCGACTACCCGACCCCGAAGGCGCTGGCCGGGCACCTGGACACCCAACTGGCCACCACCGCGGCCGGCGACCAGCCGAACCTGATGGCCCGCTTCACCGACATCACCCGCGAATTGCAGGCACTGCTCAACCAGCCCTGGGACGCGGGCGACAAGTCGGCGCTGCGGGCCCGCCTGCACAACCTGCTCGCCACCCTGGGCCCCGCCGATCGCCTCGACCCCGAAGGCACCGACGCCGACCTTGATGCCGCCACCGAAAGCGAACTCTTTGCCATCCTCGATGAAGAACTCGGCCGCTGAGACCACGATGCCGAGCACCGCGCAGCACGTCGACTACCTGAAACGCCTGACGGCGGATCTCAGGCGGGCGCGCCGGCGCGTCGCGGAGCTGGAAGGCAAACTCTCCGAACCGATCGCGGTGGTGGGCATGGCCTGCCGCTACGCGGGCGGTGTCGATTCGCCGGAGGCCCTGTGGGAACTGGTGAATGACGGCCGCGACACCGTCTCGGATTTCCCGGCGGATCGCGGCTGGGACGTCGAGGGGCTCTACGACCCGGATCCCGACGCGGCGGGCAAGATGTACACCCGCCAGGGCAGCTTCCTGCGCGACGCGGGGGATTTCGACGCCGGGTTCTTCGGGGTCGGGCCCAGCGAGGCCCTGGCGATGGACCCACAGCAGCGGTTGATGCTGGAGATCTCCTGGGAAGCCTTGGAGCGGGCGGGGATTGACCCGCTGGCGTTGCGGGGCTCGGCGACCGGAGTGTTCGCCGGTGTCATCCACGCCGGCTACGGCGGCGAGGTGAAGGGCGAGCTGGAGGGCTACGGGCTGACCGGTTCCACCCTGAGCGTGGCCTCCGGTCGGGTGTCCTACGTGTTGGGGCTGGAAGGCCCCGCGGTGTCGGTGGACACGGCGTGTTCGTCGTCGCTGGTGGCCATGCACCTGGCGGCGCAGTCGCTGCGCTCCGGGGAGTGCGACCTGGCGCTTGCCGGCGGCGTGACGGTGATGGCGACCCCCGCCGCGTTCGTGGAATTCAGCCGGCAGCGGGCGCTCGCCCCGGACGGCCGGTGCAAGGTGTACGCCGGTGCGGCGGACGGGACGTCGTGGTCGGAAGGCGCGGGCGTCCTGGTGCTGGAGCGGCTGGCCGACGCGCGGCGGCTGGGGCATCCGGTGGTAGCGGTGCTGCGGAGTTCGGCGGTGAACCAGGACGGCGCCTCCAACGGCCTGACCGCGCCCAACGGGCCGTCCCAGCAGCGGGTGATCCGGGCGGCGCTGGCCAACGCCGGCTTGACCGCGGCGGACGTCGACGTGGTCGAAGGCCACGGCACGGGAACGGTTTTGGGCGACCCCATCGAGGCCCAGGCCCTGCTGGCCACGTACGGGCAGGACCGTCCGGTCGGCCGGCCGCTGTGGCTGGGATCGATCAAGTCCAACATCGGTCACACGTCGGCCGCGGCCGGAGTGGCCGGGGTGATCAAGATGGTGCAGGCGATGCGGCACGGGGTGATGCCCAAGACGCTGCACGTGGATGTGCCGTCGCCCCACGTGGATTGGTCGGCGGGCGCGGTGTCACTGTTGACCGAGCCCCGGCCGTGGCCGGCGCGGGACGGCCAGCGCCGGGCGGGGGTGTCGTCGTTCGGGATCAGCGGGACCAACGCCCACGTCATCATCGAGCAGCCGCCCGCCGAACCGGAAGCTGTTGCGGCGCAAGAAGACCGGCCCGACGCAGCGGTGGCGTGGGTGGTGTCGGCCCGCTCGGCCGACGCGCTGGCCGCCCAGGCCGCGCGGCTGTCGGCGCACCTGGTCGCCGAACCGGGTTTGCGCGCCGCGGACGTGGGCTTCTCGCTGGCCACCACCCGGGCGGCCCTGGACCACCGCGCGGTGCTGGTGGGCGCCGACCGCGACACCCTGATGGCGGGGCTGGCGGGGGTGGCGTCCGGGGAGCCGAGCCCGGGCGCGGTGGTCGGGCGTGCCCGCCCGGTCGGTAAGCGCGCGTTCGTGTTTCCGGGCCAGGGCTCGCAGCGGCTCGGGATGGGACGCGAACTGCATCAACGCTTCCCGGCGTTCGCCCAGGCCTTCGACGAGGCCGTGGCCGCGGTGGACGGCCATGCCCGGTTGCCGCTGCGCGACGTGATGTGGGGCACCGACGCGGAGCTGTTGGAAAGCACGGAGTTCGCCCAGCCGGCGTTGTTCGTGCTCGAGGTCGCCCTGGCGGCGCTGTGGCAGTCCTGGGGGGTGACCCCCGATGTGGTGATCGGCCACTCGGTGGGGGAGATCGCCGCGGCCTGTGTGGCCGGGGTGCTGTCGCTGCCCGACGCTGGGCGGGTGGTGGCGGCCCGCGGCCGGTTGATGGCGGCGCTGCCCGCGGGCGGGGTGATGGTGGCGGTGACCGCCACCGAGGCCGAGGTCGCACCGCTGCTGAACGGCGGCGTGAGCGTCGCGGCGGTCAACGGCCCCGACGCGGTAGTGCTTTCCGGCGAGCGGGCCGCGGTGGCCGCGGTGGCGGATCGACTGGCCGACTCCGGCAGGCGGGTGCGGCCGCTGGCCGTCTCGCACGCCTTCCACTCACCGTTGATGGAGCCCATGATCGAGGAGTTCTCCGCGGTGGTGGCCGGCGTATCGCCCGGTGCATCGCGAATCGACTTGGTGTCCAACGTGACTGGGAAACTGGCCGGCCCCGGATACGGGGCCGCCGACTACTGGGTCGAGCACGTGCGGCGGCCGGTGCGCTTCGTAGACGGGGTGCGGCTGGCCGAATCGCTGGGCGCCGGCGTGTTCGTGGAGGTGGGTCCGGGCGCGGCGTTGATGGCCGCGGTGGAACAGTCGCTGGCGACCGAGCCGGCCGTGTCGGCGGTGTCGATGGCCAAGGGCCGTCCCGAAGTCGACTCGCTGCTGCTGGCGGCCGGGCAGCTGTTCGCCTCCGGGGCCGACGTGGACTGGGCTGCGGCGTTCGCCGGCCTGGCCGCGCGCCGGGTCGACCTGCCGACGTATGCCTTTCAGCGGCGCAGGTTTTGGCTGTCGAGCGAGTCGGTAGGCGCCCGGGACACCGCCGGCCTGGGTTTGACCGGGGCCGGGCATGCGCTGTTGGGCGCGCTGGTCGAGCGGCCCGATTCGGGCGGCGTGGTGTTGACGGGCCGGCTGTCCACGGCGGCTCAGCCGTGGCTGGCCGATCACGCGGTGACCGGGACGGTGCTGTTCCCGGGTGCGGGATTCGTCGAGCTGATGCTGCGGGCCGGCGACGAGGTCGGCTGCCCGCTGATCGAGGAGCTGACCCTGTCGGCGCCGTTGCCGCTGCCGGCCACCGGCTCGGTGCGCATCCAGGTGGTGGTGGACGCCGCCGGCGAGGGCGGATCCCGCGCGGCGGCGGTGTATTCGCAGGCCGGCTCCGAGTGGACGTTGCATGCCCAGGGTGTGCTGAGCGAAGGCGCGCCCGCGCCGGACGCGGACCTGTCGGTGTGGCCGCCCGTCGGCGCCACGGCGGTCGATGTGACCGGCGCCTACGACGACCTGGCGGGGCGCGGCTACGGGTATGGGCCGGCCTTCCGGGGCCTGCGGAAGGTATGGCGGCGCGGGAGCGAGACCTTCGCCGAGGTCGAGGCCCCACAGCAGGCCGGTGTCACGGTGGGGGGCTTCGGGATTCATCCGGTGGTGCTCGACGCGGCCCTGCACGCGCTGGGGGTGGCCGACGAGGACGCCGAGACCGTCTTGCCGTTCTCCTGGCAAGGGGTGTGCCTGCACGCGGCCGGGGCGTCGCGGGTCCGGGTGCGGCTGGCGCCGTTGGGCAAGGGCGCCGTGTCGGTGGAACTGGCCGATTCGTCGGGCCTGCCGGTGCTGTCGGTGCGGGAGCTGGTGACGCGCCCGGTGTCGGCCGCTCAGCTGTCGGCGGCCGCGGCGGCGCGCTCGGGTGGCGGCGAACTCCTGGAGGCGGTGTGGTCCCCGGTTCCGTTGCCGGACAACGACGCCGGCGCGGCCCCCGACGTATGGCAGCCGCCGACCACCGGCCGGGGCGTCATCGGATCGGTCTACGCCGCCGCCCATGCGGCGCTGGGCGCGTTGCAGTCCCGCGATGACGGCGCCGGGCCGTTGGTGGTGCTGACCCGCGGGGCGGTCGCGCTGCCCGGCGAGGACGTCTCGGACCTGGCCGGTGCGGCGGTGTGGGGCCTGGTGCGGTCGGCGCAGGCCGAGCATCCGGGCCGGGCAGTGCTGGTCGACTCCGATGGATCGCTGGATCTCGGGTCCGTAATCGGCTGCGGCGAACCGCAATTGGTGGTGCGGGCGGGCGTCGCCTACGGCGCGAGGCTCAAGCCGATCAAGGCGCACCCGGTGCTGCGGTTGCCCGAGCCGCCCGCGGCGTGGCGGCTGGCCGCCGGCGACGCCGGGACGCTGGAGGACCTGGAGGTGCGGACCGCTCCGCCGGCGGATCTGGCCGCCGGCCAGGTGCGGGTGGCGGTGGCCGCGGCCGGGGTGAACTTCCGCGACGTGCTGGTGGCCCTTGGCATGTATCCGGGTGCCGCGCAGTTGGGCGCCGAGGGTGCCGGGCTGGTGACCGAGATCGGCCCCGGCGTCACGGATTTGGCCGTCGGAGACGCGGTCATGGGGATTTTGGGCCTGACGGGATCGGAGGCGGCCGTCGACCGGCGGCTGGTGACTCGGGTCCCGCCGGGCTGGTCGTTCGCCGAGGCCGCCGGCGTGCCGGTAGTGTTCCTGACCGCTTATTACGGGCTGTCGGTCTTGGGCGGCCTGCGCGCCGGCGAGCGGGTGCTGGTGCACGCCGCGGCCGGCGGGGTCGGCATGGCGGCCGTGCAGCTGGCCCGGCATTGGGGTGCGGAGGTCTTCGCGACCGCCAGCCGCGGCAAGTGGGACACCCTGCGCGCCATGGGCTTCGACGAGGAGCACATCGCGGATTCGCGCACGCTGGACTTCGAGCAGAAATTCTTTACCGCCACGGCCGGTGCCGGCATGGATGTCGTGCTCAACTCGCTGGCCGGCGAGTTCACCGATGCGTCACTGCGGTTGTTGGGCCCCGGTGGCCGTTTCATCGAGATGGGCAAGACCGACCTGCGCGACCCGGCGGCCCACCCCGACATCTATTACCGCGCGTTCGATCTGATGGAGGCCGGCCCGGACCGCATCGCGGAGATGACGGCCGAATTGATGCGCCTGTTCGCGGCCGGGGCTCTAAAACCATTGCCCGTCAAGGCGTTCGACGTGCGTTGTGCCGCGGACGCTTACCGGTTCGTCAGCCAGGCCCGCCACATCGGCAAGGTCGTGCTCACCATGCCCGACGGGCCCGCCGGCCTGGCCGGCGGCACCGCACTGATCACCGGCGGCACCGGCATGGCGGGTTCGGCGGTGGCCCGCCACCTGGTCGAGCGCTACCGGGTGCCGCACGTGATGCTGGTCAGCCGCAGCGGTGAGCGGGCCGAGGGACTGTCCGGGCTGGCCGACGAGCTACGGGACGCCGGGGCCCAGGTGTCGGTGCTGGCCTGTGACGTCAGTGACCGGGACGCCGTGGCGGGCTTACTGGCGCAGGTGCCGGCGCGTCTCCCACTGCGCGGGGTGTTTCACGCCGCGGGCGTCCTTGACGACGCGGTGATCGCGTCCCTGACTCCAGAGCGCATCGACACGGTGCTACGGTCCAAAGTCGACGGGGCCTGGCACCTGCACGAGCTGACCCGGGAAATGGATCTCGCGGCGTTCGTGGTCTTTTCGTCGATGGCGGGCATCGTGGGCGCCCCGGGCCAGGGTAACTACGCGGCCGCCAACAGTTTCCTCGACGGCCTGGCGGACTACCGCCGCGCCCACCGCCTGCCCGGCCTGTCGATCGCCTGGGGGATGTGGGAGGAGGCGTCGGCCATGACCCGGCACCTCGGCGATCGCGACAAGGCCCGGATGAGCCGCGCCGGGCTGGCACCGCTGTCCACCCGGCAGGCGCTCGACCTGCTCGACGCCGCGCTGTTGGCCGAGCCCGCCGTCGTCGTGGCCACCCGGCTCGATAGGGCCGCGCTGGCGCACGGCGGCGCCGCGCTGCCGCCGCTGCTGAGCCAGTTGGCCACCCGGCCGGCGCGCCGCGTGCTCGACCCCACCGACATGGTGTCGCTGACGGGCCTGCGGGCGCGGCTGGACGGCCTGACCCCCGAGCAGCGGCGGCGCGAGCTGGTGGAATTGGTTTGCGGCAACGCCGCCACGGTGTTGGGGCACAGCACCGCGGACGTCGACGCCGACCAGGCTTTCGGAGACCTCGGCTTCGACTCGCTCACCGCCGTGGAGCTGCGCAACAGGCTCAAAATCGCCACCGGACTGACCCTTTCGCCGACGCTCATCTTCGATTACCCGACGCCGGCGGCGCTGGCCGAGCACCTCGACGGCCAGCTGGCCACCGGTACCGGCAGCGCGCCACCCGACCGGATGGCCCGCTTCAACGACGTCGCCCGCGAAATGCAGGCACTGCTGGGCCAATCCGACTGGAGCCCCGGGGACAGGGCTCAGTTGTTCACCCGGCTGGAAGGCATGCTGAACACCCTGAGCGGCCCGCGCCAACCCGCCTACCCGGAAGAACCCAACGACCCGTTCGACGACGACATCGCCACCGCCACCGAGAGCCAGCTCTTCGCCATCCTCGACGAAGAGATCGGCCCCTAGCATGACGGACGTCGCAGTCATCGGTCTTTCGTGCCGTTTCCCCGGCGCTGCCAACCCGCGCGACTTCTGGGATGTCATCCGCGAGGGCCGCGAGGTGACGCAGTTGCCCTGGGACGTCGCGGAGTTCGACGCCGACTTCTTCAATCTCTCACCGCGCGAGGCGTGCGCGATGGACCCGCGCCAGCGATTGGCGCTCGAACTGGCGTGGGAAGCCTTCGAGGACGCGTTCGTGGTGCCCGAAACCGTGCGGGGAACCGCGATTTCGGTCTACATCGGGGCGATGGCCGACGACTACGCCGTCCTCACGCTGCGCGACATCGCCGACAATCTCGACCACCACTCGTTCGCCGGCATCAGCCGCGGGATGATCGCCAACCGGATCTCGTACGCCCTCGGGTTGCGCGGCCCCAGCATGACCGTCGATTCCGGCCAATCGTCTTCGCTGCTCGCCGTGCACCTCGCCTGCGCGAGCCTGCGCACGGGGGAGTCGGCGTTGGCGATCGCCGGCGGGGTACACCTGAACCTGGCCGACGAAACCGCGATGCTCGAACGGGAATTCGGCGCGCTGTCGACCTCGGGTCACACCTACGCGTTTGACCCACGCGCGGACGGCTACGTGCGCGGCGAGGGCGGCGGACTGGTGCTGCTCAAACCGTTGCCGGCGGCCCTGCGGGACGGGGACCGGATTCACGCGGTCATCCGGGGCAGCGCGGCGGGTAACGCCGGGCACAGCGCCGCCGGCCAGACGGTGCCCTCCGTTTCCGGTGAGGCCGATGTCATCCGGCGGGCGCTCGCCGCCGCCGGGCTGGGCGGCGGCGACATCGACTACATCGAGGCCCACGGCACCGGCACCAAGGTCGGCGACGCGGCGGAAGCCCAGGCGCTGGGGCAGATTTTCGGCGGGCGCGAGCATCCGGTGCACCTGGGGTCGGTGAAGACCAACATCGGCCACGCCGGGGGCGCCGCGGGAATCGCGGGGCTGCTCAAGGCCGTACTGGCCGTGCGGCATTCGGTGATCCCGCCGAGTCTCAATCACGCCGGTGCGAATCCCGAACTCGAACACCTGCGGGTCGACACCGACGCGCTGCGCTGGCCGGTGGCGGGGCGCCCGCGCCGCGCCGGGGTGTCGTCGTTCGGAATGGGCGGCACCAACGCGCACGTCATCGTGGAACAGGCGCCCCCGCACCCGATTACGCCGGCGGATGCCCACGACGAGCCGGTCGTCTGGGTCCTGTCGGCTCGCTCCGCTCAGGCCCTGGCCAACCAGGCGCACCGGCTGGCGGCCCGGGTGGCCGAATCGGGGGTGAGCGCGGCGGACGTGGGATGGTCGTTGGCGACGACGCGCTCGGTGTTCGAGTATCGGGCCGTGCTGGTGGGCGGCGACCGGGAGGCGCTGACGCGCGCCCTGGCCGGGCTGGCGGCCGGCGAGCCGGCGCCCGGCCTGGTGGCCGGCCGGGCCGCTCCGGCGGTCCAGACGGCCTTCGTGTTTCCCGGCCAGGGCGCCCAATGGCCGGGGATGGGCCGCCAACTCCACCAACGGTTTTCGGCCTTCGCCCACGCGTTCGACGAGGCCGCGGCGGCCATGGACAGCCATCTGCGGCTGCCGCTGCGCCAGGTGATGTGGGGGCCCGACGCCGAGTTGTTGGAAAGCACGGAGTTCGCGCAGCCGGCGTTGTTCGTCCTCGAGGTCGCCCTGGCCGGGCTGTGGCGGTCCTGGGGCGTGACACCCGATGTGGTGCTGGGCCATTCGGTGGGCGAGATCGCGGCGGCGTGTGTGGCCGGGGTGCTGTCGCTCGACGATGCGGCGCGGATCGTCGCGGCGCGTGGCCGGTTGATGGCGGCGCTGCCGGGCGACGGGCTGATGGTGGCGGTGAGCGCCGGCGAGGCCGAGGTGACCCCGATGCTGCGCGCGGGGGTCAGTATCGCGGCGGTCAACGGCCCCAATGCGGTGGTCCTGTCCGGTGAGCGGGCCGGGGTGGCCGCCCTGGCGGATCGATTGGCGCAGGACGGCCGACGGACACACCGGTTGGCCGTCTCGCACGCGTTCCACTCGGCGCTGATGGACCCCATGCTCGACGAGTTCGCGCAGGAGGTGGCCGACATCCAACCGCGCCAACCGCGAATTTGCCTGGTGTCCAACGTGTCCGGGGAACCGGCAGGCCCCGGCTACGGGTCCGCGCGGTACTGGGTCGAGCACGTGCGCCGGCCGGTGCGTTTCCTCGACGGGGTGCGCGCCGCCGAGGCGCTCGGCGCGACGGCGTTCGTCGAGGTGGGGCCGGGCGGTGGGCTGAGCGCCGCAGTGGACCAGTCACTGACCACCGAGCGGCCGATCTCGGTGGCCACCCTGACCAAAGATGCTCCCGAGGTCGAGTCGCTGCTGACCGCGGCCGGCCGGCTGTTCACCGCCGGGGTGACCGTGGGTTGGCCGGGAGTGCTGGCCGGCTCCGGGGGCCACCGAATTGAGCTACCGACGTATGGCTTCGCCCGCCAACGATTTTGGCTGGGCGGTGCGCGGGATGTGCTGCCCCCCAAGGCGAGCCGGACCCCGGACCTGGCCGGGCAGTTGCACGCCCTGCCCGTCGCGGAGCAACAGCGGTGGCTGGTCGAGCTGGTCTGCGAGCACGCGGCCGCCGTCGCGGGACATTCGGACGGACGTGCCATCGACCGGGACCGCGCCTTCGCCGACCTCGGCTTCGACTCACTGACCGGCGTCGAACTGCGCAACCGGCTGACGACTGCAACCGGGCTGGCCCTGTCGCGGACCCTGATCTTCGACTATCCCACTCCCGCCGCGCTGGCCGATCACCTGCGTCAGCAGCTATTTCGCGGCGACGACCGGGAATCGGACGAAGAAAAGGTGTGGTCTTCGCTGCGCAGGATTCCACTCGCCGAGCTGCGCAGGACCGGATTGCTCGACAAACTTCTCCTGCTGGCCGGCGGCCCGGAAAGCGTTGTCGCCGAACCGGTCACCGACCTGATCGACTCGCTCAGCCCCGACGCGTTGATCGCGATGGCGCTGAAAAACGAGGACGCTGAATGAAAAAATCCCAATGCAATAACACATGTGTCGAATACTTCAAACTTTTGCCGAATTATCGGCAACCGCTTAGACTCCGGAAATCGGCCGAAGTCCCGTTTGAACTGGGACGCAAGCAAAAGGGTTGGGCATGAGCGTCATCGCGGGTGTATTCGGAGCGTTGCCGCCGCATCGTTACAGCCAGGCCGAAATCACCGACCAACTCGTCGAATTCCCCGCATTGAAGGAGCACGAGGACATCGTCCGGCGGTTGCACGCCGCCGCCAAGGTCAACAGCCGCCACCTCGTCCTGCCGCTGGAGCGGTACCCGTCGCTGACCGACTTCGGCGAAGCCAACGAGGTTTTCATCGAGCGCGCCGTCGAACTCGGCTGCGAAGCGCTGCTGGGCGCGCTCGACGAGGCGGGCCTGCAGCCGCAGGACATCGACATGATCGCCACCACCACGGTCACCGGCGTAGCGGTGCCGTCGCTCGACGCGCGGATCGCCGGCCGGCTCGGCCTGCGCCCGGACGTGCGCCGGGTGCCGCTGTTCGGGCTGGGCTGCGCGGCCGGGGCGGCGGGGGTCGGCCGGCTGCACGACTACCTGCGCGGGGCGCAGGACGGCGTCGCGGTCCTGGTGTCGGTCGAGCTGTGCTCGCTCACCTTCCCCGCGGTCAAGCCCACCGTCTCCGGCCTGGTCGGGACCGCCATGTTCGGCGACGGGGCCGCCGCCGTGGTCGCCGTCGGGGACCGTCGCGCCGACCGAATGAGCCCCAGCGGGCCCGACGTCGTCGATTCCCGCAGCCGGTTGTACCCCGAGTCGCTGCACATCATGGCCTGGAACGTCAGCTCGACCGGGCTGCACCTGGTGATGTCCCCGGAGCTGCCTAACCTGATCGACCGCCACCTGGCCGACGACGTCAGCAGGTTCCTCGGCGCCCACGGGCTATCCAAGGACGACATCGCGGCGTGGGTGGCGCATCCCGGTGGTCCCAAAGTCATCAACGCCATCGGCAACAGCCTCGAGCTGCCCCCCGACGCCCTCGAGCTCACGTGGCGCTCGCTGGGCGAGATCGCGAACCTGTCGTCGGCGTCGGTGCTGCACATCCTGCGTGACACCATCGCCAAACCGCCGCCCGGCGGGGGCCCGGGGCTGGTGGTCGCGACCGGTCCGGGATTCAGCTCCGAGCTCGTGCTATTGCGCTGGCGCTGAGCCGACGACGTCGACGGTCAAGCCCGGCTTCGGGGACAACGCGGCAAGGTTGGCCGCCCGGATTCGCTGGGCCGGCATCCGCAGCGTGGTCCTGGCGAGCAGCCGGGCCAGCATGACGGTCATCTCGGTGGTGGCCATAGCCGCGCCGATGCAGCGGTGCAGCCCCCCGCTGAACGGAACGAATTCGTGGGGCCCGGGCTTGCGGTAGCCCGGGGAGTCCGGGTCCCAGCGTTGCGGCCGGAATTGCGTTGGGTCGGGCCATATCTCGGGGATGCGATGCGTGACATACGGGCTGAAGATGAGCAGCCTGCCCGCCGGGATGCGGTGGCCGTCGAAACAGATCTCGCGTATTACCTTGCGCGCCGAAATCACCCCGGGCGAGTACAGGCGCAGGGTTTCGTGGACGACGCCGTTGAGGTAGGTCAGCGCCGTCAGGTCGCCCGCGGCCGGCGGCCGGGCGCCGAGCACTCGTGCCACTTCGCCGGCGGCCGTGTCCCACGCGCCAGGCATGGACAGCAGCGTGTAGATCGCCCACGCCAGCGCACCGCTGGTGGTCTCGTAGCCGGCGGTGATGAGCGAAATGACGGCGTCGCGAATCTCGTTGTCGCTCAACGTATAGCCCTCGTCACCGCGACCGTTGATCAGCATCGTCAGCAGGTGGTCGTCGGACCGCGGCGCGGCGCGCGCGGCGGCGATCTGGTCGTCGACGAGGTCGTCGATGCGTTTCCGGGCGGCCACCGCCCGTCGCCAACCCGGCGCGCTGAGCCGCCGTTGCAACGCAACTGCCTGCGGGAGTTGGTGAGTCAGGTCAAGCAGGGGTTGGAGCTGTTCCCCCAGGAAGTCCGAATGGGCGGCCAGGCGCGGGCCGAACAGGCTCTCGGCGGTGCTGCGCCGCACCGCCGAACGGCACGCGCGATAGATGTCCAGCCGCTGCCCGGGCACCCAGCCGTCAATGACGGCGTCGATGTTGGACACCATGGTGGCGACGTAGTCCTGAATCTGCCGGTGGCGCAGCCCGGGCGCCACGACGCTGCGCCGGCGCCGGTGGTCGTCGCCGTCGCTGACGATCAGCGCGGTGGGGCCGTCGACGATGGCCAGGTTCTGAAATGTCAACCGCCAGCTGAACGCGTCGGCGTTTGCGAACACGAACTTGTTCGCCTCGGCGCCCAGCAGGTAGGTGTAGCCGTGCCGGCCGACGCCGGAATTGACGACCGGGCCGCGCCGCCGATACAGCGCCAGCAAGGCCTCGCCGGGCGGGTATCGCACGGGCTTCATTCCAGCGCCTCCGACAGCTCCAGCCAGCGACTCTCCGTCGCGGCGACCTCGTCTTCGAGCGCGCGCAATTCCTGGGTGAGCCGCGTGATGCCGACGTGGTCGGCTTGGTCGTGCCGGGCCAGTTCGTGGTGCTTGTCCGCGATCCGGCCAGCCAGCCGCACGAGCTGGCGGTCCACCCCGGCCAACTCCTTCTCGGCGGCGCGGCGCTGCGCCCCCGACATCCCCGTCGGCTCGACCGGCGCGACGCGGGCCGGCGCGGGCGCCGCGGTGGCTTCCCGGCGCGCCAGCCGCAGGTATTCGTCGATGCCGCCGGGCAGGTGCCGCAGCCGGCCGTCGAGAATGGCGTACTGCTGATCGGTGACCCGCTCCAGCAGGTAGCGGTCGTGCGAGACGACGATCAGGGTGCCGGCCCACGAGTCGAGCAGGTCTTCCATGGCGGTCAGCATGTCGGTGTCGACGTCGTTGGTCGGCTCGTCGAGGAGCAATACGTTCGGCTCGGACAACAGTGTGAGCATCAGCTGCAACCGCCGCCGCTGCCCGCCGGAGAGTTCGCCGATCCGGGCGGAGAGCTGGCCGCGGTCGAAGCCGAGCCGCTCGAGTAGCTGGGCCGGCGTCACCTCGCGGCCCTCGACCTGATACCCGCCCGGCAGTCGGGCGAGGACGTCGGCGATCCGGTCCGCGGTGAGCCCGGCCAGGGCGTCGCCCTGCTGGTCGAGGACGGCCAGCCGAACGGTCTTGCCGCGCTTCACCCGGCCGCTGTCCGGCGTGATGCTCCCGGCGATCAGCCCAAGCAGCGTCGACTTCCCGGCGCCGTTGGCGCCGACGATGCCGGTGCGTTCGCCCGGGGCGATCCGCCACTCGACGTCGCGCAGCACCGGGCGGCCGTCGAAGGAGACCGACACGTCGAGCAGGTCGATGACGTCCTTGCCGAGGCGGGCGGTCGCCAGCTTGGCCAACTCGACCGTGTTGCGCAGCGGCGGCACGTCGGCGATCAGCTGGTTGGCGGCCTCGATGCGGAACTTGGGCTTGGAGGTGCGGGCCGGCGCGCCCCGGCGCAGCCAGGCCAGCTCCTTGCGCATCAGGTTCTGCCGCTTCGCCTCGGCCGTGGCGGCCAGCCGGTCGCGCTCGACGCGCTGCAGCACATAGGCCGCGTAGCCGCCCTCGAACGGCTCCACGATCCCGTCGTGCACCTCCCACGTCGTGGTGGTCACCTCGTCGAGGAACCAGCGATCGTGCGTCACCAGCAGCAGCCCGCCGGTGTTGCGCGCCCAGCGTTGTTTCAGGTGCCCGGCCAGCCAGGTGATGCCCTCGATGTCGAGGTGGTTGGTGGGCTCGTCGAGCGCGATCACGTCCCACTCGCCGACCAGCAACCTGGCCAGCTGGACGCGCCGGCGCTGGCCGCCGCTGAGCGTCGATACCGCGGCCTCCCAACCGATGTCGGACACCAGGCC
Organism: Mycobacterium sp. SMC-2; assembly: GCF_025263485.1. NCBI lineage: Bacteria > Bacillati > Actinomycetota > Actinomycetes > Mycobacteriales > Mycobacteriaceae > Mycobacterium > Mycobacterium sp. SMC-2. Next base: position 3,274,535 of record NZ_CP079863.1, read on the forward strand.
GGCGACCACGTCGCGCACCCGCGCGTCGCCGGCCCACTGGTGGTCGGCCGCGTCGCCCACCAGCGTCCAGCCCACCGGGCGGTCGGGATCCAGCGTGTCCGCCTGGCTCAGCGCACCGACCCGCAAGCCGCTGCGCCGGGTGACGCGGCCCGAGTCGGGCCGCGATTCGCCGGTCAGCAGCCGCAACAGGCTGGACTTGCCGTCCCCGTTGCGCCCCACGATGCCGATCCGCGCGCCGTCGTTCACGCCCAGCGTGACCGATTCGAATACCAGCTGGGTCGGATATTCGAGGCGGACGGCCTCGGCTCCCAATAGGTGCGCCACCGGCCCGACCCTACTGCGGCTATTCGAGGTTGAGCAGCGCCCGGTCCACTTCGCTCTGGGTCTCCGCCGACGCCTTGCTGGCCACCGCGTCCAGGAAGCGGCTGGCGAGGTCGCGCAGTTTCAGGTTGCTTTCCTGCGAACGCCACACCAGGATGTCGAACGCCCGCTCCGCCGAGATGCCGTAGGCGGCCATGAGCACGCCCTTCGCCTGCTCGATCCGGGCGCGGGCGTCGGCCACCGCCGACAGCACGTTGTTGATGTCGGTCTGCAGCGATTCGGTGACGTCGACGTAGAACCCGGACGTCCCCTTCACGGCGCCGCGGTCGTCGAGCATCCGGTCGCCGGCGACGACGACGCAGTGCGTGCGCCCGCCGGTGTCGATGATGCGGTGCCGGCTGCTGAACGGCTTGCCCCGGATCACGCGCTCCAGGACGGCCTCGACCCGCTCGCGGTCGTCGGGATGCTTGTGTTTGAGCAGCAGTTCCGTGGTGGGCTCCACCTGCCCGGGCTTGTACCCGTGCATGCGGGCGACCGCGTCCGACCACTCCCAGCGATGGCCGTCCAGGAAGAACCGGAAGCGGCCGACGCGCTGCGGCTCGCCGAGGCCGAGGACCAGGTCGACGGCGCTGAGGTCGTCGTCCTCGACGACGTCGGACATCAGCGCCTCGGACGCCGCCACCGAACCGTCATGGGCGGCCTCCCCGTCGCGGCGGCGAACGGCTTCCTCCTCAAAGTTCACGGACATCGTGCGCTGCCCTTCAAATCCGTAACTACGCGCTTTGCATATCAATGCCCACTTTTGTGCGGGTCCATGCACGGTTCAGGCCTTAAGGTACGGTTCCGCGTCCGCGTGCTTGAACTCGAGGCCCAGCCCGGGCCGGTGCTGGTCCGGCCGCAACGCGCCGCCGTCAGGGGGCAGGGCGCCGTCGAACAGCATGTGTTCGATGCGGTGGTGATCGTGGAAGTACTCCAGGTGCCGCAGGTTGCCGATGGCGGTCGCCACGTGCGCGTGCAGGTTGGGGGCGCAGTGCCCGGACACGTCGACGTTATTGGCGGCGGCCACCGCGGCGGCCCGCAGCCAGTCGGTGATGCCGCCGCAGCGCGTGACGTCGATTTGCAGGCAATCGACCGCCTCGGCGGCCAGCATGCGGTTGAAGTAGGCGAGGTCGTAGCCGTACTCGCCGGCGGTGACGTCCGGGGTGACCTGGTCGCGCACTTCGCGCAGCCCGGCGAGGTCGTCGGAGGACACGGGTTCTTCGAACCACGTCACGTCGTGGTCGGCCATCGCGTGGGCCACGCGGACCGCCTGCTTGCGGCGGTAGGCGCCGTTGGCGTCGACGTACAGTTCGACGTCCGGCCCGATCACTTTGCGTGACAGGGCGATTCGGTCGAGGTCGCGGCGCTCGTCGGAGCCCCCCGACTCGCCGATCTTGATCTTGACGCGCGGGATCTTCCACTCGTCCACCCAGCGTTCGAGTTGCGCGCGGGTCGTCCGCTCGTCGTAGGTGGTGAAGCCGCCGCTGCCGTAGATCGGTACGGCGTCGTGCGCCATGCCGAGCAGCCGGCATACCGGAAGGTCCAGCAGTTTGCCCTTGAGATCCCACAGCGCGGTGTCGATGGCCGAGATCGCGCACGATGCCAGCCCGGGCCGCCCGTTGTTGCGCATCGCGATGACCATCGCGCGCCAGCGCCCGGTGATGTCCAGGGCGCTGTGACCGGTGATCGTGCCGGCGAGCGGCCCGCTGATCAACGTCGCGCACGCGCCGTCGGCGTAGGTGTAGCCGATCCCGCACCGCCCGCCCGCCGCAACCTCGGCCAGCACCAGCGTGGTCGACGACCAGGACAGGGTGCCGTCGGCTTCCGGTGCGTCGGTGGGGATTTCGTAGGCCCGCGCGGTGACCCCGTCGATGGGTGGGTCGGGACTCATCGCGCCCACCGGCGCGCCGCGAGCCAGGCGGCCAGCCCCGCCGCGCCGAGCGCGCCGGTGCCGCTGGCCATCGGGTGCTGCGACGCCCACAGTTGCGGGCTCAGGTCGTGAGATTGGTCGTCGAACCCACCGTGGGCGCCGTGGTCACTGCCCGGCTCCTGATCGAGCGGGTGCCACAGGTTGTGCGGCCGCCCCGGACTGACGCGCTCCTCGGTCTGCTGCGAGTCGTATCCGGTGCGGCCCAGGTAGCGGTCCAGCAGCGGCGCGACGAACTTCTGCGCAAGCAGCGTCACCATCGTGCTGTCACCGACCCAATATTGTTTGCGTTCGGGGTGATCCGCCGCATACAGCACCCCGCGGGCGGCGACCTCGGGCTGGTAGATCGGCGGCACCGGCTGGGGATGGCGCGGCAACCGGGACAGCACCCAGGAGAACTGCGGGGTGTTGACCGCGGGCATCTGCGCCAAAGTGATCCGCACCTTCGAACGTTCGTGCAGCAACTCACAGCGCACCGATTCGGTAAAACCGTTGATCGCGTGCTTGGCGCCGCAGTAGGCCGACTGCAGCGGGATGGATCGCTGGCTGAGCGCGGAGCCGACCTGCACGATGGTGCCCCGGTCGCGCGGGCGCATCTTGGCCAGCGCCGCCATGGTGCCGTGCACGTAGCCGAGGTAGGACACCTCGGTCACGCGCTTGAATTCCTCGGCGCTGATCTCGCTGAACGGCGCGAACACGGAGGTAAAGGCCACATTGACCCAGACGTCGATGGGCCCGAACGCCGCCTCGGTCTCGTCGGCGGCGGCGGCGACGGCCGCATGGTCGGCGACGTCGGTGGGAATGGCCAGGGCCTTGCCGCCGCCGGATTCGACGTCGCGGGCCGCGCCGTCCAGGCCGGCGGACCCGCGGGCAAGCAGGGCGACGTTCGCCCCGCGCTGCCCGAACAGTTGGGCGGTGGCGCGGCCGATGCCGGCGCTCGCCCCGGTGATCACCACTGTCTGTGTCATCCCAGAGTTGCCTTTCGTGTGTTAGTGGTTAGCGGCGTCGGCGAGGGTGGCCGTGCACTCCAGCATCAGCGCGTGCGCGAACGCCTGGGGGAGGTTGCCGCGCAGCTGGCGCTGCCGGACGTCGTATTCCTCGCAGAACAATCCGGGGGGCCCGCACGCGGAGCGGTTGCGTTCGAACCAGCGCATCGCGCAATGGGTATGTCCGAGTTGGTGTTCCGCGAGCGCCATCATGAATCCGCACAGCAGGAAGGCGCCCTCGGCGTCGCCGAGGTCACGCTCGTCGTGCCGGAACCGGTAGACGAACCCGTCGTCGGCGAGTTCCCGACGGACGGCGTCCAACGTGGCCCGGGTGCGCGGGTCGTCGGCGGGCACGGCGCCGCGCACCGGGGGCAGCAACAGCGACGCGTCGACCCCGGTGAGTTGCGGGCTGCGTTGCCAATATCCCTGCGGGTGCAGGCTTTCCGAAGCGGTTTCCGCAAGGATCGCGTCCGCCAGCGAAGCGCAGGCGGCGACCTCGGGGCCGCCGCCGGACACCTTGGCGATGGCGCGCAGCCCGGCCACACAGGCCAGGCGGGACTGCGTCCAGTGCTCGTCGTCGATCTCCCAGATGCCGGCGTCCGGCTCGCGCCAACGCTTTTCGATCGCGGCGATGGCGGTCTGCGCGGCGCGCCAGCCCTCGGCGTCGAGCCGGTCGGCGGCACCCGCCTTGGCCAGCAGCTGCAGGGTCTCGCCGAAGACGTCGAGCTGGAACTGCTGGTTGACCCAGTTGCCGACCTTGTCGGTGCCCCCCGGATATCCGGGCAGGTCGAGGTCTTCTTCGCTGGGTACCGCGTCGCCGGTGACGGTGTAGGCCGGCTTGAGGCCGGGGCCGTGTTCGAGCAACCGGGCGCCGACGAATCCGACCGCGCGGTCCAGCAATTCGGTCGCCCCGACGGTCGCGGCGGCGATCCCGGCGTACACCTGGTCGCGGATCCACGCGTAACGGTAGTCGTAGTTCTGGTTGGTGTGCGCGCGTTCGGGCAGGCTCATCGTGGCGGCGGCGACCATGCCGCCGCCGCTGCTGGTCAGCCCGCGCAGCACCGCGTACGAGTGCCGCCCGTCGCGGGGCGCGACGGTGCAGTTCAGCTCGGGAGTGCTGCGGTGCCATGCGGCCTCCGTTGCGTCCCAGGCGATGCCGGGGTCCGGTGGCCGGTCGGGGAGCGCGCGTTCGGAGAGCTCCAGCACCAGGTCGTGCTGCCCGCCCTCCTCGACGGTGATCTCGCACATGAGCAGCTCGCGGCGGTCGCGCGCCAGCTTGACGGCGCGCGCGTCGCAGCCACCGCGCCAGCGCCACCGCAACCGTCCCGACTTCCCGCTCCACACCCCGTCGTCGACGCTCAGGTCGCCGGGGCCGTGCCGGCCGAATCCGGCGCTCGGCTGCAGCAGCACGCGCACGCGTGCGGTCCCGCGGCAGCCCATCAGGCGGCGCAGCAGCACCACCCGGTCGGGGTCACCCGGAAAGGCCAGCGCCTCCCGGCATTCCACGATGCCGTCGCGGGTGATCCAGCGGTTGCGCCAGATCAGGCTGCCCGGCTCGTAATAGCCGCCCCACACGTGCCGCACGTCGGTCGGCGTGACCGCATACATCCCGCCGCCTCCAATGAGATTCGAGAACACGGCGGCGGAATCCCACCGCGGCGCGCACATCCAGGTGACGTCGCCCTCGGGCCCGACCAGGGCGCCCCGCTCGCCGTCGGCGAGCAACGCGTACTCGCGCAACACCCGGGGTGAGTACGTCGCCTCGACGTCGATCGCGCGGTCAGCCACGGGCCCCGGCCCCCGATGCCCCGGCCGCGACGTCGCTGCCGATCTTTCCTTTCGCCATCCGCTCGGCGAGCCGCGAGGCCAGCGCCATGATCGTCAACGCCGGGTTCGCCGAGCCCTGCGTCGGGCACACCGAGCCGTCGGCGAGGAACAGGTTGGGCACGCCCCACACCCGGTGATCGGAGTCGACCGCCGAATTGTCGGGGCGGGTGCCCATCCGGGCGCCGCCGATCAGGTGGGCGAAGCGCTCGATGGTGAGCACGTCCTGGGCGCCGGCGGCGTGCAGGACGTCGCCGATCACCTTGGTGGAGTACGCCATGTTGGCCTTGTCGTTGTCGCACAGCGTGTAGTCGAACCGGGCCACGGGGAGGCCGTACGGGTCGGTCTCGTCGGCGAGGGTGACGCGGTTGTCCGGACGCGGCAGCAGCTCGTTGAGCACGCCGATGGTCGCCCAGTGGTTGTAGTCGCGCATGTACTCCCGTAACGCCCGGCCCCAATGCCCGTCGGCGAGCACGTGTTCGGCCCAGCCGATGGGCAGTGGCGACACGGTCTGGATGGAGAAGCCGCGGGCGAACCCGCGCGAGGGGTCGGTCTCGTAGAACTGTTCCGAGGACACCTCGGGCGGCGGGGCCTTGTACATCCGGACCTCTTCCGACCACCGGCCCGCGGATTGGGTGGCGCCCTGAACCATCACATAACGACCGACCTGGTCGTCGTTGTTGCCCAGCCCGTTCGGGAAGCGGTCGCTGGCGGAGTTCAGCAGCAGGCGCGGCGTTTCGATGGAATACCCGGCGATCGCGACGACCTTGGCCCGCTGCAGCCGCTCGGTGCCGCCGGCCTCGTCGTAGTAGACCACCCCTTTGGCCGCGCCGGTGTCGTCGAGCTCGACGCGGGCGGCCATGCAGTTGGCGCGGATCTCCACGGCGTGGGCCAGCGCGTCGGGCAGGTGGGTGACGTACGGGCTGGCCTTGGCGTTGACCTTGCAGCCCTGCAGGCAGTAGCCGCGGTAGATGCAGTGCGGGCGGTTGCCGAAGGTGCCGTTGACGATGCCGACGGGCCCGACCCGCATCTCGATGCCGAGCTGCATCGCGCCCCGCCACAGCTTGGCGGCCGCACCCGAAATGGGGTGTGGCGAGAAGGAATAACGATGGGGATAGCCCCACGGCCAGTTCTGCCCGGCCACCGGCAACTCGAGCTCGACGCGCTCGTAGTGCGGGCGGACGTCCTCGTAATCGATCGGCCAGTCCGCCCCGACCCCGTCGAGGGTGTGGGTGTGAAAGTCGCTGGGATGGAACCGCGGCGTGTAGCCCGCGTAGTGGACCATCGAGCCGCCCACCCCTCGACCGGAGTTGTTCTTGCCCAACTCGATCGGGTCGTCGCCGCCGATGATGCGCTTCTGCGTCCAGTACAGCGAGTGGGAACCCGCCTCGTCGGACACCCAGTCCTCGTCCGGGTGCCAAAACGGGCCCGCCTCGAGGATCACCACCCGCCAGCCGGCCCGCGCCAGCCGTTGCGCGAGCACCGATCCGCCGGCGCCCGCACCGACGATCACCAGGTCGACCTCGTCGTCGTCGGCGTAGCGCCGCATGGTCTTTTCCCCGGGCAGGTCGCGCGAATGCACGTCGAGCAGGAACCGCGACTCGTTGTCCTTCGGCCCGATCGCGCCCCTCAGAAGCCCGCGGAGTCGGTCGCCCATCAGATCTCACCCTTTTGCACGACTTGGACCGGGTCTTCGTCCGTGGCGCCCGGGGTTTCGAACGGTTCGCGCGCGGCCGCGTCGCCGCTGGCCCCGCCCAGGCGCATGAAGCCGCGCGGGTAGGCCGGTCCGCCGAACCCGATCTCGTTCCACGCCCACGGGTGGGAGTAGAAGCCGGACAACGTCATTCGCATGCACACCGACCACGCGCGCTTGACGTTCAGGCGCTCCCACGCTCCGCCCTCCAGGTCGCCCTGGGAAAACTGGTCGATGATCGCCTCGCGCGTGTCGGGTTCGGCGTCGGCGAATGAAGGCTTCCCGTACCGGCTGGACGCGGTCTCGTCGAGCGCCCGCAGCACCAGCCGCCAGGTGTCGCGGTCGTCTGGCATGTCGGCGTACTGGTAGCCGTCGAGCCGCCCGTCGGCGAGCTTGGAGTCGACCGACTCGGCCGCCGGCACCCGCGGCTCGCGGTCCTGCGCCAGCACGGTGTCGCAGAACGCGCGCAGGCACGGCTCCTCCTCCGCGGTGAAGAACCGCAGCGGGCCGGGTGGCTCGAGCCGGGCCAGCATCACCTTCTTGGTCGCCTCGTCCCACGTGTCGGCCGTCTCCAGGACGTCGAAATCCGGGTAGCGCCCGATCATTTGGGGCGTGACGCCGCGGCGCTGCTTGGGGAGCCAGGACGGGTGCGGGGGTTGGCGATCCTGGCGCAAGTTGGGTAGGTGGTCGGGGCGCGAGGTGTCGGCCATCGCTCAGCCCCGGAACCGTTCGCGGCGCAGGATCGAGGCCAGCAGGCCCATCCCCCCGACCATGCACATCAGCCCGGGCGCCGCGATCGGCGGACCCATCGGCACGTTGTAGGACGCGTTCTTCCACCCGCCCGGCTTGCGGGCGACCCCGCGGGCGTGCAGGTATTCACCCATCAGCCCGTTGGCGGTGTAGATGCCCGCGGTGATCGGCAGCCAGAGTTTGGCCCAGCGCCGCGAGAACACCCCGCCGATCCCGGCCACCACCACCGGAGGCGTCACCACGATCGGGCTCCACATCCATTTGTTGCCGAAACTGGCTTTGTAGTGCTCGAAATAGATCTCCGCCGTCGTGACGACGGCGGCCATGGCCGTCAGCCCGGAGAGCGAACGCTCGAAGCGACCGTGCGCGACGTCGTACAACGCCCGCTCGGCAAGGTGCCCGGCCTCGCCTGCGCGGCGTCCGCCGTTGCCTAACAACAACATTGGTTTCCCTTCCTAGCTCGTTGGTTCACCCGAGTCACCGGTATTGAATTCCTTCGCGAACTGCTTGGGTGCCTTGATGCACGGTTTGGCCATGTCTTTGGGGTGCGCAAAGGTGGCGTGCGGTGGGATCGGAGGCCGCTCGCGGAGGAACCCGCAGCTGTCTTGCCCATGCGTCACCTCATTTCTGAACCGAAACACGCTCGGACAGCCACGGCGCGAGGAAGACTCGCGATGACTGCCCAGAGAACTGGTAGGCGCCCAGCTGTGTGCTTCAACCGAGGTGGTCCCGACGGCGCGTCGTGACCGCAGCGCATCCGGTGCGTACCCGGTTTGGATCGGCGCAAACCGTGCGCGTGGGTTTGACGGATGGGCCTCCGCGCGAATCACCGCCGTTCTGATCGGCGGCCGCCACGCTCAGACGGATTTGGTGACCCCGACGTACGACAGCACCACGTCGGATTCGTCGGTCACCTGGGTCAGAGTCGCGTAGGAGCGGATGAACGACTGACCCACGCACCCGTCGATTTTGACGTGGAAGCCGGTAACGATGACCCGGGGATTCGGGCCCTTGAAGTCTTTCTTGACCACCGGTACGACGATTACGACGCCGGGCTTGAGGCCCACGGTCAGCAGGCCGTTCAGCGGCGCGGTAACCAGCGGCACGACCGCCGGCGTACCGGCCAGCAGGCCGGTGAAGCCCAGGCCGGGGCTGACACCGGCGCCGCCCCCGACGGTGACGCCGTTGGACGTGCTCATGTCGATTCCGCAGCCGATCTCGTAACCCACCTCGAGGACGCCGTGCGGGTCCTCGACCCCATCCAGCGAACCGACGAACGTTCCGCGGGCGAGGTATTCGCGCGACGAGACCGCGGTGGTCAACGGCGCTATGGGGAATTGCGACTCGTCCTTGGCTCCGACCGTCAGGGTCCAGCCTTCGGGCGTCGTGAAGGTTACGGGATCGGACGAGGGCACCCGCCCGTCGTCCGATGCCACCGAAGCAGCGGCGGTTTCAGCGTCGGGATCGGCGGCCGTCGGGGGCGCCATGACCGTTGGCATGACCACGCACAACGCAAGGATCGCAGCGCGACGGACGACCACGGCTACCGGCCACACGTGCGACACCGTATGTACCGCGCGATTCCGGGTGCGCAATTTGCCCGGGTGCCTCGCGAAGTCGTTGTGCGTTCGTAACCGTTATGGGATGACGGGTCGCGCTCGTTGATGGCGACGGGAAAGCGTTAGCGGGGCGAGTCGCGCTCACCCTGGACGCGGCCGATGCGGCAGCCCCGGACGGGTGCGGGACCCGGGTCGACGATCGACCTGCACGACCTGCAATGGCTGACCGCCGCCGAGCAAATCGCCTGGCCAGAACCACCGAGCCCGCCGGTGTGCCATGATGGCGAAGCTGTCAAGACATAGGGGAGCGGCCGTGGATCTCAACTTGTCGATCATCACGCGACCGGTCGAGCGCCTGATAGCTACGGCGCAGAACGGGCTGGAGGTCATCCGGCTGGGGGGCTTGGAAACAGGTAGCGCCCCATCGCCGTCGCAAATCGTCGAGAGCGTACCGATGTACAAGCTTCGACGGTATTTCCCGCCGGACAGCCGGCCGGACAAGCCGCCGGTAGGCCCGCCGGTGCTCATGGTGCACCCGATGATGATGTCGGCGGACATGTGGGACGTCACCCGCGAGGACGGGGCGGTGGGCATCCTGCACGCCAATGGGCTGGATCCCTGGGTCATCGACTTCGGCGAACCGGACAAGGTGGAAGGCGGCATGCGACGCACCCTGGCCGACCACATTGTCGCGCTCAGTCAGGCCATCGACACGGTCAAGGACGTCACGGGCACCGACATCCACCTGGTCGGCTATTCGCAGGGTGGCATGTGGTGCTACCAGGTTGCCGCCTACCGGCGTTCGAAAAGCCTGGCCAGCATCGTCACCTTCGGTTCGCCGGTGGATACCCTGGCCGCCTTGCCGATGGGCATCCCACCGAACTTCGCCGCGCCGGCCGCCAATTTCATGGCCGACCACGTGTTCAGCCGGCTGGACATCCCCAGTTGGATGGCGCGCACCGGCTTTCAGTTGCTCGACCCGCTCAAGACCGCCAAGGCCCGGGTTGACTTCGTGCGCCAGCTGCACGACCGGGAGGCCCTGCTCCCGCGCGAGCAGCAGCGGCGCTTCCTCGAGCGCGAAGGATGGATCGCCTGGTCGGGCCCGGCGATCTCCGAACTGCTCAAGCAATTCATCGCGCACAACCGGATGATGACGGGCGGCTTCGCCGTCAACGGCCAGATGGTCACGCTCACCGACATCACCTGCCCGGTGCTGGCCTTCGTCGGCGAGGTAGACGACATCGGGCAGCCCGCCTCGGTGCGCGGCATCCGGCGGGCGGCACCGGACGCCGAGGTCTACGAATCCACCATCCGCACAGGCCATTTCGGTCTGGTCGTGGGATCGAAAGCGGCGCAACAGAGTTGGCCGACCGTCGCCGCGTGGGTGAAATGGCTGTCCACCGGCGGCGACAAGCCGGACGGCGTCGACCTGATGGCCGACCAGCCCGCCGAGCACACCGACAGCGGTGTCGCGCTGAGCTCCCGGATCACCCACGGCCTCGGCGAGGTCTCCGAGGCGGCGCTGGGCATGGTGCGCGGCGCGGCCAACACGGTGGTCGCGGCCAACAAGTCGATGCGCACCCTGGCCGTGGAAACGGCCCGCACCCTGCCGCGGCTGGTCCGGCTGGGACAGATCAACGACCACACCCGCATCTCGCTGGGCCGCATCATCGATGAGCAGGCCCACGACGCCCCCCAGGGCGAATTCCTCCTGTTCGACGGGCGCGTGCATACCTACGAGGCCGTCAACCGGCGCATCAACAACGTCGTCCGCGGCCTGATCGAGGTCGGGGTGCGGCAGGGCGACCGGGTAGGCGTCCTGATGGAGACGCGGCCCAGCGCGCTGGTGGCCATCGCCGCGCTGTCCCGGCTGGGCGCGACCGCGGTCGTGATGAGACCGGATTCCGACTTGGCCGCGTCGGTCCGGCTCGGGGGAGTGACCGAGCTGCTGACCGACCCCACCAACCTCGAGACGGTGCTGGCGTCCGACCGCCAAGGGCTGCGGCAGGTGCTGGTGCTCGGCGGCGGCGAGTCGCGGGATCTGCACCTGCCCGACGACAGCGACGTCATCGACATGGAGCGCATCGACCCGGACGCCGTCGAGCTGCCCGGGTGGTACCGGCCCAACCCAGGATTGGCCCGGGACTTGGCGTTCATCGCGTTCAGCGCCGTCGGTGGCGAGCTGGTGGCCAAGCAGATCACCAACTACCGCTGGGCGGTGTCGGCCTTCGGGACCGCTTCGACGGCCGCCCTGGGCCGCCAGGACACCGTGTACTGCCTGACCCCGCTGCACCACGAGTCCGCGCTGCTGGTGAGCCTGGGCGGCGCGGTGGTCGGCGGCACCCGCATCGCGCTGTCCCGCGGGCTGGACCGCGACCGGTTCGTCCAGGAGGTGCGGCAGTACGGGGTCACGGTGGTGTCGTACACCTGGGCCATGCTCCGTGAGATCGTCGACGATCCCGCGTTCGTGCTGCACGGCAATCACCCGGTGCGGTTGTTCATCGGTTCCGGCATGCCGACCGGGCTGTGGGAGCGGGTCGTCGACGCGTTCGCGCCCGCCCACGTCGTCGAGTTCTTCGCCACCACCGACGGACAAGCGGTGCTGGCCAACGTGTCTGGCGCCAAGATCGGCAGCAAGGGTCGGCCGCTGCCCGGTGCGGGGCGCATCGAGCTGGCCGCCTACGACGCCGAGCAGGACCTCATCCTGGAGAATGACCGCGGTTTCGTCCAGGTCGCCGAGCCGAAACAGGTGGGGGTGCTGCTCGCCGCGTCCAACGGCCCGATCGATCCGACGGCGTCGGTCAAACGGGGAGTTTTCGCAGCCGGCGACACCTGGATCTCGACCGAGTACCTGTTCTACCGCGACGACGACGGCGACTACTGGCTGGCGGGTAGGCGTGGCTCGATGGTCCACACCGCGCGGGGCCCGGTGTTCGACGAGCCGGTCACCAACGCGCTCGGCTGCATCAACGGTGTCGATCTGGCGGTGACCTACAACGTGCCGGTGGGCGACCGGGAGCTCGCGGTCTCGGCGGTCACGCTGCTTCCCGGGGCAAGCATCACCGCCGCCGACCTGACCGACGCGGTCGCCAAGATCCCGATCGGCGTCGGCCCCGACATCGTCCACGTATGTCCGGAGATGAGCTTGAGCGCCACCTACCGTCCGACCGTGAGCGCCCTGCGCGCGGCGGGAATTCCCAAGTCGGGCCGCCAGGCGTGGTACTTCGACGCCGAAGCGAATTTCTTCCGGAAGCTGACCCCCAGCGTGCGATCCGAACTGCGGGGGCGCACCGATGGTTGACGATTCGCTACTGAGCATCCTGGTGTGCCCGGCCGATCGAGGCCCGTTGCTGCTCGTGGACGACGAGCTGTTGTACAACCCGCGGTTGCGGCGCGCCTACCGCATCGAAGACGGCATCCCGGTGCTGCTCGTCGACGAGGCACGCGACGTCGACGAGGACGAGCACGCCCGGCTCATGGCACGAGGCCGTCCGGCAGGTCCCCGGTGAGGTAGCGCTGCAGGTTCGGCGCGATGGTCTGCGCCACCTGCGCGGCCGGCAGCGACGTGAACGGCTCCAGTTGCAGGATGTAGCGCGCCATCACCACGCCCACCAGTTGCGACGCCACGAACTGGATGCGGATCAGGCCGCTGCCCGGCGGATCGTCGACACGCGGGCCCACCTCCACGGCGATCAGGTCCTGGATGAACGTGCGAAACAAGTTGATCTCCGACCCGGCCAGGACCGAGCGCAGCGTGGCGATGAGCCCCGTGCCCAGCTCGGAGTCCCACAGCGGCAACAACATCGACGGGATCGTGTAACCCATTTCCTCGATCGGCACGTCGCGCAACGGGCCGATGATGTCCATCGGGTCGATCGGGATGTGGACGGCGGCGGCGAACAGTTTCTCCTTGGTGCCGAAGTAGTGGTGCACCAGCGCCGAATCGACGCCCGCCGCCGCCGCCACCGCGCGGATAGACGTGTTGCGAATGCCATTGCGCGCAAAGAGTTCTCGAGCGCTTGTCAGGATGCGCTCGCGGGTGTCGGAGGGGCCCGACGGCCGCCCCGGCCGCCGGCGCCCGGCGTTGACGGCCGTCACTAGGGCGTCCGCCGCCGCAGGGTCGCCGCCGCCAGGCACAGCGCCGCGAGCGCGAAGCCCAACACGACCACGACGTCCCGCACCGCGATGTAGGTCAGCCCCGGATGGGCATCGACCTGCTGCAGGGCCTCCAGGGCGTAGCTGGCCGGCATGACATTGCTGATCCACTGCAGCCAGTGCGGCATCAACGCTCGGGGAACGATGATGCCGGCCAGCAGCAGCTGCGGCGTGATCACCAGCGGGATGAACTGCACCGCCTGAAACTCGGTGCGGGCGAACGCGCTAAACAGCAGGCCCAACCCGACGCCCAGTAGGGCGTTGACGATCGCGATCACAAATACCCATGCCGGGCTGCCCGCGGTGTCGAAGCCGAGCAACCAAAACGACACGACGCACGCCAACGTGGCCTGCGCGGTCGCGGCGATCGAGAAGGCGGTCCCGTAGGCGAGAAGCAGGTCGAGCCGGCGCAGCGGTGTGGTGAGGATGCGCTCCAGGGTTCCCGAGGCCCGTTCGCGCTGCATGGTGATCGAGGTGATGATGAACATCACGAAAAACGGAAAGAGGCCCAAGAGAATCAGGCAGGCGTTGTTGAACGGGGACGGCGTGCCCGGACGGTGCGGGGCATTTTGGAACATGAAATACATCAGCGTGATCACCAGGATCGGCACCATCAGGATGAGAGCGATGCTGCGGTGGTCGGCGGCCAGCTGGCGCAGGATTCTGGTCGTGGTGGCCGCGTAGCTCTGCGGGCTCAGCCGGCTGCGGGCATGGTGGTGGTGCGTCGGATGATGGAGAGGAACGCTTCCTCCAGTGACGTGCATCCCGTTTCCTTCCTAAGCTGACCTGGCGTGGTGTGCGCCAGCAGGTGGCCTTCGCGCATCAGCAGCAGATCGCCGCAGCGTTCGGCCTCGTCCATCACGTGGCTGGATACCAGCAGCGTGATACCGCTCCGCGCCAGCGCCACGAACTGCTCCCACAGCTCCACGCGCAGCACGGGGTCCAGACCGATGGTCGGCTCGTCGAGCACCAGCAGGTCGGGGCGTCCGACGAGTGCGCAGGCCAGCGAGACCCGGGCGCGCTGCCCGCCGGACAGGTTGGCGCAGCGGGTGGTGCGGTAATCGGTCAGGTCGACCGATGCGATCACCTCGTCCGCGGCCGAACCGTCGGCCCCGCAGAGTTGGCCGAAATAGCGGATGTTGTCGATCACCCGCAGGTCGTTGTAGATCGTCGGATCCTGCGGCATGTAGCCGACCCGCCGCCGCAGCTGACGTGACCCGGCCGGGTGGCCGAGCACCCTCACCGAGCCCCCGGCGACGATCTGCGTCCCGACGATGCAGCGCATCAACGTGGTCTTGCCGGACCCGGAGGGGCCCAGCAGCCCGGTGATGGTGCCGCGGGCGATCCGAACGGAAAGATCTTGCACCGCAGGCAGTTTGCCGCGTACCACGCGGAGATGCTCGATGGTTACGGCCGGCTCGGCGCCGTCCCGCAATAATTCATCACTCGATGAACTCATCATACGATGAATAATCGTCCGCCGATGCGGGCAATGTCAAGGCCGCTCAGCTCTCGGGCGATCCGGGACGACGCTGCGGGAGGTGCCCGTGCACGCCCTCGGCATAGGCCGTCTCGGCATGCTGCGTGAGGTCGACGCCGGTGGTCTCGTCTTCCGCGCTGACCCGGAAGCCCACCACCCGGTCGATCACCTTCGCGAGCACGAAGGACACCGTGAACGCATACAGCGCGACCACGACGATCGCGAGCGTCTGCTTGCCCAGTTGGGCGAATCCGCCCCCGTACAACAGGCCCCGCGGGCCTGACGTCATGACCGCCGTGGCGAGCAACCCGATCAACGCCACACCGACGACGCCGCCGACGAAGTGCACGCCGACTACGTCGAGCGAATCGTCGTAGTTGAACCGGAACTTGGCGCTGACCGCGAACGAGCACACGATGCCGGCCGCGAGGCCGACGGCCGCCGCGCCGAGCGTGTTGACGGTTCCGCACGATGGGGTGATGGCGACCAGGCCGGCCACCACGCCGGACGCCGCCCCGAACGTCGTGGGCCTGCCGTCACGGATCTGCTCGACCGCCAGCCAGCCGAGCATGCCCAGGCAGCCGGCGACGAGCGTGTTGAGGAAGATGGCCGCCGCGATTCCGTTGGCGGCCAGGGCGGAACCGGCGTTGAACCCGAACCAGCCGAACCACAGCAGCCCGACCCCGAGCAACACGAGCGGCAGGTTGTGCGGCCGCATGGCGTCCTTCTTGAAACCGATGCGGGGCCCGAGCACCAGCGCCAGGGCCAGGGCCGAGGAGCCGGACACGATCTCCACGACCAGGCCGCCCGCGTAGTCCAGCACGCCCAGCTTGGCCAGCCAGCCGCCCGGGCCCCAGACCCAGTGCGCGACAACCGAATACACCACGATGGTCCACGCCGGCACGAACGCCATCCAGGCGGCGAACTTGGCGCGGTCGGCGATCGCGCCGCTGACCAGGGCGGCCGTGATGATCGCGAACGTGACCTGGAAGGTGGCGTACAGCAGTTCGGGAACCGCGCCGTGGGC
Organism: Mycobacterium sp. SMC-2; assembly: GCF_025263485.1. NCBI lineage: Bacteria > Bacillati > Actinomycetota > Actinomycetes > Mycobacteriales > Mycobacteriaceae > Mycobacterium > Mycobacterium sp. SMC-2. The sequence goes on from NZ_CP079863.1 coordinate 3,290,296, forward strand.
GGTGTCCGGGGTGATGCCCAGCATCCCGATATGCCGCAGGTTGCCGAGGAACCCGCCCACCCCGTCCTCGGAGAACGCGATGGTGTAGCCGAGCAACAGCCACGCCACCGTGACCAGCGGTATGGAGATGAAGCTCATCATGATCATGTTGAGCACCCCGGTGGTGCGGACCATGCCGCCGTAGAAGATCGCCAGGCCGGGGGTCATCAGCAGGACGAGGGCGGTGCTGGCCAGCAGCCACGCGGTGGCGGCGGGGTCGATCGGATGCATGACGTGCGCTCCTTCACTGCTCCCAAGACACCGGGATCCTGTCACGTCGCTGACGCCGGTAGGTTCGCTGGGTGGCTGTCGATCAATTGCTGGTGGACCCCGTCGGGGCCGCCCATCGACTGCTGGGCGCCACCCTCACCGGGCGGGGCGTCAGCGCCATCGTCGTCGAAGTGGAGGCCTACGGCGGGGTTCCCGACGGTCCCTGGCCGGACGCGGCGGCCCACTCCTACCGCGGCATCAGCGGGCGCAACGCGGTGATGTTCGGGCCTCCCGGCCGCCTCTACACGTATCGCAGCCACGGGATCCACGTCTGCGCCAACGTCTCCTGCGGGCCGGACGGGACGGCCGCGGCCGTCTTGCTGCGGGCCGCCGCCCTCGAGGATGGCACCGACGTCGCGCGCGCCCGGCGTGGCGAGCTGGTCCGCGCGGTTGCGCTCGCGCGGGGCCCGGGCAACCTGTGCTCGGCCCTGGGAATCACCATGGACGACAACGGGATTGACCTTTTCGACCCCGCCGGCCCGATAGCCCTGGAACTCAACGAGCCGCTGACGCCTGTGGCCGGTCCCCGCGTCGGCGTCAGCCAGGCCGCCGACCGGCCGTGGCGATTCTGGTTACCGGGCCGGCCCGAAGTCTCGGCCTACCGGCGAAGCCCGCGGGCGCCCGCTCCGGGGGCCAGTGACTAGTCCGAATCCGTGTCGAATGTCGACTTGTTGGGCGAAACGGCTCGAAAATCACGCAACAAGTCGACGCTCGACGCCGGCGGGGCGCACGCGGAAGGCGGGGTCCAGGCGACGCGCGAGGAAGATGAACGTCACGGCCAACAGGGGCGCCACGCCGCTGTATAACGCGGCCGGCATGGCCATTTCGGCGCTGTTCAGCAGCTGCGGGCTCAGCGCGACGCCCATCGCCACCACGGCGTTGTGCATGCCGACCTCCAGGCTGACCGCCACCGCTTGGCGGGGGGCCAGCCGCATCAACCGCGGCGCCAGGTAGCCCACCGTCAGGCTCACGGCGCAGAACGCCACCACGGCCGCGCTCAGCATGCCGAGGTTGTGCCATAGCGTCGTTCGTCCCCGGCCGACGGCCGCGAGCACGGCCACCACCAGCAGCACCAACGCGACTACCCGGACCGGCCTCTGCAATCGGAGGGCCAGCTCGGGAAACCGGTGCCGAAACGCCACCCCGATCGCGATGGGGACGAGAACTAGGCCGAATACCGTGAAGAACTTGTCCACCTGTAGCGGTAGAAACCGCCCTTGCCCGAGGAACCAGGTCATGGACACCGCCAGGATCGCCGGCAGGGCGATGATCGACAGCACCGCGTTGATGGCGGTCAGCGTGAGGTTCAGTGCCAGGTCGCCGTTGAACAGGTGGCTGAGGATGCTCGACATCGTGCCGCCAGGAGTGGCGGCCATCAGCATGAGCCCGACGGCCAGGTGTGGTTCGAGGCGGAAGGCCTCCGCGATCGCCAGGCACAGGGCCGGCAGCAGCAGCGACTGACAGAGCAGTGCAACCACCAAGGGTTTGCGCAGCGTGGCCGCCCGCCTGAAGTCGTCGACCGTGAGCGTCAGCCCGAGGGCCAGCATCACCACCACGACGACCAGCGGCCAGTATCGGTTGTCCATAACGCTCCAAGTCGCTTACCGGGAAGGTGATGGCGCCAGCTTGCCTTATCCGGCAGCGCGTGAGCGAATCGTGGCCACCGGAGCGACTAAAGTCGGCGGCGATGTCTTCCGGGATACTTGACGAGCTGGGCTGGCGCGGGCTGATCGCGCAGTCCACCGACCTCGACGCGCTCGCCGCCGAAGCGCAGCGCGGCCCGATGACGGTGTACGCGGGCTTCGACCCCACGGCGGCCAGCCTGCACGCGGGCCACCTGGTGCCGCTGCTGGCGTTGCGCCGGTTTCAGCGGGCCGGGCACCGTCCGATCGTGCTCGCGGGCGGGGCCACCGGCATGATCGGCGACCCGCGCGACGTCGGGGAGCGCACCCTGAACGAGGCGGACGTCGTCGCCGAATGGACCGAGCGCATCCGCGGGCAGCTGGAGCGCTTCGTCGACTTCGACGAATCCCCCACGGGCGCGATCGTCGTCAACAACCTGGACTGGACGGCCCCCCTGTCGGCCATCGAGTTCCTGCGCGACCTCGGCAAGCACTTCTCGGTCAACGTCATGCTGGATCGCGACACCGTACGGCGGCGCCTGGCGGGCGAGGGCATCTCCTACACGGAGTTCAGCTACATGCTGCTGCAGGCCAACGACTACGTCGAATTGCACCGCCGGTACGGCTGCACGCTGCAGATCGGCGGCTCCGACCAGTGGGGCAACATCATCGCCGGCGTTCGCCTGGTCCGCCAGAAGCTGGGTGCGACGGTGCACGCGCTGACCGTCCCGCTGGTGACTGCGGCCGACGGCACCAAGTTCGGCAAGTCCACCGGCGGCGGCAGCATGTGGCTGGACCCGGCCATGACCACCCCGTACGCCTGGTACCAGTACTTCTTCAACACCGCCGACGCCGACGTGATCCGGTACCTGCGGTGGTTCACCTTCCTGTCGGCCGACGAGCTGGCCGAACTGGAACAGGCCACCGCCGAGCGCCCGCAGCAACGCGCCGCACAGCGCCGGCTGGCCCGCGAACTGACCGTGCTGGTGCACGGGGAGGCGGCCACCGAGGCGGTCGAGCACGCCAGCCGGGCGCTGTTCGGGCAGGGCGAACTGGATCGCCTGGACGAGCCGACGCTGGCGGCGGCGTTGCGCGAGGCCTCGGTCGCCGAGCTCAAACCCGGTGGACCCGACGGCATCGTCGACCTGCTGGTGGCCAGCGGCCTGTCCGAGAGCCGGAAGGCCGCCCGCCGCACCATCGGCGAGGGCGGGGTGTCGGTCAACAACACCCGGATCGACAGCGAGGAGTGGGCGCCGCAGCCGTCGGACTTCCTGCACGGGCGGTGGCTGGTGCTGCGGCGCGGCAAGCGCACCGTCGCGGGGATCGAAAAGGTCTAGACCGCAGCCGCAAAACGCCTCGGTGCGCAAATCTTTACCGCACCGTGTTGCGCCTGTGACGCGCATTGGCCAGGGTGGTCACGGTGATATCCCTGAGGCGTGTCGAGTGGGCCCTGCTGCGTGTCCTGGGGGTGAGCGCCTGTGTAGCGGGTCTGGCCGCGCCGCTGGCCGCTCCCGTCCGGGCCGACATGCGGGGGAATGCCTTCCTGATGGCGCTCAGCAACGCCGGTATCACCTATCCGCATCCGAACAGCGCCTTGGCGCTGGGCCAGTCGGTGTGCCCGATGCTCGTCACGCCGGGCCAGTCGTTCGACTCGGTCACCGCCGAGATGCAACAGCGCAGCGGCCTGGGCTACGAGTCGGCCGGCCTGTTCACCATCGTCGCCGTCGCGAACTACTGCCCGGCGGTGATAGCCCCGCTGCTGCAGAACCGGCTCACGGCGTACTAGCGCCCGCGGCCCCCGTATTCTCGGCTGCGTGGTCGACGACAGGCAGCGGCAGCGGGGTCGCCCGCTTTCGTCCGGCGGCTGGTCCGGGCCGGGCCGCGCGCGGCCAGCTCAGCCGCAGCCGCCCGCCGGTGACGGCCACCGCGCGCCGGACGCCGGGCCGCCGATACCGCCGGGCGTGGAGGCCCGCCAGCTGGCGCCCGAGATCCGCGGCGAGCTGAGCACCCTGGACCGCGCCACGGCCGACGCGGTGGCGCGCCACCTGGTCGCCGCCGGTGAGCTGCTCGACGAGGACCCCGAGGCCGCGCTGAGTCACGCCCGCGCGGCGCGGGCCCGGTCCAGCCGGATCGCCGCGATTCGCGAGGCGGTCGGAATCGCCGCCTACCGCTGCGGCGACTGGGCCCAGGCACTGGCCGAATTACGCGCCGCCCGCAGGATGGGCAGCAAGTCCAACCTGCTCGCCCTGCTCGCCGATTGCGAACGCGGACTTGGCCGCCCGGAACGGGCGATCGAACTCGCGCGCGGACCGGAGGCCGCCCAGCTCACCGGTGACGACGCCGACGAACTGCGCATCGTCGCCGCCGGCGCCCGCGCCGATCTCGGGCAGCTGGAGCAGGCGCTGACGGTGTTGTCCACGCCGCAACTGGACCCGAGCCGGCAGGGCTCGACGGCGGCGCGGTTGTTCTACGCCTACGCCGACACGCTGCTGGCGCTCGGCCGCAACGACGAAGCGCTGCAATGGTTCCTGCGCTCGGCGGCCGCCGATGTCGAAGGCGTCACCGACGCCGAAGACCGGGTCAGCGAGCTGGGCTCCGGATGACAAGCGTTGCGCGCCAATATGATTGCCTGCTGCTCGACCTGGATGGAACGCTGTTTCGCGGCCGCCGGCCCACCGAAGGTGCGGTGCAGGCGCTGGCCGAGGTACGAAGCCGCGCGTTCTTCGTCACCAACAACGCGTCGCGCAGCGCCGCCGAGGTCGCGGCGCACCTGACCGAACTGGGCTTCAGCGCCACCGCCGACGACGTCGCCACCAGCGCCCAGAGCGCGGCCCGGCTGCTGGCCGGTCAGCTGCCGCCGGGGGCACCGGTGCTGATCGTGGGCACCGACGCACTGGCCGACGAGGTCGCGGCCGTCGGGCTGCGCCCGGTGCGCCGCTTCGACGACGGCCCGGTCGCCGTCGTCCAGGGCCTGTCGATGACCATCGGCTGGCCGGACCTCGCCGAGGCCGCCCTGGCCATCCGGTCCGGCGCGCTGTGGGTGGCGGCCAACGTCGACCCGACGCTGCCGACCGAGCGGGGCCTGTTGCCGGGGAACGGGTCCATGGTCGCCGCGCTGCGCGCCGCCACCGGCGCCGAGCCCCAGGTCGCGGGCAAACCCGCGCCCGGGCTGCTCACGGACGCGGCCGCCAGGGGCGATTTCCGCGCGCCCCTGGTGGTGGGCGACCGGCTGGACACCGACATCGAGGGCGCCAACGCCGCCAAGCTGCCCAGCCTGATGGTGCTCACCGGCGTCAACTCCGCGCGAGACGCGGTGTACGCCGAACCGGCGCACCGGCCCACCTATATCGGCCACGACTTGCGCGCGCTGCACGCCGAGGGCGAGCAGCTCGCGATCGGGCCCCAGCCGGGCTGGCGCGTCGAGGTCAGCGACCGTGTGACCGTCAGCGGCGCCGGGCCCGACGACGGCGACGGGCTCTCGATCGTGCGGGCGGTCGCCAGGGCGGTATGGGATGCCCGGTTCGACGGGCGCCCGATCAGTATCGAGGCCGGCGACGACCGCGCCCGCGCCGCGCTGCGGCGCTGGTCGTTGGTGCGCGGCGACTGACAGGTGACTACCGTAAGAGCGCAATGACTACCGATCCTGAACAGATTCGCGCCGAAATCGACGCCCTGCTGGCCCGGCTGCCCGAGCCCGGTGCGCCGGACAGCCCCGACAACCAGCCGTCGCTCACGGAGCTCCAGGAAATAGCGCGCCGCCTGTCCGACGCGCACGACGTGCTGCTGGCCGCGCTGGAGTCGGCGGAGAAGGGCTGAGTGCCCGCATGTCCCGCCGCGCCCGCGTCGACGCCGAGCTGGTTCGGCGCGGCCTCGCGCGATCGCGTCAGCAGGCCGCGGAGCTGATCGGCGCCGGACGGGTCAGCATCGACGGGCTGCCGGCCCGCAAGCCCGGCACCGCCGTCGCCGTCACCGCCGCCCTGACCGTCGCCGACGACGGCGAGCGGGCCTGGGTGTCGCGCGGCGCGCACAAGCTCATCGGCGCCCTGGACACCTTCGGCATCCCGGTGGCGGGCCGCCGCTGCCTGGACGCCGGCGCGTCGACGGGCGGGTTCACCGAGGTCCTGCTGGAACGAGGGGCCGCGGAGGTGGTCGCCGTGGACGTCGGGTACGGCCAGCTGGCGTGGTCCCTGCGCTGCGACCCGCGGGTCGTCGTCGTCGAGCGAACCAACGCCCGCGATTTGTCCCTCGAGCTGATCGGTGGGCCGGTCGACCTGATCGTGGCCGACCTGTCGTTCATTTCGCTCGCCACCGTGTTGCCCGCGCTGGCTGGATGTGCTTCCCCCACTGCGGATATCGTTCCCATGGTGAAGCCGCAGTTCGAGGTGGGCAGGGGCCAGGTCGGCGCCGGCGGAGTCGTGCACGACCCCGGCCTGCGCGCCGATGCGGTGCTGGCCGTGGCGAAGCGCGCCGGCGAGCTGGGGTGGCACACCGTCGGCGTCACCGCCAGCCCGTTGCCTGGCCCGTCGGGCAATGTCGAATACTTCCTGTGGCTGCGCGCCCAGACTGATCGGGGATTGGCGAATGACGACTTGGTGGCAGCGGTGCAACGCGCGGTGAGAGAGGGGCCGGCGTGACCGGGCACCGCACCATCCTGATGGTCGTCCACACCGGTCGCGAAGAAGCCACCGAGACGGCGGCCCGGGTCCAGAAAGTCTTGGGCGACAACGACATTGCTCTTCGCGTCCTGTCCGCCGAGGCGGTCGACCGCGGCTCGCTGCGGGTGGCCCCCGACGACATGCGCGCGATGGGTGTGGAAATCCAGGTGGTGGACGCCGATCCGCACGCCGCCGAGGGCTGCGAACTGGTGCTGGTGCTCGGGGGGGACGGCACGTTCCTGCGCGCGGCCGAACTGGCCCGCAACGCCGGGATCCCGGTCCTGGGCGTCAACCTGGGCCGGATCGGTTTCCTGGCCGAGGCCGAGGCAGAGCACATCGACCGGGTGCTGGACCACGTGGTCGCCAAGGATTACCGGGTGGAGGACCGCCTGACGCTGGACGTGGTCGTGCGCGCGGCCGGTCGCGAGATCGAACACGGTTGGGCGCTCAACGAAGTCAGCCTGGAGAAGGGCCCGCGGCTGGGCGTGCTGGGGGTGGTCATCGAGATCGACGGCCGCCCGGTATCGGCGTTCGGATGTGACGGGGTGCTGGTGTCGACGCCCACCGGGTCCACCGCCTACGCGTTCTCCGCCGGCGGCCCGGTGTTGTGGCCCGACCTCGAGGCAATCCTGGTGGTGCCCAACAACGCTCACGCGCTGTTCGGCCGGCCGATGGTCACCAGCCCCGACGCCACCATCGCCATCGAGATCGAGGCGGACGGCCACGACGCCCTGGTGTTCTGCGACGGCCGGCGCGAAATGCTGATCCCGGCCGGCAGCCGGATCGAGGTGAAACGTTGCGACACACCGGTGAAATGGGCGCGGCTGGACAGCGCGCCGTTCACCGACCGGTTGGTGCGCAAGTTCCGGTTGCCGGTGACGGGTTGGCGCGGGAAGTAACGGCGGGTGCTCACCGAAATACGGATCGAGTCGCTTGGCGCCATCAGCGCGGCGGTCGGGGAGTTCGATCGTGGGCTGACGGTGCTCACCGGCGAGACCGGCACCGGCAAGACCATGGTGGTGACGGGGCTGCATCTGCTCGGCGGCGCCCGCGCCGACGCCACCAGGGTTCGGTCGGGCGCCGACCGCGCCGTCGTCGAAGGCCGTTTCACCACAACCGATCTCGAGGATGCTGTGGTGGCGCAGCTCGACGAGATGCTGGACGCGTCGGGCGCGGAGCGCGACGAGGACGGCAGCGTGATCGCGCTGCGCTCGGTCAGCCGCGACGGGCCGTCCCGGGCGTACCTGGGCGGTCGCAGCGTGCCCGCCAAGTCGCTGGGCGACTTCACCGCCGAGCTGCTCACCCTGCACGGGCAGAACGACCAGCTGCGGCTGATGCGGCCCGAGGAGCAACGCGGCGCGCTGGACCGGTTCGCGAAGGCCGGACCCGCGCTCGAGCGCTACCGCAAACTGCGCGATGCCTGGCTCACCGCGCGTAACGACCTCGCCGACCGCCGCAACCGCATGCGCGAACTCGCCCTGGAGTCCGACCGACTGAGCTTCGCGCTCAACGAGATTGACGTCGTCGATCCGCAGCCGGGCGAGGACGACGCGCTGGTGGCCGACATCGTGCGGCTCTCCGAACTCGACACGCTGCGCGAGGCCGCCCTCACCGCGCACGCGGCGCTCTCCGGCGCGCCCGACGACCCCGAGGCCTCCGGACACAGCGCCGCCGACAGCCTCGGGCGGGCCCGGGCCGCGTTGGAGTCGACCGATGACGCGAAGCTACGCGCGCTGGCCGGGCAGGTCGGCGAGGCGCTCACGGTGGTTGCCGACGCGGCCGGGGAACTCAGCGCCTTCCTCGACGAGCTGCCGGTCGATGCCAGCGCGCTGGAAGCCAAGCTGGCTCGGCAGGCCGAACTGCGCACGTTGACCCGCAAGTACGCCGCCGACGTCGACGGCGTGCTGCGGTGGGCCCGGGAGTCGCGGCAGCGGCTGGCCCAACTCGACGTCTCCGAGGAAGGCCTGACGGCGCTGGCGGCCCGGGTCGACGAGCTCGCGCGCGAATTGGCCCAGGCCGCAGTCGATCTCAGCGGCATCCGGCGGAAGGCCGCCAAGCGGCTCGCCAAGGAGGTCACCGCCGAGCTGTCCGGGCTGGCGATGGCCGACGCCCAGTTCACCATCGACGTCAGCAACGATGTCACCGCCGACAAGGACGACCCCGCCGCGCTCGCGCTCCCGTCGGGCGAGCTGGCCCGGGCCGGCGTCGACGGTGTCGATCAGGTCGAGTTCGGTTTCGCCGCGCACCGCGGGATGGACCAGCTGCCGCTGGCGAAGAGCGCCTCCGGCGGCGAGCTGTCCCGGGTGATGCTCGCATTGGAGGTGGTGCTGGCCGCCTCGGCGGCGGGCACCACGATGGTGTTCGACGAGGTCGACGCCGGGGTCGGCGGCCGGGCCGCGGTGCAGATCGGGCGGCGCTTGGCGCGGCTGGCCCGCACCCATCAGGTCATCGTGGTCACGCATCTGCCCCAGGTCGCGGCGTACGCCGACGTGCACCTGGTGGTGCACAGCGCCGGGCCGAAGGGGACCAGCGTGGTGCGGCGGGTCACCGGCGACGAGCGGGTGGCCGAACTGGCGCGGATGCTGGCCGGGCTCGGCGAGTCCGACAGCGGCCGCGCGCACGCGCGCGAACTGCTCGACGCGGCCCAGAAGGACGAGATCTAGCGCCGCCTCGCCCCCCGCGAGCGACCGTGTCTGTACGGCGACACGCCGCAATACCCGTACATTTGCGGACCCTCGCGCGGCCGGATCGCTGCCGACCATTCACCAATTTGTGACTAATGGGACGCTAGTCAACTTCTGAGGCAGATGTTACGGCGCGCCTCCACGCCTCATCCGCGCATCACCGACAGAATCGCCCCCATGAAGATGTCAGGCCTGCTTACCCGTAACACCACCCGGCCGGGCCTCGTCGGCACCGCCCGGGTGGACCGGAACATCGACCGATTGCTGCGCAGGGTCTGCCCCGGCGACATCGTGGTGCTCGACGTCCTGGATCTGGACCGCATCACGGCGGACGCCCTGGTGGAGGCCGACATCGCCGCGGTCGTCAACGCCTCGCCGTCGGTCTCGGGCCGCTATCCCAACATGGGCCCGGAGGTGCTGGTCAACAACGGTGTCACGCTGATCGACGAGACCGGACCCGACATCTTCAAGAAGGTCAAGGACGGCGCCAAGATTCGCCTTTACGAGGGCGGGGTGTACTCCGGTGACCGCAGGCTGGTCCGCGGCACCGAGCGCACCGACCACGACATCGCCGACCTGATGCGCGAGGCCAAGAGCGGCCTGTCCGCTCACCTGGAGGCCTTCGCCGGCAACACGATCGAGTTCATCAAGAGCGAAAGCCCGCTGTTGATCGACGGCATCGGGATCCCCGACATCGACGTCGACCTGCGCCGCCGGCACGTGGTGATCGTCGCCGACGAGCCCGGCGCCGAGGACGACCTGAAGTCCCTCAAGCCATTCATCAAGGAGTACCAGCCCGTCCTCATCGGTGTGGACAGCGGCGCGGACATCTTGCGCAAGGCGGGCTATCGGCCCCAGATCATCGTCGGCGACCCGGACCAGATCAGCACCGACGCCCTCAAGTGCGGCGCCCAGGTCGTCCTGCCCGCCGACGCCGACGGCCACGCACCCGGCCTGGAACGCATCCAGGATCTCGGTGTCGGGGCGATGACCTTCCCGGCCGCGGGCTCGGCGGTCGACCTGGCCCTGCTGCTGGCCGATCATCACGGTGCCGCGCTGCTGGTGACCGCCGGGCACACCGCCAACATCGAGACGTTCTTCGACCGCACGCGCGCGCACAGCAATCCCTCGACCTTTTTGACCCGGCTTCGGGTGGGGGAGAAGGTGGTGGACGCCAAGGCCGTGGCCACCCTGTACCGCAACCACATCTCGGCGGGCGCCATCGCGCTGCTGGCGTTGACGATGCTGATCGCCGTGATCGTCGCCCTGTGGGTGTCACGCACCGACGGCGTGGTGCTGCACTGGCTCAACGACTACTGGAACCACTTCTCCCTCTGGGTTCAGCACCTGGTGAGCTAGGGCGGCCATGATCTCGCTTCGCCAACACGCGCTGTCGCTGGCCGCCGTCTTCTTGGCGCTCGCGGTGGGCGTCGTGCTCGGTTCCGGTTTCTTGTCCGACACCCTGCTGTCCAGCCTGCGCGCCGAGAAGCGGGACCTGCACGCCCAGATCGACGGGCTCAACGACCAAAAGAACGCGCTGAACGAAAAGCTCAGCGCCGCAAACAATTTCGACACTCAACTGGTCGGCCGGATCGTGCACGACACGCTCGGCGGCAAGGCGGTCGTGGTGTTCCGCACCCCGGACGCGAAAGACGACGACGTCGCCGCGGTGTCGAAGTTCATCGGCCAGGCCGGCGGCACGGTGACCGGAACGGTGTCGTTGACCAGCGAATTCGTCGAGGCCAATTCCGCGGAGAAGCTGCAGACCGTGGTGAACTCGTCAATCCTGCCGGCCGGTCAGCAGCTGAGCACCAAGCTCGTCGACCAGGGTTCGCAGGCGGGCGACCTGATGGGTATCGCCTTGCTGATCAACGCCAATCCCGCGGTTCCGCCCGTCGACGAACCCCAGCGGGACACCGTCTTGGCAGCGCTGCGCGAGACCGGTTTCATCACCTATCAGCCCGCCGAGCACATGGGCGCGGCGAATGCCGCATTGATCGTCACCGGCGGCGGCCTGCCCCAGGACGCCGGTAACCAGGGCGTCAGCGTCGCCCGGTTCGCCGCCGCGATGGCGCCGCACGGCTCGGGCACGCTGCTCGCCGGGCGCGACGGTTCGGCGACCGGGGGCGCGGCCGTCGCCGTGACCCGCGCCGACGCCGGGATGAACTCGGCGGTCAGCACCGTCGACGACGTCGACACCGCGCCCGGCCGCATCACCGCGGTGCTGGGCCTGCACGACCTGATCAACGGCGGCCACGCCGGTCAGTACGGCAGCGGTCACGGCGCCACGTCGATCACGGTGCCCCAGTAGCGGGCGTGTTCGCCACGACACGTCGGTCGTGGATGTTAGGGTGGATTTCCGTGGGTCGGCAGGCCCAACTAGTTATTCGCTAGCAAAATTCGACGCCCTGCCCGTCTTCACGGAGGTCGCCTGTGCGAAAGCACCCGCAAACCGCCACCAAGCACCTCTTCGTCAGCGGGGGCGTCGCTTCCTCGTTGGGTAAGGGTCTTACCGCCAGCAGCCTCGGTCAGTTGCTGACGGCCCGCGGGTTGTACGTGACGATGCAAAAGCTCGACCCGTACCTCAACGTGGACCCGGGCACGATGAACCCGTTCCAGCACGGCGAGGTGTTCGTCACGGAGGACGGCGCCGAGACCGACCTCGATGTCGGTCACTACGAGCGATTTCTGGACCGCGACCTGTCCGGCTCGGCGAATGTCACGACGGGGCAAGTCTATTCGACGGTCATCGCCAAGGAACGGCGCGGCGAATACCTCGGCGACACCGTTCAGGTGATCCCGCACATCACCGACGAGATCAAAAGCCGGATCCTGGCGATGGCCCAGCCGGACGCCCAGGGCAACCGCCCGGACGTGGTCATCACCGAAATCGGCGGGACCGTCGGCGATATCGAGTCGCAGCCGTTCCTGGAGGCGGCGCGCCAGGTCCGCCACGACCTGGGCCGGGAGAACGTCTTCTTCCTGCACGTCTCGCTGGTGCCCTACCTGGCGCCGTCCGGTGAACTCAAGACGAAGCCCACCCAGCACTCGGTGGCCGCGCTGCGCAGCATCGGTATCACCCCGGACGCGCTGATCCTGCGCTGCGACCGCGACGTCCCCGAAGCGCTGAAGAACAAGATCGCGCTGATGTGTGACGTCGACATCGACGGCGTCATCTCCACCCCGGATGCGCCGTCGATCTATGACATCCCGAAGCGGCTGCACCGCGAGGAACTCGACGCGTATGTGGTGCGCCGGCTCAACCTGCCGTTCCGCGACGTCGACTGGACCGAGTGGGACGACCTGTTGCGCAGGGTGCACGAGCCGCACGAGATCGTGCGAATTGCCTTGGTGGGCAAGTATGTCGAGCTTTCCGACGCCTACCTGTCGGTCACCGAGGCGCTGCGCGCCGGCGGCTTCAAGCACCACGCCAAGGTGGAGATGCAATGGGTGGCCTCCGACGACTGCGAGACCGCGGCGGGCGCGGCGGCGGCCCTCGGCGACGTGCACGGTGTGCTGATCCCGGGTGGGTTTGGCATCCGCGGCATCGAGGGCAAGATCGGCGCCATTCGATACGCGCGGTCGCGGGGGCTGCCGGTGCTGGGCCTGTGCCTGGGCCTGCAATGCATCGTGATCGAGGCCGCGCGCTCGGCGGGGCTCACCGAAGCCAACTCGGCCGAATTCGACCCCGACACACCGGATCCCGTCATCTCCACGATGGCCGACCAGGTCGACATCGTGGCGGGCCAGGCGGATCTGGGCGGGACCATGCGGCTGGGCGCGTATCCCGCCGTGCTGCAGCCGGATTCGATCGTGGCCCGAGCCTACGGCACCACACAGGTGTCGGAACGGCACCGGCACCGCTACGAGGTCAACAACGCCTACCGCGACAAGATCGCCGAGAGCGGCCTGCGGTTCTCCGGCACCTCGCCCGACGGGCACCTGGTGGAGTTCGTCGAATACCCGCCGGAGGTGCACCCGTTCATCGTCGGGACGCAGGCCCACCCGGAACTGAAGAGCCGGCCCACCCGACCGCATCCGTTGTTCGTCGCGTTCGTCGGCGCCGCGCTCGACTACCAGTCGGGCGAGCTGCTGCCGGTGGAGATTCCCGAGCATGGCTCCAACGGCAACCAGCAGCAGCGGGACGGCGTCAGCCCGTCGCTCCCTGAGCCCGCGACCCGTGGCTGAGCACAATTTCGAGACGGCGTCATCCGAAACGCTGTACACGGGCAAGATTTTCGCGCTGCGCAGCGACCGGGTCCGAATGCCGGGCGGTACCACCGCCATTCGTGAAGTCGTCGAGCACTACGGGGCCGTCGCCATCGTGGCGTTGAACGAGGACGACCACATCGCGATGGTCTACCAATACCGTCACGCGTTCGGCCGGCGGTTGTGGGAGCTTCCCGCCGGGCTGCTCGACCTGCTGGGCGAGCCGCCGGAGCAGACGGCGGTCCGCGAGCTTCAAGAGGAGGTCGGCCTGCAGGCCGGCACGTGGCGGGTCCTGGTCGACCTGAATTCCGCACCCGGCTTCAGCGACGAATCGGTGCGGGTGTACCTGGCCACCGAGCTGACCGAAGTGGCGCGGCCGGAGGCGCATCACGAGGAAGCCGACATGACGATGCGCTGGTTCCCCATCGCCGAGGCGGTCCGCATGGTGTTCGGTGGCGAGATCGTGAATTCCATTGCCATTGCCGGGGTTTTGGCCGCCCACGCGGTAACCGAAGGGGTCGCTGAACCGCGACCGGTGGACAGCCCGTGGCCCGACAAGCCCACCGCGTTCGCCGCGCGGAAGGGCGCGCGATGACGACGGCGGCCCTGGACACCCAACTGCAGGGCTACCTCGACCACCTCACGATCGAGCGGGGCGTCGCGGCGAACACCCTCAGCTCGTATCGCCGCGACCTGCGCCGCTACACGAAGCACTTGTCGGACCGCGGAATTCACGACCTGGCCAAGGTGGGCGAGGACGACGTGAGCGAGTTCCTGGTGGCGCTGCGCCGCGGCGACCCCGACTCGGGCACCACGGCGCTGTCGGCGGTGTCGGCGGCGCGGGCCCTGATCGCGGTGCGCGGCCTGCACCGGTTCGCCGCCGCCGAAGGGCTCGCCGAGCTGGACGTGGCGCGCGCGGTCCGCCCGCCGACCCCCGGCCGGCGGCTCCCCAAGAGCCTGACCATCGACCAGGTGCTGGCGCTGCTGGAGGGCGCGGGCGGCGAAAGCGCGTCCGACGGCCCGCTCACCCTGCGCAACCGGGCGCTGCTGGAGCTGCTGTACTCCACCGGGGCGCGCATCTCCGAGGCCGTCGGCCTCGACGTCGACGACATCGACACCCGGGCCAGGTCGGTGCTGCTGCGCGGCAAGGGCGGCAAGCAGCGGCTGGTGCCGATCGGGCGACCCGCCGTGCAGGCGCTGGACGCCTACCTGGTGCGCGGCCGCCCGGACCTGGCCCGCCGCGGCCGCGGGACACCGGCCATCTTCCTCAATGCGCGCGGCGGCCGGCTGTCGCGGCAGAGCGCCTGGCAGGTGCTGCAGGACGCCGCCGAGCGGGCCGGAATCACCTCGGGCGTCTCGCCGCACATGCTGCGGCATTCCTTCGCCACCCACCTGCTGGAGGGCGGCGCCGACGTCCGGGTGGTGCAGGAGTTGCTGGGACACGCCTCGGTGACGACGACGCAGATCTACACGATGGTCACCGTGCGCGCGCTGCGCGAGGTGTGGGCCGGCGCCCACCCGCGCGCGCAGTAATTGAGATCGGTAGCAAAGCAAGGGCGACACGATCGTCGCCATGGCACACCACTCGGTGAAGAAGAAGATTGGCGGCGCGCTGCTCTCGGGGGGCATGGCGATCGCCGGATTGGGGTTCGCCGCGGCAACCGCTCACGCGGACAACAGTTTCGGTCCGCACCGCTGGTGCCCAGGACAGCGGCACGACCCGCCCACCGGCCCGGGCGACGTGGTGTGGGACTGGAACGTCTGCCACACCTTCTACTTCACCAACTACGGGATGGGCAACGTCGTCACCTCTTACAACGGCAAGATCGCGCCGGTCTGGGACGGCGACGACCCGCCGCCGGAAGCCATCACGCCCAGGCAATGTCCACCTATCGCGTTCATGTGTCCGTGAGGCCGCTGACCTAGCCCGAGTACTCGGACTCCAGCACCAGGTCGTAGACCAGCGACTGGTATTCCAGGTGCGCCTTGTGCTCGACGGTGTTCCATTCCTTGCCCTGCTGGCGGCGCATGTATTCGCGGTACTTCGGCGCGCCCGGCACCCGGACGTTGTCGGCGACCACGATCGCGCCCGGGCGCAGCCAGCCGCGGGCCATGATGCTTTGCAGGTCGTCCAGGTAGGCGGCCTTGTCGTGGTCCAGGAACGCGAAGTCGAGGCCGCCGGAGGTAAACCCGTGCTCGTCGGCCAGCGCGTCCAAAGTGCGTCCGCCGTCACCGATGGTGCCGACGACGCACGTCATCCGGTCGGCGACGCCGGCGTGGGCCCAGATCCGGCGGGCGTTGACGGCGTTGGCCTCGGCGAGTTCGACGGAAAACACCTTGGCGCGGGGGGCGGCCCTGGCGATGCGCAACGCGCTGTATCCCACGTAGGTGCCCAACTCCAGCGCCACCGCCGGATCGGCACGGCGCACCGCGGCGTCGAGCAGGCGCCCCTTCTCTTCGCCGACGTTGATCAGCAGCGACTTCTCGTAGGCGAATTCGTCGATGGTGGCCAGCACGTCGTCGACGTCACCGGCCCTGGCGTTCCGTAGCACGTAGTCCACCGCGGCGGCTTCGCGGCCGTCGCCGATCTGACCCGTCGTGCTGATGTTGTGCAGCCCCGCCGCCATCCGCCAGACCGACCATCGCAGCAGGGGGATCCGTCGCTTGAGGTCCATGCCGACACAGTAGTGCGGCCCGCCGGCGGGCACCGGGCGCCGAGATTGCCGCCAAGGTCGTCACGGCACCGGAATCGCGACCCTCACGGCAATCTCGGCTCGGCGCCGCCGCCGCGATATCGTCCGCGATATCAAGTTTGAAATCCACCCGAGCACCTTCCGGTGGGGCTGGTGTGACTGCTGTTAACGATTAGCGCCGCCCCGCCCGCTACCAGCGCAAATCAGGTGAAATTGGCTGGTAAATTGCCTGCGGGTCGCCCGGTTTCCGCGCGCGAAGCCGTTAGACTTTCGGTCGATGTTCACCTTCCGAACACCCCCGCCATGACCGAGCAGCCGGACAGCGCCGTCGAGCTCGGGCTGACCGGGCGGCCGCCGCGGTCGATCCCGGAGCCGCAGCCGCGCACCTCGCACGGCCCGGCCAAGGTCGTGGCGATGTGCAACCAGAAGGGTGGCGTCGGGAAGACCACGTCGACCATCAACCTGGGCGCCGCGCTCGCCGAATACGGCCGACGGGTGCTGCTGGTGGACATGGATCCCCAGGGCGCGCTGTCCGCGGGCCTCGGTGTCCCGCACTACGAGCTGGACAAGACCATCCACAACGTGCTGGTCGAGCCGCGGGTGTCGATCGACGACGTGCTGCTGCAGACCCGGGTCAAGCACATGGACCTGGTGCCCAGCAACATCGACCTGTCCGCCGCCGAGATCCAGCTGGTCAACGAGGTGGGGCGCGAACAGACCCTCGGCCGCGCGTTGCACCCGGTGCTGGACCGCTACGACTACGTCCTGATCGACTGCCAGCCGTCACTCGGGCTGCTCACCGTGAACGGGCTGGCCTGCTCGGACGGCGTGGTGATCCCCACCGAGTGCGAGTTCTTCTCGTTGCGCGGTCTGGCGCTGCTGACCGACACCGTCGACAAGGTGCGCGACCGGCTCAACCCGAAGCTGGAGATCAGCGGCATCCTGCTCACCCGATACGACCCGCGCACCGTGAACTCGCGCGAGGTGATGGCGCGGGTGGTGGAGCGGTTCGGCGACCTGGTGTTCGACACCGTCATCACCCGGACCGTCCGATTCCCGGAGACCAGCGTGGCCGGCGAACCGATCACCACGTGGGCCCCGCGCTCCACGGGCGCCATTGCCTACCGCGCCCTGGCCCGCGAGTTCATCGACCGATTCGGCGCGTGACGGCCAGCGCGAACGGTGAGGCGCCACCCAAGAACGGTTTTCAAGTCCGCCTGACCAATTTCGAGGGGCCGTTCGATCTGCTGCTGCAGCTGATCTTCGCCCACCGCCTGGACGTCACAGAGGTGGCGCTGCACCAGGTGACCGACGACTTCATCGCCTACACCCGCGAGATCGGCCCCCGGCTGGACCTGGAGGAGACGACCGCGTTCCTCGTGGTCGCCGCGACCCTGCTCGACCTCAAGGCCGCCCGGCTGCTGCCCGCCGGGCAGGTCGACGACGAGGAGGACCTGGCGCTGCTGGAGGTGCGCGACCTGCTGTTCGCCCGGTTGCTGCAGTACCGCGCGTTCAAGCACGTCGCGGAGATGTTCGCCGAGCTGGAGGCCACCGCGCTGCGCAGCTACCCGCGCGCGGTGTCGCTGGAGGACCGGTTCACCGAACTGCTGCCGGAGGTGATGCTGGGCGTCGACGCCGAACGCTTCGCCCAGATCGCCGCGATCGCGTTCAGCCCGCGCCCCGTGCCGACGGTGTCCATCGGACACCTGCACGAGGTGGCGGTCTCGATTCCCGAGCAGGCCAAGAAGTTGCTGGAGATCCTGGAGTCGCGCGGCAGCGGTCAATGGGCGACGTTTTCCGAGCTGGTCGCCGACTGCGAGGCGCCGATGGAGGTCGTCGGGCGCTTCCTGGCGCTGCTCGAGCTGTACCGGAGCCGGGCGGTAGCATTCGACCAGTCGGAGCCGCTCGGCGTGCTCCAGATTTCATGGACCGGGGAACGTCCGGCCAGCGAAGCCTTGGTAGAAGTGCGGGACGAATAAGTGACTGAAGATATGCCGGACGTCGATCTCGACGCGGGCATCCCGGACATCGCCGAGGCGGCGCCCATGGACGCCGAGGAACTCGGCTCCGTGCTGGAGGCGCTGCTGCTCGTCGTCGACACACCGGTCACCGCCGAGGCGCTGGGCGCGGCCACCCAGCAACCCGTCTACCGGGTCACCGCCCGGCTGCAGCAGATGGCCGAGGAGCTCACCGAACGCGACAGCGGCATCGACCTGCGCCAGACCAGCGAGGGCTGGCGCATGTACACCCGCGCCCGGTTCGCGCCGTACGTGGAGAAGCTGCTGCTGGACGGCGCGCGGTCCAAGCTGACCCGGGCCGCGTTGGAGACGCTGGCCGTGGTGGCCTACCGCCAGCCGGTGACCCGGGCGCGGGTCAGCGCCGTGCGCGGCGTCAACGTGGACGCCGTGATGCGCACGCTGTTGGCGCGCGGCCTGATCACCGAGGCCGGGGTCGACGACGACACCGGCGCGACGACGTTCGCCACCACCGACCTGTTCCTGGAACGGTTGGGCCTGACCTCGCTCGCCGACCTTCCCGACATCGCCCCGCTGCTCCCCGACGTCGACACGATTGAGGATTTGAGCGAATCCCTGGACAGCGAGCCGCGTTTCATCAAGCTCGCGGGCGGTCAGGCGCCCGACCAAGCGCTGACGTTCGACGTGGACCAGGATTGATGGTCGACACCGAGGGGATCCGCCTGCAAAAGGTGTTGTCCCAGGCCGGAATTGCGTCGCGGCGGGCCGCCGAGAAGTTGATCATCGACGGCCGTGTCGAGGTCGACGGGCGGGTGGTGACGGAGCTGGGCACCCGGGTGGATCCGGACGCGTCGGTGATCCGGGTCGACGGGGCACGGGTGGTCCTCGACGAGTCGCTGGTCTATCTGGCGCTGAACAAGCCGCGGGGCATGCACTCGACCATGTCGGACGATCGGGGCCGGCCGTGCATCGGCGACCTGGTGGAGCGGCGGGTGCGCGGCAACAAGAACCTCTTTCACGTCGGGCGGTTGGACGCCGACACCGAGGGGCTCATCCTGCTGACCAACGACGGCGAGCTGGCGCACCGGCTGATGCATCCCTCCCACGAGGTGCCTAAGACATACCTGGCGACGGTGACGGGGACGGTGCCGCGCGGACTGGGCAAGAAACTCAAGGCGGGAATCGAATTGGACGACGGCCCGGCGCGCGTCGATGATTTCGCCGTGGTGGACGCCATTCCGGGCAGGACGCTGGTGCGGGTGGTGCTGCACGAGGGGCGCAATCGCATCGTGCGCCGGCTGCTGGGCGCCGCCGGCTTCCCGGTGGAAGCCTTGGTCCGCACCGACATCGGACCCGTGTCGCTGGGCAAGCAGCGGCCGGGCAGCATCCGCGCCTTGAACCATGCGGAGATCGGCCAGCTGTACAAGGCGGTCGGGCTGTGAGCGGAACGAGCGGAACGAACCCAGTGAGTGACGGGAGTGAAGCGCACCATCGGGCGGTGAGCGGAACGAGCGGAACGAACCCAGTGAGTGACGGGAGTGAAGCGCACCATCGGGCGGTGAGCGGAACGAGCGGAACGAACCCAGTGAGTGACGGGAGTGAAGCGAACCATCGGGCGGTGAGCGGAGGCGTCGTGGTCGCGATCGACGGGCCGGCCGGTACCGGAAAGTCTTCGGTGTCAAAGCAATTGGCGCGGGCATTGCGGGCGCGCTACCTGGACACCGGTGGAATGTACCGGATGGTGACCCTCGCGGTGCTGCGCGCCGGCATTGATCCGGCCGACGCCGAGGCGGTAGGGCATATCGCGGGGACGGTGCAGATGTCGGTGGAGTACCACCCCGACGGAGATCGCTTTTTTCTTGCCGGAGAGGATGTTTCGGCTGAGATCCGCGGTGACCGGGTCACCGGCGCGGTGTCGGCGGTGTCGTCGGTTCCTGCGGTACGGACCCGCCTGGTGGCCATGCAACGTGAAATGGCGGGCGGGCCGGGCAGCATCGTGGTCGAGGGTCGCGACATCGGAACCGTGGTCCTGCCGGACGCGCCGGTGAAAGTCTTCCTGACCGCGTCGGCCGAAACCCGCGCGCGGCGGCGCAACGACCAGAACGTCGCGGCCGGGCGGGCCGACGATTACGACGCGGCGCTGGCCGACGTCCGCCGCCGCGATCATCTGGATTCCACCCGCGCGGTGTCGCCGCTGCGCGCCGCGTCCGACGCCGTGGTTGTCGACACCAGCGAGATGACCGAGGCGCAGGTGATCGACCACCTGCTGGAGCTGGTCCGGCAGCGAAGCGGGGCGGTGCGATGAGCCAGGACGGTACCTGGAGCGACGAAAGCGATTGGGAATCGGTCGAATCCGAGGTCGAAGAGCTGGCCGAGGCGGGCCCCGCCCCCGTCGTGGCGGTGGTCGGGCGGCCCAACGTCGGCAAGTCGACCCTGGTGAACCGAATCCTGGGCCGGCGCGAGGCGGTGGTGCAGGACGTTCCCGGCGTGACCCGCGACCGGGTGTCGTACGACGCGCTGTGGACCGGCCGGCGATTCGTCGTGCAGGACACCGGGGGGTGGGAGCCCGACGCCAAGGGCCTGCAGCAGCTGGTCGCCGAACAGGCCTCGGTGGCCATGCGCACCGCCGACGCGGTGATCCTGGTGGTCGACGCCACGGTCGGCGCCACCGCGGCCGACGAGGCGGCCGCCCGGATCTTGTTGCGCTCGGGCAAGCCAGTCTTCCTGGCCGCCAACAAGGTTGACAGCGAGAAGGGCGAAGCCGACGCGGCGGCGTTGTGGTCGCTCGGGCTCGGTGAGCCGCACGCCGTCAGCGCGATACACGGTCGCGGCGTCGCCGACCTGCTCGACGAGGTGCTGGCCGCGCTGCCGGAGGTGTCCGAAGCGGTACCCGCGCCCGGCGGCCCGCGGCGGGTGGCGCTGGTCGGCAAACCGAACGTGGGGAAGAGCTCGCTGCTGAACAAGCTGGCGGGCGACGAGCGCTCGGTGGTGCACGATGTCGCCGGGACGACCGTGGACCCGGTTGACTCGTTGATCGAATTGGGCGGCAAGGTCTGGCGATTCGTCGACACTGCGGGCCTGCGCCGCAAGGTCGGCCAGGCCAGCGGGCACGAGTTCTACGCGTCCGTGCGCACCCACGCGGCCATCGACGCGGCCGAGGTGGTGGTCGTGCTGATCGACGCGTCGCAGCCGTTGACCGAACAGGATCAGCGCGTGCTGTCGATGGTGACCGAGGCCGGGCGGGCGCTGGTGCTGGCGTTCAATAAGTGGGACCTGGTGGACGAGGACCGGCGCGAGGTGCTGGAGCGCGAGATCGACCGCGAGCTGGTGCAGCTGCGGTGGGCGCAACGGGTCAACATCTCCGCCAAGACGGGCCGCGCGGTGCAGAAGCTGGTGCCCGCGATGGAGACGGCGCTCGCATCGTGGGATATGCGCATCCCGACCGGGCCACTGAATACGTGGCTCAAGGAGGTGGTGGCCGCGACGCCGCCGCCGGTGCGCGGGGGCAAGCAGCCGCGCATCCTGTTCGCCACCCAGGCGACGGCCCGCCCGCCGACGTTCGTGCTGTTCACTACCGGTTTCTTGGAGGCCGGCTACCGGCGCTTTCTCGAGCGCCGACTGCGGGAGGCCTTCGGCTTCGAGGGCAGCCCGATCCGCATCAACGTGCGGGTGCGGGAAAAGCGGGGAGCCAAGCGGCGCTGAGCTTTGGCTCTTCGTGTGGCTGTCCCGAACCAATCGGCGACTTTCGAACGTGATAGCACCGGCGATATCAAGTTTCCCGTTCTCCCGCGATGCGGAATCTGAAAGCTATATCACAGGAAAATTGCGTTGACTTTGCTCGCGGTTGGTCCTTACGGTTCTTGCATAACGGGTTTGTTAGCCCGTAATGCGGGATTGGAGGCATCGTGAACATGGCCCAGGAAGCACCCACCGCCGCCCGCTTCAGCGTCGAAGGCAAGTCGATCCTGATCACCGGCGCGACCGGTGCGCTGGGCAGCGTCGCGGCCCGGGCGCTGGCCGGGGCCGGGGCGCAGCTGACCTTGGCCGGCGGCAACGCCGCGGGCCTGGACGAGCTCGGCATCGAGAATGCCGCGGTGGTCGCCCGCCGCCCCGACACTCCTGCCGACGCCCGGGCCATGGTGGAGGCGGCGGTCGCCCGACACGGCCGGCTCGACGGCGTCCTGGTCGCCTCGGGCATGAACCACGTCGCGCTGATCACCGAGATGGCCGTCGAGGACTTCGACAAGGTGATGGACGCCAACGCGCGGGGCGCCTGGCTGGTCTGCCAAGCGGCCGGGCGGGTCCTGCTCGAACAGGGGACAGGCGGCAGCGTCGTGCTGGTCTCGTCGGTCCGGGGCTCGCTCGGCCACCCCGCCGGCTACAGCGCCTACTGCCCGTCGAAGGGCGCCACCGACCTGCTCGTCAAGAGCCTGGCGGCCGAGTGGGGTGCGGCCGGCATCCGGGTGAATGCGCTGGCGCCGACGGTTTTCCGCTCGGAGCTCACGGAGTGGATGTACGCCGACGATGAGCAGGGCCGCGCCACCCGCGAGGCGATGTTCGCGCGAATCCCGTTGCGCCGCTTCGCCGAACCGGAAGACTTCGTCGGCGCGCTGATCTACTTGCTGAGCGACGCGTCGAGTTTCTACACCGGCCAGGTGATGTACCTGGACGGGGGATACACGGCATGCTGAAAGGAACCGACATGAGCATCACCTGGCCGCTCGGCGAAGCGGAATCGACGCTGGAGTTCTACGACCTGTCCCACCCGTGGGGCCACGGGGCGCCGGCCTGGCCGTACTTCGAGGACGTCAAGATCGAGCGCCTGCACAATATGGCCCGAAGCCGGGTGCTCACCCAAAAGATCACCACCGTCATGCATTCCGGCACCCACATCGACGCCCCCGCCCACGTCGTCGAGGGCACGCCGTTCCTGCACGAGATCCCGCTGAGCGCCTTCTTCGGCACCGGCGTCGTCGTGTCGATCCCGAAGGACAAGTGGGGCGTCGTCACCGCAGAGGACCTGGAGCGGGCGGCCCCGGAGATCCGGCCCGGCGACATCGTCGTCGTCAACACCGGCTGGCACCACAGGTACGCCGACAGCGCCGAGTACTACGCCTACTCCCCGGGCTTCTACAAGGAGGCCGGCGAGTGGTTCGCGGCCAAGGGCGTCAAGGCCGTCGGCGCCGACACCCAGGCGCTGGACCACCCGCTGGCCACCTCGATCGGCCCGCACGGTCCGGCCGAACATACTGGTGGGCTATTGCCCTGGGTGGTAAGGGAATACGAGGAGCAAACCGGTCGCCGCGTGCTCGACGACTTCCCGGAATGGGAGCCGTGCCACCGGGCGATCCTGTCCAAGGGCATCTACGGCTTCGAGAACGTCGGAGGCGACCTGGACAAGGTCACCGGCAAGCGCGTGACGTTCGCGGCGTTCCCGTGGCGCTGGGTCGGCGGCGACGGCTGCATCGTGCGGCTGGTGGCCATCGTCGATCCCACGGGCGGCTACCGCATCGAGACGGGCCGGGCGGCATGAGTTCCGACGGCGCCGGCATTCAGGTCATCGCCCGCGCGGCAGAGATGCTGCGGCTGCTGCAGGCGCACCCGGGCGGGCTCAGCCAGGCCGAGATCGGCGACCGGCTGGGCATGCCGCGTTCCACGGTCAGCCGGATCCTCAATGCCTTGGACGACGAGGGCTTGGTCGCCTCGCGCGGGGGCCGCGGCGGGTATCGGCTGGGGCCGGAGATCGCGCGCATGGCCAGTACCGTGCGCCTGGGCGTCGTGATGGACGTGCACCCGTTCATGGAGGAACTGTCGCGCGAGCTGGGGGAGACCGTCGACCTGTCCATCCTGGACGGGGATCGCGCAACCTTCGTCGACCAGGTGGTCTCGCCGCACCGGTTGCGGGCCATCAGCGCGGTGGGCGAGTCGTTTCCCTTGCACTGCTGCGCCAACGGCAAGGCCTTGCTGGCCAGCCTGCCGCCCGAGCGCCTGCCGAGTCGACTGGCCCGGCTCACCCCGAACACCATCACCAGCCCGGCGGCGCTGCGCAAGGAGCTCGAGCGGGTGCGGGCCGAAGGCGTCGCGTACGACCGCGAGGAGCAGACCGAAGGGATCTGTGCGGTGGGCGCGGTGCTCAAGGGAGTGGCCGGGCACGCCGTGGCGGTCAGCGTGCCGGTGCCGGCGCAGCGGTTCTACGGCCGCGAAGCCGAACTTGCCGGGTCGCTGCTGAACTGGGTCGAGAGGGTGGCCGCCGCGCTGGGGAAGGTCGATTAGCAAGGTGGCGGGTCGTCTGCGGTAGGCTTTCGACCTGCTGCCGGTGATCTCGGCGGCACCGGGCTGTGGCGCAGTTTGGTAGCGCACTTGACTGGGGGTCAAGTGGTCGCAGGTTCAAATCCTGTCAGCCCGACCACAGGTCAGAAGGTATTTTTGAGGTTAGCCTGATCGGAAAATATCTGGCGTACGCCAATTGTTACGCCAACCAGGTTTACACTGACCTGCATGGGCAAGCGCCGGGCCAACGGCCAGGGGAACGTCTACCAGCGTGCCAACGGCCGCTGGGAAGCACGCCTGTCCTATCTCGACCCTGCCACCGGCCAGCGGAAACGCGTCAGCGTATACGGGCCTACGCAGAAGGCCGCGCTGAAAGCTCTCGACGACGCCCGCGACAGAATCAACGACGGCCTGCCGCCCCGGGACGCCACCACAACGGTGGCGCAGTGGATGACTCACTGGCGCGCCACCACACTCGCCGCATCCGATCGCAAGATGGCCACCAAGGAGTTGTACGCCAACCTGTCGCGGAAGCACATCGAAGACGCTCCGATCGGCTCATCGCGGCTGGACCGATTGCGGCCGTCCGACATCGAGAAGTTCATCTTGGAAATGCGCGCGCAGACCAAGCCCGGCAAGCCCACCGACGACGAGCCAGAGCCACCGCCAGTACGTGCGCTCAGCGACTCCACCATCCGCTCGGCCTACACCGTGCTGCGCTCCGGGCTCGACGGCGCCGTGCGCGACGGACTCTTGGCCAAGAATCCGGCCGCCGCGGTGAAGCGTCCCGGCGTCGAACGCATCGAGGCTCGCCACCTTGACCGCGACGCCGTGGTCAAATTGCTCGATGCGGCGAAGGATTCCCGGTATCACGCGGCCCTGGTATTGATCGCGTCGACCGGTCTCCGCCGCGGAGAGGCGTTAGCCCTGAAATGGGACAAGGTCGACCTGGCAGCGGGAGCACTTCGCGTTGCAGCGACGATCGCGCGCGTAGACGGCGCGTTGAGCATCAGCGAGCCCAAGACAGCGCGTTCCCGGCGGCTCATACCGTTATCCAAGCCAGTCGTTGCCATACTGCGGGAGCAGCGGCTGCGCCAGAAACAGGAACGTCTCCGCGCCGGCAACCAGTGGCGCGAAAACGGACTGGTATTCACGACGGAGCTCGGATCACCGGTCGATCCCCGTAACTTGCTGCGGGTAATCGAGACGGCCGCTCAGACCGCGGGCGTGGAAGGCGTTGTGGTCCACACGCTTCGACACTCAGCTGCTGCAGCATGGCTCGAAGGTGGCGTTCATATCAAGGCGGTGGCCGATCTGCTTGGGCACAGCTCTATTTCGATCACCGGTGACATCTACGGACATTCCGAAGATTCCACGGCCCGCGCCGCGGTCGACGACCTCAGTCGCCAACTAGGGATGTGAACACCGCAGCCAGGTTATCCGTGCTTTTTGCCCATCTTGGTCTTTGGCAAAAGCCCGAACTCGTCGCTACGACACAGCTCAACCCATCGAGCCGCTGTCCGATATGGCACATCGAAACTGTCCGCGACAGCCCGAGTCGGCGCCTTGGTGACATTGCTTCGGTAGGCATTCGCAACCTCTTTGAGCAACGTCGGCGAAATCTTGCGCCGCTGAACCCGTGCGGCCCCAATCTCTTTGAGACTGTCACGGGAGCCGGGCCGACTTGGAATGCCATCTGGCCCGATGTACACGTTGCACTCATTCAGAATCTCTTCGGTCCAGCGTCCGAGATCCGCTAGGGCCCTCACATCCGTGTTCCGCAGTCCGCGGCCCCCTGGACGCGCAACAAGGTGGATCTCGCTGCACATCGGATGGCCGTCGCGCACCTCAATTTTCAATCGTCGCGACGGCGCGGTGCGGTCCTTGGAGAAATCGACGTCCACCACGCTCGGGACGTGCAGTCCAGACTGCCCCAGAGGTATCAGGCTGCCCATAGCGAAGGTTGCTTTGCCGAAAGGCAGCCGAACCTCGAAAGGTGCGTCAGGGTCGAACCTGAATTCCCCCTCAGCACTACGGCCGCGGCCGAGTGCGCTGGCTACAACCGCGTTGCCAACGAAGTCTATTTCCCGATCGTCGGATGTTCGCAACTGCGGCGTCCGCTGGCTTCGCTTGCCGGCCATCGCACCTCGCTAACTTTGCCATTATAAAGTCACTCTGCTAAGTGGCAAGGCTAGCCTGCGTTGTTGGACGCTGTCAATAGCCGCCGACCCCCCGGCGGACTCGCACGGACATCGGAGAGGATGCATGGACAGCGACACTGACCGACTACTCGTTCCCTACGACGAGGCGCGGCGCAAGCTCGGTGACATAGGCCGCACCACCATGTATGAGTTATTCGACCGCGGTGAGCTCGTCCGGGTCAACATCGGCCGACGCGGATTCGTGACCGCGAAATCCATTGCAGCTTACGTGGATCGGCTCAGCCAAGCTGCCAGCGTGGGTGTGGCGTAATGCGTCATCGGCAGAACGGGCCGCCTGAAACTGACGAAGGCCGGGCCCCACGCCCGGCCGGCGCCACACCAAACCAAACAACCACTCGCAACGATAGTCGATCTGATCGCTCGCGGTGGGATGCAGAAGTCCCGCCGTCATGACCGTCATGCTCAACGCCACTGAAGCCGAGCTATGCGCCGTGGCCGAAGTCCTCAAACTGGCGGCGCTCCTCGACGACCGTGCACCCGCCGCCGACAAATCGCGAATCGTCGCGTGGGCCGAACAAGTCCACCGTCATCGGCTCACACGCGAAGACCTGCTCGACGGGTTGCAGGACTTCTACGATTCGCCTGGTGACCGGGCAGTCCAGATCGGTGACCTGATCCACCGGGCCCGGATCGCTAAACGCAACAGGCTCGATAAAGAGGTAGACGAACAACGCGACCTTCGGCAGCAGCTATTCGACACGAAAGCTGTCGTCGAGACCCAATCGTTCGGAACCGAATTCGACCTCGGTCCCGTCGTGCAGCCAACCCCAAGGCTTGAAGACGCTGTAAGAGGCCTGCGACGCGCCGTGGACAAACGCTCAGCCATCGAAGCGATGCGCGAATTCTTCTCCGCCAAACAGGAAGCGCGCAAGGCGTCGTGAGTGGGCAACTAGTCGGAGAAGTGCTCGATGCTGTCGAGGCCGGGGCCCTCCGAAACCTGTCGCAGACGGAGCGACTCGCACTGCTCGCGATCGCCGAGAAGTGCCACACCGAAACTCGGCAAGGCTCGGTAAGAAGCGTGCGCATCCAAGCCGCGATTGGCCGGTCCTCCAGGACCGCCGAGCGGACGATCCGAAGCCTGAAAGACGCCGGCTTGATTCGGATAGTCAAGCGCGGATACCGGGCGCCGAATGGCTATGGGGCAGCCTCCATCTACGAGCTGTCGGAGCTTCCGACGTCCGAACTGGTAGAGGAAGCTTCCGACACCTACATGGCGGAAGCCGACGCCGAAGCTCCCGACATCAAGATGGCGGAAGCTATGATCGAAGATTCCGACGCCCATATGGCGGAAACTAACCCAGGAGCTTCCGCCATTTCGGCTCGAGCTTCCGCCATTTCGGCTCGAGCTTCCGCCATTTCGGCTCGAGCTTCCGCCACCCTGGATGGCGGCATTGACGGTTCTATTGACGGTTCTATTGACGGTTCTATTGACGGAAGAGAGTCGCGCGGGCGCGCGAGCACCGCCAAGAACGATCACGGAACGCGACTGCCCGAGGGCTGGATACCACCCGATGACACCATCCGCGAAATGCGCGACCGCTTCCCCGCAGTCGACCTCCGAACCGAACACGAGAAGTTCACCAACTACTGGTCCTCTCAACCTGGCGCCAAAGGCCGCAAGACCAAATGGGAAGCAACGTGGCGGAACTGGATCATCCGCGCCGCCGAACACACCAACAACGGGCAAATAGCACGAAACGGATTCGGCAAGCCAAGCCTGAAAGCCCAAGGCTGGCACCAGGCAGCCGAAGAACTCGTCGCCGAACTCAATGCATCTAGGGCCCTACCTGCCAGGCAAGCAGCACCAATCGGGACGCTACCTCTCGAACACCGGCAGCGCACCGAGGGAGCCGACTAGTGACCTCCGCACTCGCTGGGCTGCTCGACGCCATCGGCGCCGCACCTGCATTGCCCGGCGCCCGATGCCGCGGCCGGTGGGCCGAGTTCGACGACACCGACTGCCCCGAAACCATCGAGTACGCGCAACACATCTGCCGAAGCTGCCCAGCCCTCAAACCATGCCAGCAGTGGCTCAACGCCCTACCACCCCGAAAGCGACCACTCGGCGTCATCGCCGGCCGCCTCAACACAGGGCAGCGGGGCCGACCACGAAAGGCCAAGAAATGACCGCCGACGATTGCCCAATCTGCGGCACTCCCAACCTATTTGGGCCCGACAACATCGCCCGCCTGTGCTCCGAATGCGGGACCCCGATCCGAAACGACCACCCAGCCACGGAAGGACCACCCAGATGAGTACCGAGCTCCCACCCGGGCTCTACGACAACGTGAAAGCCGTCGCGCTGCGCCTGGCGCTCGCCGACCTCACCCAAGACGACGAACTGGCACGCCAAGCCGCCATCAGAACCGAGCTGATCGGCCTCTACACCGCCAGCCCTGGCCTGCTGATCGGCGTCGTCGGCTACCTGCTCGCGCACTTCACCGACGGCCTGATCCGCGGCTACGGCAGCCGACCCGCAGCCGTCGACGAGATCACCAAAGAGTTGGCCGCCGCCGTGCTCGCCGCGGGCGACGCGCAGTCGTGAGCACCCATCGCACGCGCCGCGGCAACGACCCGATACCGGACGGACCGATCACCAAGCCAAGCGCGCCGCACCCGGTCGTACTGCGCGAATGCCCCACATCCGGCAGCCGAATCGGGCCCACGCTGGCACCAGACGTCAACTGCCCGAGGGAACGGCGACCATGACCCACCCCGCCCAAAAAATCAGAGGGCAGGGGGTGGTGCGCGACCGCCCGCCCGTCGCTTTTTTCTCTCCCCCGGGACGAAAATCGCACCAAATTGGAGGACCAACGGAATGAATCTGCTTGGACGTAAGCAGCTCCGGCCTGATGTGCGGGCATTCACCGGGAATGATCAGCTGATTCGGTTGGAGATCGGCTACATCGTGTTTGTGCTGGATCACAGCGAGGCGATCGACCTGGCGGCCCAGCTCGTCGCGGTAGTCGACAGGCAGCGGGAAGGCATTGCGGGCGATGGCCGGCGATGAGATGCGGGCGCGATATCCGGGAATTTTCGCTGCGGTCCGGTTAAACACAATTCCGATCGACCTAGACCTCGTGCGCTACATCGTCCACTGGCTTGGCGACTACGCGCGGCTCAAGCAGCAGCCCGGACAGCCCGGCGTGCCGGAGGGCGTGCTAGCTGCCCAGCGCGCACTCGCGGAGGCGTATGCCGCCATCAGTGACTCGCGTCGACGCGAGGCGGATCGCCCGATGGCCACCGAGTTTCTAATCTCAGGCCATGACGCGCGCGTTGGGACAGACGAGGCCGCTGCCGAACTTGGGGTTTCAGCGGACACGGTCCGCTGGCATTACCGAAAGGGCAACCTCGATGGCCGCAAAGTCGGACGGCAGCTGATGGTCACCGTCGCGTCAATCGAGACGTTGAAAGCACGGCTCAACGAACAGAGAGGAGCCTAGACGTGGCAGAGAACATGGTAAACGTGCCCCGCACCGAAATCGTTCGGGTGCTTGGGCTCTCGGCCGATGTCGATGACAAGACTCTGCAGCGGGCACTCGAGGTCCGACTCGCGGCTATCGAGGCCGACAAGGGTGCTGCTGCGGTGTCCGCGGCTGAGCAGCGGGCCCGCGCCGAAGACCGCAGCATTGTCATGGCCGCGTACAACGTAGGCAAGATCCCCGCTAGCCGAATCGAGTTTTGGTGCGACGCCCTGCAGAAGGACCGCGCCGGAAACCGGTCGGTGATCGCGGCCCTGGCGCCGGCTCTGCCGCCACGCGAAAAGCTCGCTGCTGACGCGGACCTCGAGCGGACCCATCGCCAGGTGATGGCACGTTTGGGGATCATCCAGCAGCCGCCTGGACAGCAGCCGCCGCGGACAGTTGCTGCTGCGGCTCGCGTACCGCACCCGTACGACCCGTCTGTGCGGCCGCCTGTCGACGGCCTGGGCAATCCGCTTCCCGGGATTCCGCCGCCGGTGCGGTACTACCAGGGCAAAGACCCCTCAACCTGGACGCCGGAGGAGCAGTCGAATTGGTTCATGCATCGATTGGGTGGGCGCTTCGCGCAGGGCGTCCCGCGGCCGCCGCGTCGTGATGCCTGGTACCAGCCGACCGGCGTTGAACCCTACGAATTCGACGAGGCAAGCGGCGAGTGGCGCGCCAAGCCGAATTACCAGTCGAGAAGTGACGGGTAGGCGTGGCGTTCACTCCTGAAGCCGGATATGGGCCGCGTGGTCCCGTGTACGCAGACGCGTTCGTGCCGCGCTACCGGGTCACGTGCGCGTTGGTTATCCCGAAAGACCGCGACGGGCGGCTGCATCACCGCTACAAAGGGGAGTTGCTTGACTACCTCAACGATGAGCAGCGCGAGCGCTTCCTGCGCATGGGCCTCGTTGAGGAGATCAACGACAACCAGGTGCCACTCACGCAGACTGCGCCTGCGCCCACCGACGTCCCGGGTCCCAATACCGATCTCGTCGACGAGTGCATCGCTGCGCTCGACCGCCTCGGCGTAGCACCGGATGCGGGCGCGCCCACCTGCCGAACTGCCTTGCGTGACAGGGGACAGTCGTGGGGGAACGACACGATCGCGGCCGCTGTCCGCGAGCGGAAAGCGCGCGCAGCCGGAACGGCATCATGAGACTTGTCCGCGTCCTTGATTCCGACGCGCGGACGGGCGGCACCGGTCGCCTGCGACGAGGCGAAACTCGGAGGCCGCCCTGGCGCGGCGGCCGGTGCCGAAAACAAGACCCCACCCAGAAAGGGAAGTGAAGCGATGCACATTGAAGCCACGACCATCGACACCACGCCAACACTCATCCATACATCGAACTATCAAAGCACCGCTCGGATCATCCAAAACTCAGGCGACGTACCAGTTTTCGTTGGTGACGAGTCGGTGTCCGCCGACGGCGCGACACCAGCCCTGACGCTGGCACCCGGTGCGACCGTCACGATTCCCGGCGGCGGCTGCACGCTCTACGGAGTCGTTGCCTCCGGCACAGGCTCCGTGACCGTTCTCGCGGCGGGCTCTTCAGGTGGATAACGAAGCGATGCAGCAGCATCGATTCGCAACCATGGCCACGCACCACGCGTTCATGGGCATGAGCGACCAGCCCGGACAGCACCGCCAGCAAGACCCATTCGCGGCGCTGATCAACCAGTGCTACCAAGCGCGCACAGGACAAGACGACGGATTCAACGCCATGGAGGTACCGTTCTAGGCGTGGACCAGAACGACGCCACCACCGGCCGCGTAGGCAAGTTCCCCAAGACATTCGCCGGCGCCGAGGTCAGCGACATCGACCTCGACAACGAAGTCGTCATGGTCGACGGCCAGCGGCTCACCGAGGAACGAGCCGAACAGATCACCGCCGAAGTGCTCGCAAAAGTCCGTGAACGCGAACAACACGAGGACCGCTGACGAAAGTCGTCATCGTCAACGGGAGCTCGGCGTGCACGAACGCACCGGTGTAACCATCCCCGCAGACAAACTCCGCGCACAACTCGACCTCGACGACTGACACCACCTGTGCCCTGAATACCAACACGCACCCACACCCGCGACCGGTCCCACGGTCACCATGACCACGGTCCCACGGTCACCGGTGACCCCAGCAAACACGGTCACCACCCCCCCGCCGAAAAAATTCGACCCCACCCCCACGAAGCGACCGCCTGCCCGTCACGGATTTTTTTACACGGGGCCGAAAAATTTGGGGAACCTGCCCATGTCACGCAGAAAATCCGCTGGTCAGCGGCTTGTTTCGGATTTGTCGCGTCAGGGCGACCCGTACGCGATAACCGTGATGGTCGTCGAAGCTGGCCGCATCGTTGATCGGCTCGAGAAACCAGGCGCGGACAGGTGTCCGCAGGGGTGGACTGGTCGGCGATTGCGCATTGCGTTTAGGCTGTGATCTTCGCTGTTGAGCGGAGTCCTGATTGGTCCCGCGGTGCTCTCATTTCGGCGTTGGTTGTCCCGCAAGTTCTACCTCTGGTCGTGCCGCATCTACGAGGATTGGCACGAAGTCGCCCTTACCAGTGATACGGGCGAGCGTATTGAGTTCTGCTGCTATGGCGACTTCACCGGCTCGTGGCCTGAGCGCTGGGAGTTCGACTGCTCATGCGCACAAGGCGAAACCTAAAGGGCCCTGGTCGTCGCGTGTTTAGAGGGTGACGAGTTTGCCGAGCTGGTGTCGTTGTTCATCGCCTGCAAGGATTCGTCGCGCTCGGATCAGGTGATCGGCGGCCGCGATCTCCCGGTCGTAAGTGCTTGGCGCTTCGGTGCCGTGGGAACGGGAAAACCACGCTGAGACTTCAGCCCATGAATACAGTGACCACTGTCCGGTCGACAGCGGCGTCGGGAAGCCGCCAGAACCCCGCTTGCCGGCCGCGATCAGCCGCACCGACTCGTAGGTGCGGCCAAGCCGAGTTGCGATGTCACGCAACGACACCAGGTCATCAGAAGCGATCCCAGTCACGACCAGACCAGTCGACTCCACATCTTTCACCGCACCGAAGAGCGCCGCTGCGAAGGAATCAGCCTCGCGGTAGGCGTGCACCACGTTGACGCCTGCGCCGCCTTCTGGCACCAGGTCGCCCTCGGCGATGTCGAATAGCTTGTCGGCCAACCCCGTTGGGTCGCGGTCAACGGCCAAGGTGAATTCGTAGTCCATCATGTGTGCTCCCTGTGTCTCCTGGTGAATCCGCGGATGAGTTTCGCGCCGTGCTCCGGGTTTTTCCCGGTCGAGTACACGGCGATGCGCTGCCCACACGGGCAGTTCACCCATCCCCACGTGTGACCGCTGGTCTCGGTGATGCTGAGCCCGGCGGATTCAGCTTCATCGAGAGCGTTGCGGATCTCTTTGTGAGGATGCCGACCCATGTTGCAACTATACAACACACCGTTGGGAGTGTGCAACACATGTGGGTGTGTGTGAACGACGTGGCCCACTCGCGCTGACGCGAGCAGTTGACGTCTCTGCGCCGATTGGTCTCTAGCGTTTGAGACGGGCGCTCAAGCGCCGGGATGTCACGCGAGGCGGTGGTTGGAATTCCTGTTTATCTTGACGTTGAGTCGCGGCTGGACCGGCGAGCTGTGGAGGCCACGGCCCGCGAGATCACCGCGGTTTTCAACCGTCTGGGCGCGGACATATCGAAGGGGCTTGGCGGTTCGCTGGGTAAGGCGTTCGGCGCGTTCGACACCGGCGCGGCTCGCGAGGAGCTGTCGCGGCTTGAGAACGCGTGGCGCCGCGCTGCTGACGTGGAGCGCGATCAGGCTGCGCGGATGGAGCGCGACGCGCGTCGGGCCGCTGAGGCAGTTGCCAAGTACGGCGACGATTCAAGTAGAGCGCTGGCGGCGCAGGCGAACGCTGCCCGAAGCCAGCGGGATTACGTTGATGCGTTGGCCGCCAACGAGGCGGCGCAGCGCGCGCATACGAAGGCTGTTCAGGACGGCGCCGCGGCTGCTGGCTTGGCCGGGCGGGCGTGGAATGCCGCCGGCATCGGCGGCCTGGCGGTGTTCACCGGTGCGGTGGTTTCCTCCACTGAGGCAGCCGGGAATTTCCAGCAGGGCCTCGAGAAGCTGCACACAGTCGCCGGGGAGTCGACGCGGAACTTCAAGCTCATCAGCGATGGGGTGCTCAACCTGGCTAGCCAGGTCGGGTATTCGGCGAACGATCTGATGAACGCCATGTTCCTGGTCGAGAAGGCCGGGCTGCGGGGGCCTGACGCGATCAAGGTGCTCACAGCGGGAGCCCAGCTGGCCTCCCAAGAAGGCGCGGACCTCGACCACACGATCAACGGGCTCACGACCACGATGCGTGACTATCACATCCCGGTGGAGCAGGCCGCTGACATCACGTCGAAACTCAATGTGGCTATTGGTCTGTCGAAGGTTTCGGCGCAGGACTTCACCGGGGCGTTGCACAACGTCGAGCCCACCGCTGCGGGCGCGGGGGAAAGCATCAATGACCTGTATGCGTCGTTGGCGATGCTCACCCAGTCCGGGATGGGTGCTGACCAGGCCACGCAGAACCTGACGCACACCATCACGTCGCTGTCGCGCCCGACGAAGCAGATGCGTGACGAGATGGCCGCTCTAGGTATCGATTCCCGTGATATCCAAGCGCATTTCGGGGACAGAGGTTTGGTCGGCACCGCGAACGTCCTGTACCAGGCGGTGCAATCCAAGCTCGGACCGTCAGGCAAAGTCATGCTCGACACCTGGTTCAAGTCGCAGCAGGTTTCCGACAGCGCTAACCAGATGATGGCCGCGATGCCGCCTAATGTGCGTGCGGTTGCCGAGGCCATCGACAACGGCACCCTGTCATACAAAGAGTTCCGCAAGACCCGCGGGGGTTTGGGCGCCGAGCAGGCCAACGAGATTGAGCAGTGGAAGAAACTCGAAGATCAGCTGAACGGCTTTAACCAGTCCCTGAAATCGGGCCAGGGCGACTGGCAGACCCAGATCCAGGCGCTCGCGCTGCTTGTCGGCGGCCAGGACAATCTGCGGACCGTGCTGCAGCTCGTCGGTGAGAACGGCCCCAAGGCGGCCGACGCGGTCAATCAGGTGGCGGGCGCGACCGCTGATGCGGACGGAAAGACCAAGGGCTTCACCGAGTCTCAGACCACCTACAACGCCAAGATGAAGGACTTCAAGGGGGCGTTGAGCGCAGTCCGCGTCGAGATCGGTAACGATTTCCTACCCGCTATGACGCAAGTCGTTGGTGTGCTTGGCGATTCGGCGCGGTACCTGACCGAGCACAAGACCCTGCTGGATGCTGTGGTCGGCGGTGTGGGTGCTTTGGGCGGTGCGTGGTTGGGTTTCAAGGCGATCGACATCGCCGGATCGATACTTCGGCCGATCGCTTCGGGGTTGGGGACGATCCTCTCCGAGGAGGAGGGCGCCGAAACGGCGACCGCGGGCCTGAGTCGCGCGCTGTCGGGGTTGAAAGCCGCTGGGGTACTTGGGATCGGGGCGCAGCTGGGTGGCCAGTGGGCGCAGGACCACACCGATCAGGGCAGTTTCTTGCACAGCGCCGCGGTGGTCGGGACGGATGCGGGGACCGGTGCTGCCGCCGGCGCGGCGATCGGCTCGATCATTCCTGGTGTCGGCACCGGCATCGGCGCCGGTGTGGGTGCTCTGATCGGCGGCGGTGTCGGGATCTACAACCAGGTCGCCGGGCACGCAGGCGGCGGCCCGCTGCGGGCGCCGGGCCCGAAAGGTCATGACTCGGCGCTGTTCTGGGGCGCTGAGGGCGAGCACGTTTTCACCGCCGATGACGTCGACGCGATGGGCGGCCACGGCGCGGTGTACGCATTCCGCAACGCCCTGCACCGCCAGTACGGCGGCGCCGTCGGCCGTGACGTGCAGGTCGCCGAGTCGATGGCGGGCACGTCGTACAGCCAGCGCGGCCGCACCGACTGCTCGGGCATGGTCGGCCGGGTCGTGCTCGGCGCGATGGGCTTGCCGGCGACGAACTTGCCGACGACGCAGAACATGGGTCAGTGGCTGGCTGCGCTGGGTTTCCAGCCTGGTATCGGCGGCCCGGGCTCGATTTCGGTGGGCTGGTACAACCACGGCTCGGCGCCCGACGACGGGCACGCGGCCATGACGTTATCGGACGGTGAGAACGCCGAATCCGGTGGCAGCCACGGGAATTTCCTGATCGGTTCGGGTGCGGCCGGGGCGTCGAGTTCTGAGTTTGACCATCACATGTTCCTGCCGAACCTGTACGGGCAGGGCACCGCGACGGGAATGCCGGGCTTCGGCGGCGGCTTCGGCGGCGGCATGGGTGGTGGTTTCGGTGGGGGCAGCATTCCGCCCGGCGCGACACCAGGGACGGGCCCGGGTGGTCAGCCCGGCTATTACACGGCCAACCCTGAGCGCGTCGCCTCGGCGCAGGAATCGCTGCGTCATCTCAACGACGAGATCCACGACGCCGAGGAACGCAAACAGAACCTGAAAGCCGACGCATCGCAGGATGAGCGTGACCGGCTCGATCACGAGATTCAGCATCTGTACCGCGAACGCGACTTGGCCCAAGAACGGGTAGCCAAGGCCGAGCAGGGCACATTCCACGCCGGCCGCCACGGCCGCGGCGGCAGCGGTAACCCGTTTCTGCCTGTGCCGCTTGCCGATAAGTTCGGCCTGTCCAAGGGACTGCCGGGGCTCGCCGAGTGGCTTGTCGGGTTCGCCGAGGACATGGTGTTGGGCCCGTTAGAGACCGCGGCGTGGTCCGCGATGGGCGGCGCGCCCGGCGGCATGGGCGTGGGCGCGGCCGGGTTCGGCCCCAGTGGCCTGGGCTACCCGAATGTTCCGCCGGGAACGTTCGGCCCTGGCGGTGACGCGAATGCACCCGACCTGGGTGGGCCGCCCCGCGGCAACGAAATCGGACCTGCCACGGGCGGTGGCAGCGCTGGAACAGCTGGCGGCAGCGACCAATCCGCGCCGGTCGACCTGAATGGCCCGTTGACGGCTGATCAGATCGCGCAGCTCTCACCAGCCCAGCAAGCGCAGCTGATGCGCAGCGCGTTCGCTCATCCCGCACCGCCAGCACCGAACTTCTATAAGCAGTGGTATCCGGCGCACCCGCACACCGATGCCGACAGTTTGCCACCGGATGTTCGGGCATGGGCGCAACAGCACGGGATGATCGGGCCGGATGGCAACTACTCGGGGCCGTCGCTCCCGAGTCTAGGGCCGAAGTCGGTGGCGCCGCCGGTGAAGATGCAGCCGGACCTGTCGAAGCTGGGTGGGAATAGCAAGGGGCCGCAACCGTATACGCAACACCCGCCGTGGACAGATGCCACCCGCGACCAGCGCTGGTGGCACGACCCGCACGCCCCCTCGTGGGACACCGGGCTCAACGTTCCCAAGCTCGGCGGCCAACTGAAGCAGTTCTTCGACCCGAATCAGCCGGGGTTCGCGTCGGGTGGTTTGTCGGACAGTTTCCCGGGCGGCCCGAAGGGCACCGACACGATCCCGGCGTGGCTGAGCCCGGGCGAGATGGTGATGAATTCCAGCGCCACGTCGCAGTTCTTGCCGCAGCTGCGGGCGATGAACGCGCAGTATTTCGCCCCCGGTACCGGCAGCCCTCTTGATCCGACGGAGCCGACGCCACCCGCGTCTACGCCGCAGAACATGTTGAATACTCCGGGTGCGCCTGGTGCGCCGAAGCCGGGCGGTCCTCCGGGTGCCCCGAAACCAGGGCAGCCTGCGGGGCCGAAGCCGTCTGGCGGCGGCGCGGTGGATATTCACCAGGGGATCTCTGATCTGGCGTCCCCGGGCGCCGACGCCCAGCAGCCCGGCACGGGGCAGCCG
The DNA here is from genome assembly GCF_025263485.1 of Mycobacterium sp. SMC-2. NCBI lineage: Bacteria > Bacillati > Actinomycetota > Actinomycetes > Mycobacteriales > Mycobacteriaceae > Mycobacterium > Mycobacterium sp. SMC-2. Next base: position 3,328,243 of record NZ_CP079863.1, read on the forward strand.
GCGCAGCCGGGTATCGGGTTCAGCGGGGGCGCCATCGGCGCATTGGAGAGCGCCGCGTCGTCGGCGGGCTCCATGTTCCCCGGAGGCTCGGCGGCAGGTGCCGCGATGCAGGTCGGTTTTCAGGAGCTGAACCGGGCGGCCGCCGCAGGCGCCCAGGACGTCGGGATCGGCGTCGAGGGCATCTTGGAGGCGCTGATCCCCGACGCGGGCGGCAGCAGCGGCGACTGGTCGAAAACCATCCCCGGGCGGCTGCTGATGGGCATGACCGGAGTACGGCCCGCGGCGTCGCAGAACACCGCCGGCCAAACGCAGCAGCCATTCAAGTCGAATGTTTCCGACGACAAGTTCGCCAACCCCGGCAACGGCAACACGCAGCAGGGCTCCCCGATTCAGATCCTCGGCCCGGTCAACGTGCAAGCCGACAACACCCACCAGCTGCACTCGGAGCTGAACCAGCAGACGTCGATGGCGGCCAACACGGTGGGGGCCAGCCGGCCGTGAGTATGTGGCCGCGGATGGGAACTGGAGACCACAATGTTCGCTGCTAGGAATTTCCTGTTGGTGCACCAAGGCGCCCCCGCTGTTGCGCCGATTTTCGATGCCATAGGGGGCGGTGGGGGCGGACTGGGATCGTTCTCGTTCAGCCATACCGCGGCGCTCGGCGCCGACATCTTCGTCGACGTGTCCTATGACCGCGCCGGGGGATCTGTTACCGGGGTCAGTTACAACGGGCGGGCGATGACGGCGCTGCCCGGCGCCAGTGTTGCTCACGACGGCAACGGTGGCTACGGGTACACGGTGCGCTTCCATCTGGCAGGTGCGGGAACGGGAAGCGCAGCAACGGTTGGGGTTTCCATCTCGGGTAGTGCGTGGTACATCGGTAACTCGATCTCGATCAAGGGCGTCCATTCTGTCGGGTCCGCGCTGACCGCTTACGGCGCGCCGGGCGCTATGTCGCAGATCGTTTCAGCGTCTGCGTCGCAACTGATCCTGCAGTCATTCGGATGGGGCGCGGGCAGCTCGACCGTCTCCGCGTTGTCCGGGATGTCTGGCGGCACGGCGCACTACAACAGCACAGACGGCGGTGCTGGGTTGGCGATCAGTACCGCAACCGGGGCAGCAACATTCGCTGCAACGGGCGGCGCGTACGACTACTGGGGCGGTATCGCCCACGTGCTGTCGTAACCCGCGACGGGGTGGGTGTGCGGCCCCAGGTCCCGGGGTAGGTCTGGTCTGCCCTCACCGCGGGCCGCAGCGAAGTCACGGACAAGATGTCCGTGACTCCCGCGGGGTGAAGGTGGGGCCGTTACGTTGGAGTTCGTCGACGACTTGCCCGCGGGTCATGCCGCGGACGCTATCTCGAGCAGATACCTGGGCTCAGGGCGGCGGCGGCGGGGGCGCAGGTGGGTTATCCCAACTTCCCGGCGTGCCGGCCGGCACCTGCATTCCGAGCCAATTGCACGGCATCATCGACCGCCACGCGATGAACGCGCACTGCTGCTCAGGCGTCAACGGACCAGGACCCGCGCACGGCGGCGTTCCCGGCGTACCGCAGATCGGATCAGCGGACGCAGTCGGCAGGCCGGCAAAGCTGCCAGCGGCGATCAGCAAAGCGAAGGCCGCAACAAACCCGATGATCAAACGCTGAAGATGGCTCATCGCTACCTCGAATCTGTAGATCGACGCGCAGATCGTAACCCCACGTCCCGACACCGGTGGCCGTTTCAAACGGCTGGCCACCGGCAGCTCGCCTACGTGAAATCGGGTCACCAGATGACGACTTCTGCGTTGTCGCCGCCGTAGCAGCGCGTCGAGACCTTCGTGGTTCCGTCGGTGAAATATGCGGGATACCGGCCGGCGCAGGTCATTTCGTAGGCGTCGCCGGTGACGGGTGAGTAGGCGGTGAAGGTGTTGGCCATGCCGCTGTTGTAGAAGGTTCGGCGGACGTTTTCGGCGAACGCGCAGCTGGTGTGGCCACCGACAACACCTTCGTGGCCGTCTGGGCAGATGGTGAAAATATCGGTGCCGCCGGGCGGCGGCAGCGCGGGAGCTGGTTTCACCTCTGGTGCCGGCGGTGGTGGCGCGGCTTGCACGGTGACCGTCGGCGGGGGCGCGGGTGTGACCGTCACCGTCGATGGCGGCGGGACTGGTGCGGCGGCCGGGCTGATCGGTGGAAGCGCCGCAGCGGGGACCGTCGCCGCGGGGCTCGCGGCGCCCGGAGCGGGAGCCGGGTTGGTCTTGCCGTAGAGGTAGAACCCGAGCCACATCAGGAGACCGACCACGAGCGCGGCGGCGACCGCGCCGATCAGGATGACGCTGGCGCGTTCGGCAGCGGTCCCCCACGAGACCGTGTCGTCGTCATCATCGTCATCGTCATGTGCCCAGGCCAGCCCGGGAGCGCCCGGGGGCAGCGGCGGCACGATCTCGGTCACGTCGCCGGCCGGCCCGATCGCGGTCTCATCACTGCCGGCGGCGGCCGTCGTCGGGGGCAGCTCATCGTCTTGGTGGTCGTTAGTGGGCATCTTCGAGGGCTCCTGTTGGCTTGTCGTAAATCTTGCATGAGGGGATGACAACCTGTCCCGGAGTTGTCCGGGACAGGTGTCCGCGGATTGGCTAGTCGGGCAGCTCGAGCCGGTCGATCGCCTCGGTTCGTTTGCCGTCGACGACCTGGGTGTAGATGGCGGTGGTGTTGAGGTTGGCGTGCCGCAGCAGGGTTTGCGCTGTCCGCAGATCGGTCCCGTCAGCCACGAGTTTTGTGCCGTACCAGTGGCGCAGTTGGTGCGCGGTGCCGCCGGGGATGCCGGCGCGTTGCATCGCCATTTGGATCACCTCGGACACCGACCGGCGTTCGATCGGCTGCCCCGGGCGACGGGAGTTACCCATGAACCACCAGCCGCGCCGCGGCATCGATTCGGCGGCTTGGACCAGCAGCGGGTGCAGCGGCAACGTCTCGGTGCGATTGCCCTTACCTGTGACCCGCAAGGTCCGGGCTTGCAGGTCGATGTCTTCGCCGCGGATCTTGGCGATCTCGTGGACCCGTAGACCGGCCAGCGCGGCCAACAGGATCATGACGCGGGTCTTGCGGCGCATGCGGGTGGCCAGCAGGGCGCGCAGCTGGGCGTCTGAGACCGGGCGTGGCGTGGACTTGGGCATCTTCGGGCGCGGCAACCGGGCCGTGACATTCACCCCGCCGTTGTCGCCCCACCAGCGGTAGAAACAGCTGATCGAGCTGAAGTAGGCCGACCGGGACCACTGCTTAAGGTTCGGGCGCCCCAGGAACCGCGAAACATCAAGTGCGGTCATGGTTTCCACGGTTTTGCCGGTGAACCGCTCAAGATGCCGCAACGTCCCGATGGTGTCGTTGACGTAGCGGTCGGAGCGGCCGGCACCCCGCATGTGGATCTCCCATGCCTCGAGCGGCGGCAAGTCGCTGTCGCCGTCGTCGTCGCGGACCAGCCGCAGCACCGCGGTCACTGTGCGCTCTCCAATTTTTCGGCAGCCGCTAGCAATTCGGCCGCTTGTCGACGCAATTCATCGACAGTGACCTCGGGCTGGGCCGCACTTTTGGCAGGGTCGCGCTGAGCGGCGGGGGCCACGCCGAACGGGTCGAGCAGTTGAATCCCTTTGGCGCGCTGCTCATCTGCTACCGCCGTGTATATCGCCGTGGAAGTGAGGTTCTGGTGACGCATCAACGTCTGCACAGTGCGCAAATCGACCCCGGCCTTGACCAGCGCGGTACCGAACCAATGCCGCAACTGATGCGCTGAACCACTGATCCCCGCCCGGATCATCGCCTCCTTAACCGTCCCGCACACCGATTCACGCCGCTGGTGGCCACGGTCAGCGCCGGGGAACCACCACCCGCGCCGCGGCATCCGATAAGCGTGCTCGACGACCAGGTGATGCAGCGGCAGCGTCGCGGTCACCCCACCCTTTCCCGTGACAACCAGCGTGCGATCCACAAGATCTAGGTGCTCGCCCTTGACCTTCGCGATCTCGTGGGCCCGCAAACCCTGCAACGCCGCCAGCAACACCATCGCTCGGGTCCGGCGATGCAAGCGCAGCCGCAGCAATCGGCGCATCTCGCTATCCGATATCGGCCGCGGCTCGCTGCGCGGGCGCCGCGGTTTGCCGACCTTGTCCATCGGGTTGGGCACCCGATACTCCTGCTCCTCAAGCCACGAGAACCAGGCGACCAACGACGCGTGGTACGTCCAACGGGTACGCAGCGACCAATCGCCTCCGTGAGCAAGCCAGCGGGTGATCTGGTCGGTCCGAAGTGTTTCGGGATGATCCGCGCCGACCCACTGCGCGCACCGCATCACCGTGGCCGTGCGTTCAGCGACAGTCCGGGCCGACAACGACTGTGCGTACTGCCACGTCTGCCATTCGATGACGCGGTCGGGCAACTCGGCAACCAGTGCTGGCGAGTAGGCCGCCGCGGCGACCCGCAGTGCGGCGCTCATATCGCGGTAATCCTGACCGCTGTCGGCCCCGGTCGAATTTTGAGCAGTTTCTTCCGGTCGAAAACTGAGCAGGTTTGTTTACGGGGTTGAGTCTGCCTGACGGTCGGCTTCGACGGAGGGCAGGGACTCGATTGCGGTGTGTTTGATGCGGTAGCTGGCCCCTTTGAGGGCGATGACGTCGGCGTGGTGCACGATGCGGTCGATCATCGCTGAGGCGATGGTGGCCTCGCCGAAGACCTGGCCCCACCGGGAAAACGGCAGGTTAGAGGTCAAGATGATCGAGGATTTCTCGTATCGGGTGGACACCAGTTGGAAGAACAGGTTGGCCGCTTCGGTGTCGAAGGGTATGTAGCCGACTTCATCGATGACGATCAGCCCGATGCGCGAGATTTTGCGCAGCTCGGAATCGAGGCGCCCGATGCGGTGGGCTTCGGCCAGCCGGGTGACCCAGCCGGTGGCCGCCGCGAAGGCGACCCGGTGCCCGGCCTGGGCGGCTGCGATCGTTAACGCGGTCGCCAAGTGTGTTTTGCCGGTGCCCGGTGGTCCTAGCAGCACGATGTTGCGGGCTTCGGCCAGCCAGCCGCCGGCTTCTAGGCGGGCGATCTGTGCGCGGTCGACGTGGGGTTGGGCGGTGAAGTCGAAGTCGTTGATCGTTTTGATCGCCGGGAACCCCGCATAGCGGATGCGTTGCCGGGCACCAGATTCGGCCCGGGCATTGGATTCCACGGCTAGCACGGCAGCCAGGTAGTCCTCGAGTGACCAGCCCGCAGCGCGGCCTTGTTCGGCCAGCCGCCCGTAGTGGGCGGCGATCCGCGGGGCTTTGAGCAGCCGGGATTGGTGGGCGATCAGCTTGTCCGCCTCCCCGGGAACGGGAGCGCGTTTGGTGGCCATCAGGCGACCTCCCCGGTCCCAAACAGCGCGTCATAGGCCCCTAGATCGGCGACTTGGACCTCCACGTCCATGTGAGCACCCGCCGTCGGGCGGTCCCGGAAGTTCTCCCGCATGATCGCCGCCGCGGCCAGATGCTCAGGATCACCAACCAATCCCGCGGTGCCCCAGAGCCGTTGGTGGTCAGCGACCACCCGCTCACCACAGCGGGCCATCACCCGATCCAGCGATACGGACACGGTGATCATCCGACCGATCGCCTCGGGATGCACCGAATAGGCGTTGCCGCCGATGCTGACGTAGTAGTCGCGACCCAGCCGCGTGGTGATCATGGTGCCGGTGGCCGGGGCCACCGGCGGCAGCGCGGCCATCGCCTGCAGATCGGTGCCCAGCGCCTGGGCGGGGATCATCGTGGTCGTAGCGTGCCGGCGTGGGTTGGCCACCTGCGCCAGCCACTGCGCGAGCTGGGTGTTGAAGTCCGCAGGCGAGCAAAACCGCCGACCCGGCAGAAACGACGACCTCAAATAGCCGTTGACCCGCTCGACGAGCCCCTTGGTCTCCGGATCATAGGGGCGGGCCTGGATGAGCCGGGTGCCCAAGACTCCGCAGAACCCGGCCACCCCGTCGGCAAGCCGACCGCGTTGACCAATCCCGGCCTCGTTGTCCCACAACAATGTTCGCGGCACCGCGCCGATGCACCCCGAGAGCAGCTGCCACATGCCGCCCAGCAGATCCCCGGTGACCCGCGACGGGATCATCATCGCGGCGATAAACCGCGAGTAGGCGGCCACCATCACCAATACGGGAAACGATCGCAGCACTCCGGCATGGTCGGGCACCACCCGGCCGGGCAGCCACAGATCGCACTGCACCTGCTCACCGGGCAGATGCACCAGCCGGTCGCACGGATCAGCCGGGGCGTACTCCGGGCGAATCCGGGCAACGTTTTCCCCAAACCACGAGTGCCCACCCGTCCAACCCACTCGCTCGGCGATCACCGTCGCCGGCATCCTCGGATACGCGCTGAGCACCGCTCGCACGGCTGGCTCGAACTGCGCCCACGCCGAGGTCGTCACCGGCGCCCGCTCATAGCGCGGCGGACTATCCGAACCCAGCGCCTTGGCCACAGTGTTGCGTGACAGACCCAGCCGTCGGGCGATCGCAGCCTGCGACAACTTCTCCGACCGATACAGCCGGCGGATCTCAGCCCAATCCTCCACAGTGATCACTCTCCAATCGAAGGGTGCTCACTTTTCGACCGGAATCACCTGCTCACTTTTCGACCGGAACCGACAGACCGCGTCGTCCAAGCTGTCGAACACTTTGCCGCAATGCACGCAGCGGGGCCGAATACCGCGCCACAGGTTAGCAAGCGACTCCCGGATCCACGCTTTCTTGTGCTGCCCGCACACAATGGCCTGCTCGCACCCGTGCAGATCAATCCGCCACCGCGCAGCACGCGGACACGTGCCCCCGGACAAGGTCCGCATCTCGCAGTGCGGCCAATCGCCGAACACAGCCACGATCGCATCAAAAGCGGCATCGTGGACTGGCTCAACTGCCTTCTGTGGGGCAGCTGTCATGGTCATCGCCGGGCCTCGATCTCATCCGCGGCAGCCACCAACGCTGCGGCCAACTGCCGCACCGCCTCGGGCTCCAACATCTCCTCATCAGTACCCGGTCGCGTGTCGACGGTCACCCACCGCCGGCAAGTGCCGTTGGAGCGCTGCAGACCGTGCACCCGGACCGTGATCACCTGGACCTGCGCGGCGATACCCTCGAACAACTGCGGAGTATCTGACCTGTGCAAAAGCCGCTTGTCGTCGTCGTGAACTTCGGTGGCATCGGGCGGGGCAGAGATGATGAGCCGCACGCTGGGGGCGTCGTCGAGCGGTGTGGTGGCCGCGTTGTCGGTTTGCATTTGGCGGTATCTCCTCTTCTCGGGGTCGGGGGAGAGGCCGCGTTGCCGAACATCAGCAAACAGCTATGTACGCCAATTGTTACGCCAATTAGCGCATGTTCGCCGGGGTTCGCCGATGTAGGAAAATGGTCTCCACCACGCAAAACCGAACATACGCGAACATGGACGCACGTAGAAAACATATCTGGGGGTCAAGTGGTCGCAGGTTCAAATCCTGTCAGCCCGACCAACAAGAACAGGTTTACTGAGGTTCTATCGGTAAGCCCAATACCCATGCTGCCCGACGACCACTGTGGCCACGAGGGTGGCTCCGATGTAGCGCTTTCAGCAGCAGGATTGCGTCGCCGCGTCCCAGTATTTGCTTATTTCTGCCCGCGGTGAAGCGAATCTGGTCGCCGCGCCTATTGCTGATCGAAGCGTCGCTTGCCGAGCCAGGCCCGGTAGGCGCTATAGCCCATCAACACGGCGAGACCTCCAGTACCGACCAGGCCCAGCATCGTGCCATTGGTGCAGACATTCAGCACGAACAGGGCCAAGGACAGCACAGACATCACCGCGTAGAACGCGGCGAGGTACCGGGGGTTCGTCTTCACGCGCGCATTCTCCCCTGTCGGTGGGGTGTCTGGATTGAGCATGCCAGTCATCGTCCAGTATGTGCTGTTCGCGGCATCAAGGGAGGCACTTGTCGGCAGCGTCCAGGCCGTCAGCGACCGCTACCGTACCGGCAGCGATTTGACCGAGCGCGACGGGAATCCCCGCGAGGGTCAGACTCTCAGGGACTGCGGTCAAGATCCCGACCATGCCGACTGGGGGTTCCAGGATTGCTTTCGTCGCGTCGTACGGGCTGCATGGAGGTTTTGCGGGCGCAGCAGCGGCCGGACCAACGACCGTGGGGTTCGGCAGTGGGGTTGTCGAGGGGCTCGGCAGCGGGGATGCCGGCGGGCCAGGCTTAGGCGCTGGGGGAGCCGCGATGCTCTGTTGGTACTGCGGAAGAAACCCGCCGGGCTGGGACGGTGGCGGCGGCGTCCCGTCAGGGGTGTCCCACGGCGCAAATGGCGGTGGATTGGTGGCGTTGTCCTGTGTGAAGTCAACCAACTGGACGCCGCCGTGTTGCCCGTCGGCAACGGCAGGGGTTACGTGTCCGTTCCGGCCGCCATTCGGCGAGCCTTGCCCGTTCTGGCTGCCGCCTTTTGTCGCGGAGTTTTGCCCACCACGTGGGTTCGCAAAGCTGACGTTGCCGACATCGCCTGCGGTGGCGGTCAATTGACCCGCAACCTTGGCGTCAGCACCCTCTAGCGCTGCGGCGCGCGACCAGATTTCACTGGCCAGCTGTTCGGCTTGGGCTTGGCGAGCGGCCTGCTCTGCCGGGGTGCCGCCGCGTTCGGTGTAGGAAACCGAAAGGTCTTCTCCGACATCGAATCCCGCATTTTGGGCGTCCTCGACGGCGTACAACGCCCGGTGTTGGGCCGCGCTGATGTCGCTCGCGCCGTTACGCGCAATCCCTGCTGCCTGGCGCAACTGATCGGCTTTGCCGCTCACGGTGGATAGATCGGCACTCGTGCGCTGCCGCAACGCATCGCCCCCAGCGCCTTGCCAGGTGATGGACTGGGACTGGCTCCGCATGGTTAAGAAAACGTCTTCCCACTGGTCGGCGGTCTTGCTCCAATAGGTGGCGGCATTGACCAAAGGCTCGGTGCTCCACGCCCGTATCTCCGACAAGGTGACGGCCATCTAGACCACCGTCACCTGCGTAATGTTGGACATGTCGGTGGCGTTGGTCGCCTCTTGGCTGCCGTACCCTCCGGTAGCGCTGACCACCCCACCCTTCGTTGATTGAGTACGGGCGGCCAATGATGCGGCGGCAGCGCCGATGGCGGCGTTAAGACTGTTCACCGCTGCCGTGGTGGGTTGGAACGGCTGCCCTGGCGAAGGTGGCGCGAGCACGGTCAGCTGCGCACCGAGCCCTTGCCATCCGCTGGCCGTGGCTCCCAGCTCGGCCAGAGCGACTTGTAGTCCATTCGATCCCACCAGCCGAGTTTAGGTCCGTAGCTGAACCGGCGGTCTTCACCCCGCCCGGGGCGGGGTCGCTTCTGGCGGCCTCGGAATTGGATACCGACGAGGCACTGTCCATTGAGCTGCAGAGGTTTCCGACGAACCCGAGTAACTACGATTTTTCAGGCGGTATTCGAGTAACCCGGGTCATGAGGCCCGTCTCACCATCGACGTACACGATGAAGATGGAGCCATCTTTTCCGCGGTAGACGAGCTGTCCATGAGAGGTGTCAAAGCTCGAACTAACTTGGGTCAATTCGTGTTCTTCTACCCCGTATCGCCCCTTAATTGCCTCCCCGGCTGTGCGCTGTGCCTGCAGTTCAATCATCTGTATCACTTCATGACCCACGGGCTCGGCACCAAAACGCTTGGCCAGCTTTTGTACACCAGCCCACACGGCACCGGCGTACACTGCATTTCTCGCCACGGTGAGAAGATCATCCACGCCGGTCAGATGAACCACGAAATCAACAAACTGCGATGTGATGCCGCCACCACCGACGCCACCACCAACACCACCACCAACACCACCACCACCACCGCCGAGGCCGGGGCGCAACTTTTCTTCGATTACGGGCGCCACACCCGAGGAACCCACAAGATCGACGGCAAGCTCTTTGACTGCGGCACGCTGCTCTTCTACATCCTGATTGGCAAAAAGAAGGAGGCCCACCGTCTCTACAGTTTCGCCCTCGGCCGTTCTGATCTCGAACACAATGCTGTTCACCGGAGACGTGCCTTTCGCTGTGGTGCACCAGATAGACCGGAATATAGCCGCGCACACCGACAAGTCGGGTTCCCCGCGCGGCGAGCCTTCGCAGCTGGAACCACAAGCAAATGTCCGACGGCCGTGAGAACACGCGGCCTGTCGGGGCTTGCTACTTGCCGCGTAGGGCGATGATCTCCGTCTCAAGCTTCTTGATGGCCTGGTAGAGGACGCGGGTCATGGCGTCATGGCCACCGGACCAGTGGCGCGCTTGGTCCCACACTTCGGCCGATACCGGCAGATGGTCGGGGCGCTCCTCGTGAAACGGGTGTTTGGGCATGGTTTCCAGCGTAGGCCGGGCAGCCCATCAGCCTACAGTCCAAGCAACTACATCTGCGTGCCGTATCCGCACGATTTCGCTGGTCTGCTGCTGGCCTGGCATCGTCAGCGGCTGGACGATGAGATGCACATATTCGGGGTCCGGCGCCGAGGCAACGGCGCCGGTATCTCCCGACTCCTCGCCAAGTTGATTCGTTGCCCAGCGCGGACCGGTGGGGCGTTATGGATTTCCCCCGGCGGGTCGGCCGTCGTGTTACGTCAGGAGAAGGTGTGTCCAGCCGCGCACACGTGGCTTCCGGAGTGACCCTTGTTATTCCGGCATGTGGCGCTGCATGTCTTTCCTTTCACTTTCTTTGGACAATGGTTGGAGCAGTAACCTTCCGTGTCTTTGGTGCTCTCGGTTTCCTCGTGGGTGGGTGCCATCAGGATTACTCCCTTCGTGAGCCTGTGCTATTCGCGCGCTTGCCCGCCTCGTTAATGTCACTGATTCTGTAGACGACCCGCCAAATCGCTGGCATGCCGTGTGCGGACGTGTGGGCAGCTCGGGTCTACCTGGCGGGGTCAGCCGTCGTTTTCCGTCACCAGGTGTGTCCTTTCAAGGCGCACAGATGGCTTCCGGAGTGACCCTTATCATTGCGGCATGTGCTTCTGCACTGCTTTCCGTTCACCGTCTTTGGACAATGCTCTGGGCAGAAACCAGGCAGATCTTTGGCGCTCCCCGCTTCCTCGCCGGTAGGTGCCATTGCGGTTACTCCCTTCCTACCTAGACGAAGTTCCCGACTGCCAATTTATGCGCGCCAGTTCGGTCCAGCTAGTGCCAAAAGTCATCTTCACACCTCGGCCATGCGACCACGCAGCATTGCAGGAATTGAAGCCGCACCAACTTTGGCAATCCCCAGAACCGTCTGTACGGCCGGGTGCCGCGACCCGAACAGGGAAGAGGCTCCGCCCGCGCGATCGGCACGCAAGGACCGCCGTCCGCACACTGCAGCGTAACCGCGATGACATCCGCTGCGGGCCAACGACCTTCGTGCCGGCTTGATTAACTGACCTGCTCTACATCGATGACCTTACCTTCAGCAGTCGCCCCGACCACCTCCACGGAGACTTGCGCGTAGCGCGTGTCAGTCTCCTCTATCCAACTGATATCCAATTCGGTCAAGACTTGAGCTGTGGGCGCCTCGGGGCGTGTGACAACAAGTTCCAGCATCAGGATCGTCGGGTTGAAGCCCTGAGGTTCACGTCGCTGCAGCGCGGCCTTCCAACCCGCTGTAGGAAAGCAGCATTTCCCGGTAACGTGAAGCGTCGGCGCTCCACCTGGCATTCGGTCATGCCATGCCTTCCATTGACCGCAAAGCTCCATCGCGATCTGCCTTTCATAGTCGTTGATTCGGTGGCCTGCATACCTAAACGTCGCACGGCGGCCGCTGAGTTGAGGGACGGAATCAGGTATCGTGCCTGCTTCTTGGTTGCTCAACCAGCCGGGGTGGCCGGGCGGAGAATGTCAAATTTGTCGGCGGCGGCTGAAAATTGACCCCCTGGCGGCAGGTGAAAATTGACCCCCTGCCGGGGTGGTTGGTGATTATTCCTCAGTGGTGGCCGCTGCGGTAGGTGTGCGGCCGAGGTCGCGGTCTTTGAGTCGGTAGCTGTCTCCTTTGAGGGTGATGACTTCGGCGTGGTGGACGAGGCGGTCGATCATGGCGGCGGCCACGACGTCGTCGCCGAACACCTCGCCCCAGCGGCCGAAGGCTTTGTTGGAGGTGACGATCAGGCTGGCGCGCTCGTAGCGGGCCGAGACCAGTTGGAAGAACAGGTTGGCCGCCTCGGGTTCAAACGGGATGTAGCCGACTTCATCGATCACGATGAGCGGGTAGCGCCCGAGGCGGGTCAGTTCGGCGTGGATGCGTCCGGCGTGATGCGCTTCGGCGAGTCGGGCGACCCATTCGGCGGCGGTGGCGAACAGGACGCGGTGGCCGGCCTGACAGGCCCGTATCGCCAGCCCAATGGCCAGGTGGGTCTTGCCGGTGCCCGGTGGGCCGAGGAACACGACGTTGTCGCGGGCGGTGACGAAGTCCAGCGTGCCCAGATGCGCGATGGTGTCGCGTTTGAGTCCGCGAGCATGGTCGAAGTCGAACTCCTCCAGAGACTTTCGTGCCGGGAAGCGTGCCGCTCGGATACGTCCCTCGCCGCCGTGGGATTCGCGAGCAGAGACTTCACGTTGCAGGCACGCCGCCAAATATTCCTCGTGGGTCCAGTTCTGGGCCCGGGCCCGTTCGGCCAACCGGGCAATCGAGTCCCGCAGGGTGGGTGCCTTGAGTGCACGGGTCAGATACGCCAACTCGGTGGTCACGTCCCGCCCGGCAGTGGTGGTTTTGGTGGTGGCCATCAGGCGGCCCCGCCGTCAAGATCCACCCCGAACGCGGTGTCGTAGGACGACAGGTCTCGCACCGGCACCTCAGAGGCGAGCGGGGGTGGTGGGATCTGGATGCGTCTGCGCCGCAACACCTTCCCCACCTCCACGTGCACCGGATCGGAGATCGTCTGATGGGTGGCCCAGATCCGGTCGTGCTCGGCGACGGTCTGCCCGTCGCAGAACGCTTGCACCCGATCCAAGTCCGCCCGGACCAGGACCCGGCGACCGACCGCGCTCGGGTGCACCGAGTAGTCGTTGCTGTCCAGACGGATGTAGTGTGTCGCTTGCCAGGGTGATGGGACCACCGTTTTGCCATGAGCATGGGACCGGTTGTTTCCGGTTGCTGGCCGTGGGGTGATGGTGACTGATGACCTGGCTGCTGGTCAATTCGGCTGGTCCGAATTGACCGGCTTTCGAGGACGGGGTTTCTGGCGTTGCCGGTAGGACTCGCCCTCGACGACGAGTTCGTAGGCCGCGGATTGGAGCCGGTCCATCGCCGACTGGGCCAGGAGTGGGTCGGCCATCATGGTGAGGATCTCCGGTGGTTCGCGGTTGCTGGTGATGACCGTTGATGCGGTGCGGTGGCGTTCCACGATGAGCTCGTAGAAGTCATTGGTCTCGGTGGCCTCAAGCCGGTGCAACGCGAGGTCATCGATGATGAGCAGCTCGACGCGGTGTAGTTTGCGCATCTCGTCTTCATAGCTGCCGTCTAGCCGTGCTCCGCGGAGGCGTTTGAACAGTTTGTCGGCGCGTTCGGTATGCACGCTGTGGTGACGTCGCACGGCGATGTGGCCTAATGCGTTGGCCAGGAACGTTTTTCCGACTCCGACCGGTCCCATGATGAGCACGTTGTAGGCGTCGGCCAGAAACCGCAGCGAGGTCAACTCTGCCCATAGTTGGCGGTCGTAGCTGACCGCGGCGGTGTCATCCCAGGCCTGCAGCTGCATCTGCGGATCCAATTGTGCTGTCTTGGCGCGGCGGGCGGCGGACTCGCGGTCGCGGCGGGTGACCTCATCGGCTAGCAGCATTTCCAGGAAGTCGTGGTGTGGCAGCCGATTCGATCGTGCCAGCGCGAGCCGTTCGGGCAGGGTGTCGAGCAGGCGGCCGAGCTTGAGGCGGCGCATCAGCGCTTTGAGGTCTGCAGACACCTCGATCGGCTTGACCGCGGGGGTGGCATCGGGGCGGCGGGTTGTGCTCATGAGGGCCTGCGCACCGCGAAGTCGGTGGCCGCGCGGACGAACCGCGACGCCTGCGGCGGGTTCGGGATCAGCGGCAGCTGTGCGCCGGCACCGCGGGTAAGCATGCGCTCGATCAGCCCGACGTCGATGACCTCGGCGTCCAGCGCGCGCTGGCAGGCGTCATCGACCGCGTCGGCGCCGTGGCGGCGCACCAGTCCCAGGAGTCGGTAGACCTGGCGCATCTTGGTCCACGGCAGCGGATGCTCCAGCACCGCCGCCGCGTAGGCGCCGACATGCTGCCCGTGTGCGGATGCCTTGCGCTGCAAGGTGTTGATATCTCGCATCGCATAGACCGACACCTCGGCCGGTAGATCAGCGGGGTCGGTATGGCGGCGTCCTGGCGCCATGACCGGATGGACCTTGATCAGCTCACCGCGCCAATACAGCTTCACCGTGCGCGCATCCACCCGGGCATCCAGCCGGCGCCCAATCAGCTCACCGGGAACGCTGTAGAGCGCCTTGGCGACCTGCACGTGCCGATCGGGAGCCACCTTGGGCCGGCTCCAGGTCGGGATGTCGAACACCTCGTCGGGTGCCGGTTTGAGGTGGGGTAGCTCGTCGGTGGCGAATACCTCGGCCGGGCGCAGCCGAGTGGTGCCGTGTATCCGCATCCCCGCCACCTGCCCACACCACTGCTCGGCTCGTGCCCGGCAGTCACTCAGATTCCGAAAGTCTTCTCCAGCAAAGAAATTCGACCGAACATATTGGACACAGCGCTCAACCCTAGGCTTGTCGCGCGGGCTGCGGATGCGGGTGGGGTCCACGACGAAGCCCCGCGCCTGAGCGTATTCGCGGAAGGCGTCATTAAGTTTCGGATCGGTCGCATCAGCCTTGTCGACGATGGCCTTCATGTTGTCGGGGATCGCCACCGCGAACACCCCGCCGAAGAATGCCCACGCGGCCTCAAACCCGGCGATCACCTCGTGAAGCGTCTGCCGGTAGGTCGGCCAGACGAACATGTGCCGCGAATACACCGCAGTGAAGATCAACCCCTGCACTACCCGCCGGCGGCCATCCGCGGCATCAGTGAGCATTCCGAGCCGACCGAAATCGACCTGCAGTTCAGCACCGGGCTCGCAATCGGCCACCGGCACCGTGGCCTGCCGAATCCCGAACCCCAATTCCGTTGTGGCATAGCGATGCAACGTTCGATACGACACCACCACGCCCCGACGCCCAAGCAGCGTGTGCACCTTCGTCAGAGTCAAGTCTTGCTTCAGCCACGCCTTGATCTGCTCGTGCTGGGCGGCGATGGTCTCCCAGGCCTGGCTCTTGCCGTTGGGCCGACTCGGCCGCACGCCGGCGATCACCGCCGCCAACAGCTCGTCGGTCAACTGACACCCGTCGCCGTCACGGTCCAGCCCGCACGCGCGGGCGCGGTCCACATACCGGCGCACCGTTTTGCGGTCCGTGCCCGATAACCGGGCCACCTCGCGCAACCCATGACCCTGCAGCCACAACCGCAGCATCTCCCTGACTTCGATCACCGACACCTCCCGGTAGCTCATTCGGCCAATACAGCGGCCGAGCAACCGGAAGCCCCCAACGCCACGCCGGGGTGGTCCCATAACTGGCAAAACAGCTAGCCAGATGGTCCCATCACTGGCAATCGGGTGGTCCCATGCTCATGGCAAAACCGGCGCCGAGCTGGTCCCTTATTCCTGGCAGCCGACATGTAGTGATCCCGGGGCAGCCGCAGCGACGAGCACCAGCCGACCGTCGGCGCCACAGGCGGCAGCGCGAGCATCGCGGCCCGATCCGCGGTAATCCGATCCGTCGGGGCGCAGCCCAGGGCGCGACGGGTGCGGGTGTTGGCCACGGTCAGCCAGTCAGTCATCTGGGTGTTGAAATCCGCCGGTGAGGCGAACGCCCGGCCCGGCAGAAAGGAGCGCTCCAGATAGTCATGGGAGCGTTCGATAAGCCCTTTGGCTTCCGGGTCGGCGGGCCGGCAGACGATGACCTTGGTGGCCAGCACCCCGCGGAATGCCTGGCATTCCTTGGTCAGTTCGACCCGCCCACCCCGCCAGCGTCCGATCGCGCCTTCACCGTCCCAAACCAGTGCTCGCGGCACCGCGCCGAGCCGGCTGATCAGTTCCCACCAGCCGGCGAACAGATCCTCGGCCCGCCGCGACGGGAGCAGCATGGCCAGCAGCCAGCGGGAGTAGGCGCTGATCATGGTCAACACCGGCAGCCGGGTCGCGGTGCGGGTTTGACCGAACCCGACCGGAATCTCGACGTCGGGAAACCACAGATCACACTGGGCGATCTCCCCGGCCACGTAGGCCGTGCGTGAGGCCGGGTCCGGCGGCAGATAGACCGGCCGCAGCTCGGCCACCCGCGACGAGAGCACCCGGATGGAACGCTGCCAGCCGATCCGCTCGGCGATCACCGTGGCCGGCATCGTCGGATAGACCTGAAGCAGTTCACGGATGCGTGGTTCGACTTCGTCGACGATCGAACCGCGTGGCGGCCGTTCGTACTTCGGCGGTTCATCATCAGCCAGCGCCGACTTCACGGTGTTCTTCGAGATCTTCAACGCCCGCGCGATCACCTTGATCGGCAGGCCCTCGGCCCGGCGCAAGCGGCGGATCTCAGCCCAATCTTCCACAGACAACATTCCCTTCTGGTCCTCCTGGCTCGACTAGAGCCAGGCCACCGGACCAGGGGGTCAATTTTCAGTTGCCGCGCCGGGGTCACAATTCACGTGCCGCGGACAAAATTGCTTTTGCCCAGCATCGTCGGGTGCCCCGTGGGGCCGTGAGTCTTGATTTGATGAACTCCGCGCAGACCAGTTTGGGTCGACAGCAGCGTTCCCAGCGAGCGGTAATCAGTGCACGGTAACGTTCGCTTCGAAGCGACGCGCTGCTTCTCCAACGGTGTTCGGCTCGGGCCCGATTTCTTCCACTGTGATGGTGGTGGTTCCAGTCTTTAACGCCTCGAACGTCCAGACCTCGGTGCCCGGAGCGCCGATCAGGCCGCCTTGTGGGGGTACAAATTCGCAACTCTTCTGCTGCACCACGGTAGCGTCAGCGATTTGTGCGTCTGTCCAGCTGTAACCAGTGCTGCCGGGATTCGAATCTAAGCTCAGTCTCAGCACCTCGCCAATCCCCAAGGCAACGTCACTTGTGGTCGATTGCCCCTCCGTCACATGCGGAGAAAGTTCGACAATATTCGTCGTCGATCCGGGTTTGTCCATCAGATTCCTCCTTTGTGGTCTTGACTGACAGAATGAATACGCGTCAGCGCATGCTGGAAGACTGCGCTTAGACGCATATCACGGCTAGGGCCGTTGGTCCCATCCATTCGCCGCGGTTGCTGCGAGCAAGCAGCGAGGTCGATTCGACGCCGACGAAGCCGATTTTGGCAGCACGCCGTGCGACATCGCATGATCTCGGGTAGCAGGACGGTGGGATCACCTGGTGAATAGCCCTTTAACGCAGTCGATCTCATGGGTGCGCGCATGGATCCGATCGGTATTCGATGTCATTTGGATACGTTCGTCAGCCGAGTTCTCTGTGGGGCAGCCACAGGCTCCGACTACGAATGCCGTTGGCTTTTGTGCAAAGAGAGATGTTCAACTTTCTTCATCTCCGCTGGAAGATGGGAAGTAAGCCGTTGTGCTGCCGCCAGCAATTCCGCGTTCCCTGAGGCCACCCCCTTGCCCTTCAGGCCACCATGATGACTCGTCAAGCGTTTTGCGAAGGCGAACCAGCGCTTGGCGGGCTTGAGCCAGATGCCGCGCGCGGTCGATGTTGGCCTGAGCCAAATCGCAGCCGCAGTAGAGGCATTCCCCATCCACCGCATCCGAATACTGCCCGCAATCGGGACACAGTGTGAGTTTGCGCGGCACAGGTCGCTCGGAGCGATCCCGCGTGTCGGGCCGAGACCAGGGCGGCGGGACCTCAACCTGACCGGGACCGCGACCATCCGCGGGTTCGAGGATCAAAATAAATTCGCCCATGTCAAACGGCTCGCCTAGCGGTGCGCTGACCCGTTGCACCCGCTCGCGTAAACCTTGCTGCTGAAGCATGAGTGCCCGGTGGTGGCAGTACGGATTGTTGCCAGGCCGGCCCAGGAAGGAATGACCTACCCAAGTACACCCAGCCAGGCAGTCGGCCGCGTACACACACGTGCGACAGAATCCCCAGAGATCATCCACGGTCCGGGTGCGTAAATATCGTGCCCCGTCGTGTTGCCAGAGTTGTTCGATTGGCAGTTCGCGCACATTACCGGCGGCGTAGCCGTCGCGTGGCAGCGACGGGCACGCTTTGAGCGTGCCATCCGATTCCAGACCCATGCCGTTACGACCGGCGTTGCATCCGGTCCAATGCATGCGGGCATCGCCGCCGTGTCGTAGCAGCGCCTCGTCGGGTCCGAAGTAACCCATCGTGTTTCCGGGCATGATGGCCAGGCCGCGGGGTTGACCGGCGCGGGCCAGCGTGGCCAGCCGCGGCACCAGGTCGAGCAGTTCATACGGTTGCAGCAGCAGAGCCGGGTCGTCGGCTGCCCGACCCATGGCCACGTTGATGCCGACCTGCCAGGTGGATACACCGGCTTGAATGAGCCGCTCGAACATTTCCTCCAGGCGCGGTAATGATCGCGGCGTCACGGTCGTGTTCACCGTCGTCTGCAATCCGCGTTCACGGCATAGCGTCAGAAGGCGCCACGCTGATATGGCGGATCGCGGGACGCCGCGCAGCTCGTTGTGCACATCATCGGGCCCATCGATCGATATCCCGACGGAGCGCAGACCGGCGCCGATTGCGGCGTCGAGAACGCGTGGGTGAAGCCCAAGGCCACCGGTCTGCAGCGTGGCGAGGATTCCGTGCTCGGAGATCGCGCGAACCACCTCGACCCAATCACGCCGCAGATACGCTTCTCCACCTATCAGCGTGATCTCCCGGGTGCCTAGCGCCGCGAGTTGACCGATCACATCGCGGCATTCGTCTAATGTGAGCTCGCCACTGCGCTTCGCTGCCGCCCGAGAACCGCAGTGACCGCACCGCTGATTGCAGGCCAACGTCAGCTCCCACACCACATAGACGGGACGGGCGGCCGTCCAGTCCTGCGCGCTCGGCAACCGTGTCGGTTGCGTCACCGGTCAGTCCTTCAGATTCGCCAGCGCATCATCGAGTTCCGCCAAGGCTGCACGCACATCGGCGACATGGCTGGCGTCGAGCCGGCGGGCTTGTCCGATCTCAGGATGCGCATCGAGCGCTTCCAACGCATTCCGGACGACATCAGCCTCGGCTCGCATCTCGTTAATATCGCCACGCTGAGTGAGATCGCGAAGCGGCATACCATAGCGCATCTGGATCGTGCCCGCCGGATCCGCAGTGAAAAGCCGGGCATCAAAAAGTGGCACCACCGCCGTACCGTGGGCCCCACCCGCCGTCAAATACCAAAGGTTTGCTTGAGGGTACTCGATCAGATTGACATTGTCCGTCGATGTTCCCTGAAGATCGACAACCCACAGGACTCGGTCATGGCCCTGGGGATCAAGGGCTTTCATCGCCGTCGCCGTCGCGTCCTGGCGGATAACGGCCATCTTGGTGCATTCGCCGTGGTCTCCCCATCTGTCCAGAGTGCAGGTGTTGGGGTCCAGAGTGAGCTTGCCTTTCATGTGGCCCGCCTCTGATTCGTCGAGCCGAAGCGAGATGATGTGCGCGCCAATTACTGGCGCTTGCATGTACGTGGACACCAGGTCCAATTGTCGTGATTCCCCCATGATCTCCTCCTTCTAGGTGGTAGAACCATCCGCCGCAGCATGGAGCTCCGACACAGACGTCTCGACTCACTGCACGAAGTGAGCCTCCGCGTCGGTGGACCTTGGGCCTAGGGCCGTTGGTCCTTGACTTTGGGGAGGGCGCACGCACCAGGAGGCACACGGTCTAGTGCTGGACCTGCTGCGCCTGAGGTTGCCACCTGGGTGGACAACGAGTGGGTAGTATTCGCATATTTCCCGACCGTCTTGCGCCCACCATCGGCACGTCAAGCGGATCGCGCAGACAAATTCGCACTATGTGACTCGACGGTTGGCGGTTGGCGCGAAGTTGTCACAACTGTCGGTTCCGGTCGAAAAGTGAGCAGGTGATTCCGGTCGAAAAGTGAGCACCCTTCGATTGGAGAGTGATCACTGTGGAGGATTGGGCTGAGATCCGCCGGCTGTATCGGTCGGAGAAGTTGTCGCAGGCTGCGATCGCCCGACGGCTGGGTCTGTCACGCAACACTGTGGCCAAGGCGCTGGGTTCGGATAGTCCGCCGCGCTATGAGCGGGCGCCGGTGACGACCTCGGCGTGGGCGCAGTTCGAGCCAGCCGTGCGAGCGGTGCTCAGCGCGTATCCGAGGATGCCGGCGACGGTGATCGCCGAGCGAGTGGGTTGGACGGGTGGGCACTCGTGGTTTGGGGAAAACGTTGCCCGGATTCGCCCGGAGTACGCCCCGGCTGATCCGTGCGACCGGCTGGTGCATCTGCCCGGTGAGCAGGTGCAGTGCGATCTGTGGCTGCCCGGCCGGGTGGTGCCCGACCATGCCGGAGTGCTGCGATCGTTTCCCGTATTGGTGATGGTGGCCGCCTACTCGCGGTTTATCGCCGCGATGATGATCCCGTCGCGGGTCACCGGGGATCTGCTGGGCGGCATGTGGCAGCTGCTCTCGGGGTGCATCGGCGCGGTGCCGCGAACATTGTTGTGGGACAACGAGGCCGGGATTGGTCAACGCGGTCGGCTTGCCGACGGGGTGGCCGGGTTCTGCGGAGTCTTGGGCACCCGGCTCATCCAGGCCCGCCCCTATGATCCGGAGACCAAGGGGCTCGTCGAGCGGGTCAACGGCTATTTGAGGTCGTCGTTTCTGCCGGGTCGGCGGTTTTGCTCGCCTGCGGACTTCAACACCCAGCTCGCGCAGTGGCTGGCGCAGGTGGCCAACCCACGCCGGCACGCTACGACCACGATGATCCCCGCCCAGGCGCTGGGCACCGATCTGCAGGCGATGGCCGCGCTGCCGCCGGTGGCCCCGGCCACCGGCACCATGATCACCACGCGGCTGGGTCGCGACTACTACGTCAGCATCGGCGGCAACGCCTATTCGGTGCATCCCGAGGCGATCGGTCGGATGATCACCGTGTCCGTATCGCTGGATCGGGTGATGGCCCGCTGTGGTGAGCGGGTGGTCGCTGACCACCAACGGCTCTGGGGCACCGCGGGATTGGTTGGTGATCCTGAGCATCTGGCCGCGGCGGCGATCATGCGGGAGAACTTCCGGGACCGCCCGACGGCGGGTGCTCACATGGACGTGGAGGTCCAAGTCGCCGATCTAGGGGCCTATGACGCGCTGTTTGGGACCGGGGAGGTCGCCTGATGGCCACCAAACGCGCTCCCGTTCCCGGGGAGGCGGACAAGCTGATCGCCCACCAATCCCGGCTGCTCAAAGCCCCGCGGATCGCCGCCCACTACGGGCGGCTGGCCGAACAAGGCCGCGCTGCGGGCTGGTCACTCGAGGACTACCTGGCTGCCGTGCTAGCCGTGGAATCCAATGCCCGGGCCGAATCTGGTGCCCGGCAACGCATCCGCTATGCGGGGTTCCCGGCGATCAAAACGATCAACGACTTCGACTTCACCGCCCAACCCCACGTCGACCGCGCACAGATCGCCCGCCTAGAAGCCGGCGGCTGGCTGGCCGAAGCCCGCAACATCGTGCTGCTAGGACCACCGGGCACCGGCAAAACACACTTGGCGACCGCGTTAACGATCGCAGCCGCCCAGGCCGGGCACCGGGTCGCCTTCGCGGCGGCCACCGGCTGGGTCACCCGGCTGGCCGAAGCCCACCGCATCGGGCGCCTCGATTCCGAGCTGCGCAAAATCTCGCGCATCGGGCTGATCGTCATCGATGAAGTCGGCTACATACCCTTCGACACCGAAGCGGCCAACCTGTTCTTCCAACTGGTGTCCACCCGATACGAGAAATCCTCGATCATCTTGACCTCTAACCTGCCGTTTTCCCGGTGGGGCCAGGTCTTCGGCGAGGCCACCATCGCCTCAGCGATGATCGACCGCATCGTGCACCACGCCGACGTCATCGCCCTCAAAGGGGCCAGCTACCGCATCAAACACACCGCAATCGAGTCCCTGCCCTCCGTCGAAGCCGACCGTCAGGCAGACTCAACCCCGTAAACAAACCTGCTCAGTTTTCGACCGGAAGAAACTGCTCAAAATTCGACCGGGGCCGACAACAACTAGGGAATTAGGTGAGTCGACTGGGACGCCTCGAGACGATCTCAGCTGTCAGACTACTTCCAGAGCCATTGCACCACACTGAAACTCAGTCAGTGTATAACTTGAGATAGTGGCCGCAGGTTCAACCCTTTCACGTTTTGAGGCACTTTTCAGGAGTACGGGAGGTGCCTTCTTCGTCCCAGGGCGGGTCCCGCGGGGTAGGACTACGCGGTGATTAACAAGTAGAAGTTGGTTCGGGAGGTTACGGCCGCCCGACCAATAATCTTCACCCTGGTCAGGGATGGTGGTGAGCTTCTAGCCACCACAAGGCAATTATCGGCGTGCTGGTTGAAAGCCCGTCCCGCCGGAATCCACATTGGAGTTGCCGCGCGTCAGGGTGCGGCCGCGGAAGAAGCCCGGGGCTATCGCCCACCAGAGCAGCATCACGATCGCTCCGAGCAGCAGCGCGCCGATACCGACTGCCGCGACCGCGCCGAATCCGAGGATCGTGACGTTGTTGCCATCGCGGTCGGTCAGCCATTCGGGCTTGGCGTACTGGACGAGCCCGTAGACGAGAACGATCAGCAGGCCCACGCCGCCCAGCAACGGGACCACGCCGCGCATCACAAAATTCCGCACCGACCCGGTGAGGGTATTGCGGTAGTACCACGCGCACGCAAGCCCGGTAAGCCCGTAATAGAAAGCGATCATCAACCCGACCGATCCGACCAGCGCGGCCAGCAGGTTCGCGCTGATGAGCGTGAACAGGACGTAGAAAAGGGCGGACACCACGCCGACCGCGATGGTGGATGTGGTCGGCGTGAGGTAGCGGGAGTGAGTCTTCGCGAAGGAGTCAGGCAGCGCCTTGTGCACGCCCATCGACAGGGCGGTGCGCGCGGTCTGCAAGATCGTCGTCTGCGTCGACGCGAGGGCAGACGTCAGGATCGACGCCGCCAGCAACAGCAGTGCAACCCGCCGGGGGGCACCGCTGCCGAACAATTCCGGACCGATCGATGCAAAAACGTCTTTCGAGTTGCGCGGGTTGCCCAGCCCGATGCCCTGCGTCCCGACGCCGGCGAACGCGACGGCCGACACGGCCACCAGGGCATAGGTGGCCAAAAGCAGGAAAGTCGAGACGATGGCGGCGCGGCCCGGCGTGCGGCTGGGGTCGTCGGACTCCTCGTTGCATGCCAGGGCGGTGTCCCAGCCCCAATACATGAAGATGGCCATGAGAACCGCTGGGGCGGTGGACGTCCCGAAATCCAGATCGCCCGGCCAGAACCAGGACAGCGACGGACGCAGCGAAAAGGCTTGGGCACCACCAGTATACGTTTTGACCAGCGCGATCACCGAAAAGCCAATCAGCACCACGATTTGAATGGACAGCAGGGCGTACAGCAGTCCGGCCGAGATTTCGATGCCGCGATAGCAGACATAGGTCATCATCACGATCCAGAAGACGCCCACGATGGTCGACCAGAACGTGCTGGTGGTCAGGTCCGCGACCGAATGCCAACCGAGTCCGCCGGCGAACCGGAACGAGTATGCCCCGGCGATCTCGACGAGATTGGCCATCACGATCACTTGCGCGGCGATGATGCCCCAGCCGCCGAGCCATCCGAGGAAGGGTCCAAATGCGCGCGACGCCCATGTGAACGTGGTTCCGCAGTCCGGTTCGGCCTTGTTCAGTTCCTGGTAGGCGATGGCGATCAAGTACATCGGGATGAATGAAATGAGAACGATGGCCGGGGCTTTGACGCCGGCGAGCTGCCCGCCGCCACTGGCCACGATGAGACCCAGCGTCGCGGCAAGGCTGTAGGCGGGCGCCATGGACGCCAGGCCGACAACGACGCTGGAGAGCAGGCCGAGTGCGCCGCCCCTGAGACCTTTGCTCTTGACGGTGGTCACCCCGGTATGGCTGTCCTGACCGGTTGGAGCCTCGCCCTCGTTCATCGCACCGCTCTGCTTGATCGCCAGAAACCGCGCTAACGAGACTACGGTGTGCGGGGGGCGTCGTGCTTGTTACCGGTCTCGCGGTGCTGTTTCCGTCGCAGTCAGTGCCCGAAAAGTCGTGGTTTGGGAATCGCACGTGTTGGGTACACGGCGCCATGACCGCACGTCACATCCCCCGTTTCCTTGCTTCCGCGGTGGCCGCGGTGTCGGGCGTTAGCGCTTCGGTCCTCGCTTGTGCAATCCCGTTTGCCTCCGCCGATCCGTGTCCGGACGTCCAGGTGGTGTTCGCCCGCGGCACCGATGACCCGCCCGGTCTTGGTTCGACTGGACAGACATTCGTCGACTCCCTGCGCCCGCGCGTTGGCGGTAAGTCGCTCGACGTATATCCGGTCAACTATCCCGCTACCCACGACTGGACGAACGCGGGCGAGGAGGGTATTCGTGACGCGAGCGCGCATGTCGTATCGATGGCCCACGACTGCCCCAACACCAAGATGGTGCTCGGCGGCTATTCCCAGGGTGCGGCCGTGATGGGTTTTGTCACCTCGGCTGCCGTACCGGCTGGCATCGATCCGGCGACCGTGCCCAAGCCGATGGACCCCGAGGTGGCCAACCACGTTTCCTCGGTCGTGCTCTTCTCCCTGCCGAGCGAGAAGGCGATGAACTTCTTCGGCGAGCCGCCGGTCGTCATCGGTCCGCTATACCAGGCCAAGACAATTCAGGTATGCGCGCCCGGGGACCCGATCTGCTCCGACGGGATGAATTTCGCCGCCCACGACACGTACTCGAGCAACACGGCAATGATCGACCAGGGTGCGGCGTTTGCGGCCAGTCGTCTTGGTGAAGGTCCCGCGGGGCCCGCGGGCCTTGGCGCGCCGACGACCGCTGTCGGGTTCCCGCCTCCAAACGAAGGCTCTGCCGGTTAATCTCGGCGCCGCCGCGGTTTTCGGTGCGCACCGCGCGCAAGCTCGGCCACCGCTATCGTGCGCTTTCTTCTATGGACGTACTCGTAGGCTTACGCTACGTCGGATCACGGATATGGCTGCAACACTGCAGAATTCAGGATTCGAGATTGTGAGACAACGTCGACTTGAACATTTGCGATTCCGCACCACGTGGTGTCATCGCGAGTGGCGCGGTGAGCTGGCCATGTCCCAGGTCGCGCCCGACCGACTCGCACTCGACACACAACGCTGTTGGTCGCGGCCAGCCGGTCCTGTCATGAAGGAGTAGCTTGCACAGTGGGCTGTCGGGCGACGCCCTCAAGGGCCGAAGGATGATGACCGTCATGGACGCTGAACTAGGACGCTGGCTGGCCGCCGGAGAGTACTTCGACTACCTTGGCTTCGACATCTTCTACCGAGTGGAGGGCAGCGGCCCGCCACTGCTGCTGATCCACGGTTATCCCTTCAATTCCTTTGACTGGGTGCGGATCTGGCCCACGCTGACCGAACGGTTCACCGTCATCGCACCGGACATGATCGGCATGGGGTTCTCCGAGAAGCCGGTGGCCTACGAGTACTCGGTGGGAGACCACGCCGACATGCACGAAGCGCTGTTGGCGCACCTCAACGTCCGCAATGCGCACATCCTGGCCCACGACATAGGTGATTCCGTGGGCCAAGAAATGTTGGCTCGTCATGAATTCGGTCAGCAAACCTACGGCGCGCTGCAAATCGACTCGATCACCTGGCTCAACGGTGGCATGTTCATCGAGGCATACAAACCGAGAACGGCGCAGAAGCTGATGTCGGCCACCCCATTGGGCGACATCTTCAGTCGCGTGCAGGACAGTCCGTTGTCCCGGCGACTGCTGGAGCCGACGCTGCGCGAGATGTTCGGCCCGAATACCAAGCCGACCCGGCACATGATGGACGTGTTCAACCAGATCTTGGACTACAACGACGGCCGCCGGGTCCTGCACAAGGTCGGCCGGTTCATCAACGATCGCTACACGCACCGAAACCGGTGGGTGCGTGCCATGCGGCAGACCTCGGTGCCGATGCGGTTGATCGACGGGCCGGTCGACCCCAACTCCGGTGCCCACATGGCGCGCCGCTACGCCGAGGTGATTCCCGAACCCAATGTGGTGATGCTCGCCGACGACATCGGGCACTGGCCACAACTCGAGGCGCCCGAAGCGGTGTTGACGCACTTCCTGGCCCACATCGACCGCATCGCCGCCGGCTGAGCCGTTGTTTGGGGGATCAGCGCGGTGGGCTAGCCGTGATGCGGCGGTCGCTCGTCGTGGAGCCGGCCCTCGTCCGACGCCGCGCGCATCTGCTCCTCGTCGCCGAACCTCTCCAAGTCCTCGGGGGTGATGCGCGCCTGCGCCGGCTTCGGTGCGGCCGGTGGCGGGTTCGAAGGTTCGGTGGGCATGAGGCGATTATCCGTGGCCGGGCCTACGGCTCAAAGGCCGGAAGGACGGTGCCGGAGTCGCGAATCTCCCAGATGCTGTTTTTGGTGATGCCATCGAAGTTGATCTTGTTCAACGTTGCTCGCGAATACGTGAGGTCGATGGCGACGTGAGTGGAGGTGTTGCCGTACGGGTCGGTCATCGGGAAGGTGCCCTGCACGTTCACCGCGGATGCGTCAGGATACGTCGCTCTTGCGTACCTGAGAATGTCGATGGTGTCCAACCGGGCGCCGTCTTTGATCATCTGCTCGGTGTAATTGTCACGAATGGCGAATCGCGCGTCGACCACGTCGCCGTTCGGGCCCGGGACAACGGTGAAGGTGACTCCGTCCGGCTTCTTGGGGCCGGCCGGTGTCGAGGGTGCCGCCTCGGTCGATTGCGGCGGTCCCGCCGTGGCCGAACTGCTCGATGGGCTCGATGGGCTGTCCTTCTTCGGGTCGAAGACCCAACTTTTGCCGAGGATGACGAGGAGAGCGAGGGCGCACAGCGCCGCCAGGGCCAGGGCCGGTTTTCCGGGGGTGCCGTTCTTCGGCGGGTCTGTGGAGAACGCCCATTCGGTGGTCCAGTTGGTGCCGTCGAAGTACCGTTGCAGCCCGTGGCCCACCCCGGCGGGATCGGGATACCAGCCCGGCGCCGACTTTGGCGGGGGCGGCGCCTGCTCAGATGCCATCTATACATTTTCGTCGAGACGGAGACGTCCCGGCTACCCGCTTTCCTCGCGAACCTCCCGGTGGCTCGCCGCTACCCGGTGCAATGCAACTCGACGATGCGACCGGCCGAGACCATGGCCAGCGCCGCGTTCTGCGCGGCCGCCGGGGTCGGGCCCCAGTGGGCGCCCCACCGGCCGGATCCGAGGGCCAAAGCGACGCAAGCGTTCCGGGCCCACCCCGCGACGGTGCATCCGGCGCCGTGCACCTGGCAGTTGCCCAGCGCTATATGGGTGGCCTCCTCCATGGTGGTGCCGTTGTTCTCCCAACCCGTCCAGCCGGTCACGGGGGAGTAGGCGATCACGGCGTAACGGTCGGGGGCTGCCGCCTGCGCGGCGGGTGACGTGGCGGCCGCAGCGCCGAAGAGGGCGGCGCTAGCGCCGGCCGAGGCGATCAAGGCGGAGAGGCGGTGACTGATCATTGCGGAACCTCGCGAGTCGTCGTCGGTGGACGAACTCAGGATCGGCTGCCCGGCTTGCGATGTCCTCAAGGAATCCTTGGCGTTCGCGAACCGCTTGCGCTACCGCACTTTCCGGAGATCGGCGAGGGAGTATCTCAGCCCGCCGTCCAGCCGGATCTGCACCGCCGCCACCGCCAGCATCACCGCGGCGGTCACCAGATGCACCACCGCGTCGGTGACGTTGTTGGGAAAGGTGAAGACGAAGGCGACCTGATGCGAGAAAAAGGCCCAAATCCCCGGCAGCCCACCGGCTATCGCGGCGAGCAGCAGATACAGCACGGCCCACGACTTACGCAAAGCGAATACCAGGCCCGGCGCGAACAGCGCCAGACCGGCGACCGCGTGCCAGCCATTGAAGTCCATGCCGAGCAGCTGGACGGTCGGCGCATTGGGGCCGATCGCGAAACTGGGATTGACGATGAAGCCAATCACGGCCTGAACGACATGAAAAGCGCAAATGATCAGCAGCCCGATCTGGGCCAAACTCCACCTCATGCCTGCACCTCCTTGTGCGCGGTGGGTTAGCCCGAATACTACGCCCGGTAGTATTCAACGGCAACGCGAACCGGCCGCGGTCAGTTCCGGCCGGGAAGCTTCATCACCGTCCGTACGATGGGAAGTAGCGACTTCTGCCACAGGGTTCCCGGAATACCAAGGGGCGGATCGAGATTGAACACCCGGGCGGTCGCGATCGTCTGGGATTCGGTGTATTTCAGCAGACCCTCGGGACCGTGCCGGCGGCCGACACCGGACTGGCCCATCCCGCCCATCGGCGCGCTGAGGCTGCCCCAGGCGAACGCGTAACCCTCGTTGACGTTCACGGTCCCCGACCGCAGCCGGGCGGCGATCCGCTGACCCTCCGCGGAGGAGCCGGCCCACACGCTGGCGTTGAGCCCGTACTCGGTGTCATTGGCCTTCTGGACCGCCTCGTCCACGTCGGCGACGGGGTAGATCGAGACCACCGGCCCGAACGTCTCGTTGGCCGCGCACTCCATCTCGGGCGTGACGTCGGTCAGCACCGTCGGCTCATAGAACAGCGGTCCGATGTCGGGCCGGGCTTTGCCACCGGTAATCACCTTGGCGCCCTTGGCCTTCGCGTCATCCACGTGGTCCGTCACGGTGTCCAGCTGGCCCGCGGAGATCAAACTGCCCATGTCGACCGAGAAGTCATACGCGGTGCCCAGCTTCATGCCCCGCACGGCGGCGCCGAACTTGCCGACGAAGTCGTCGGCGATGTCCTTCTCGACGTAGATCCGCTCGATCGAGATGCAGAGCTGGCCCGCGTTCGAGAAGCATGCGCGGGTGGCCGCCTTGGCGGCCTTGTCGAGGTTGGCGCCCCGAGTGACGATCATGGCGTTCTTGCCGCCGAGCTCGGCCGAGAAACCGATCAGCCGGCGGCCACAATGCTCCGCGAGCCGTCGGCCGGTGGCGGTCGAGCCGGTGAACATCAGGTAGTCGCAGTTGTCGACGATCGCGGTGCCGACCACCGAGCCCGGGCCGGGCACGATCGCGTAGAGCGCTCGCGGCAGGCCGGCCTGGTAGAGCAGCTCGGCGCACGCCAGCGCGCAGTACGGGGTCTGGCTGTCCGGCTTGAGCACCACGGCGTTACCGGCCACAAGCGCAGGCACCGAGTCGGACGCCGTCAGCGTCATCGGGTAGTTCCACGGCGAAATCACCCCGACCACGCCCTTGGGCTGGTAACAAACCGTGGTCTTGCCGATCCCCGGGAGCAGTGACTGCACCGTCCGAGGCTTCAGCAGGTCCGCCGAGACGCGCACGTAGTAGTTCGCGTTCGCCATCAGGTCGACGATCTCCTCCTGCGCCGCCCAGCGGGCCTTGCCGGCCTCGGCCTGCAGGAGATCCATCAGGAACTCGCGGTTCTCCACGACCAGGTCCCGATAGCGGGCGATGACGTCGATGCGCTCGCTGACCGGACGGTTCGCCCACTCGACCTGCGCCGCGCGCGCTTCGGCGAACGCGGCTTCGACGTCTTCGGCCGTGCCGACCGGGATCGTGGTCAGCGGCCTGCCGGTGAAAACCTCGTCGATGGTCTTGGTCGGGCGTGCGCTGACGTCCTTGATCGCGGCCAGCTGGCGCAGGCGGTCGAAGACTTCGGGTGACGGCGCGGGCATGTCGTTACCTCCCCAATGAGCACAGCGTCCAGGACACCAGCCTATCCCCATGGCTTGCCAGGGCCGGCGCCGTTAGCGGTCCGAACGTGGAGACCGCGCCGTGAGCATCCAACAATTGATTCGGATGCACAGTGGCACGGGCGATTTCGTGGCGATAGCCGATCGAATGGCGGCATGGCGATGTCACGTCGGCGCGAGCATAATCGGGCCCGTGGACCCACGCAGCGCTGTTCGATCCCGATTTCGTCAGCTACACCAATAGGGGTGTTTTCTCATCCCGAATCCGTGGGACGCCGGCTCGGCGATCGTGCTCGCCAAGCTCGGCTTTCCGGCGTTGGCCACCACGAGCGCCGGGCTGAGCTTCACGCGCGGTCTGCCGGACACAGTGACCGCACTGTCCGTGGACGAGGCGCTGGACAACATCGGCGAGATAGTGGCCGCGGTCAGCGTGCCCGTCAATGCCGACT
Source organism: Mycobacterium sp. SMC-2 (assembly GCF_025263485.1). Classification (NCBI taxonomy): domain Bacteria; kingdom Bacillati; phylum Actinomycetota; class Actinomycetes; order Mycobacteriales; family Mycobacteriaceae; genus Mycobacterium; species Mycobacterium sp. SMC-2. The sequence continues at coordinate 3,358,611 of NZ_CP079863.1, forward strand.
TTCAGGCCGGCTACGCCCGGGATGCCGGTGACCTGGCGAACAACGTGGCGCGCTGCGTCGCCACCGGCGTAGCCGGGCTCTCCATCGAAGACGGCACGGGCGTCGCGGACGCGCCGCTCTTCGAACTGGCCGAAGCCACCGACCGGGTCCGCGCCGCCCGTTCGGCGATCGACGACGCGGGAGCCGACGTCATGCTGACCGGCCGCGCCGAATGCTTCCTTTACGGCCACCCGGATCCCCTCGCCGAGGCAATCAGGCGCCTGCAGGCCTACGCCGAGGCTGGAGCCGAGGTGCTCTTCGCGCCGGGCGTCCGCACCAGAGAGGACATCGCGACCCTCATCGACGCCCTGCGGCCATATCCGGTCAACGTTCTGATGTCCTCCGATACCGGTTTGACGGTGAGCGACCTCGCGCAGCTAGGCGTGCGCCGGATCAGCGTCGGCTCGGCGTTCAGTCGGGTCGCGTGGGGCGCGTTTCTCGGTGCCACGCGGAGATTGATTGACGACGGCTCCTTCGGGGGGCTGGCCGGCGCCGCGAGCTTCGACGAGCTGAATCGGCTGTTCACGGAATAGGCGTGGGCGAGGCGCCGTCACATTCGCCCATAAGCGAGCACCATCATCAGAAAGAGCGTCGCCAACACAAGGAACATCATCGCCATTGGGTCGATTAGCTCGAATAGCATGTCGGCACAACCGTTTCCGAGCTGAAACCGCTGGGCACTGCAGGTGTCGCGAGGGGAATTAGTTCATGCCGGCCAGGTAGACGCCGTAGGGCACTGCGTCGAGGAGCGTGACGGTGAGCCCGACGCCGTTGGACAGCGATGGCGCTGCCATCGGCGTCATCGCCAAACTCGGTGCCGTCGAACAACTCCCGCAGGGTGGCCAGCTCCTGCCGGAGTCGCGCGTAGGCCTGCGGCGTAAGCCACGCGGGCTGCACGCTAGTCATGGTCTTTCCCCTTTCCATCGGTGGAGACCAAATGGCTTCCGGTCCAAGACGCCGTTCGCCGGCGGTTGAGCGCCGCAACCGTTGCGGGCGTGCGCTTTGCGCGACGCGGCCTGGTACGGGGCGGCCTTGAGCAGGGTCACGGGCCGCCCGGTGTCATGGGGAATCGCATAGATGCGTTGCTCGCCGGGGCGAGCACCGGCGATGCACCGGCCCAGCGGCGACGCCATCGAGTACACCTTGATGTCGGCGCCTTCGGCGCCCCGCCGGCCGAGCAGCAGCGTTTCCGTTTCCCCGGTGGCGTCGTAACGAATGGTCACCACCATGCCGGGGCCGGCGATCCGTTCGCTTGCGGGATCGTCACGCACGGTGGCGGTGGCCAGCAGGTCCTCGATCTCGCGGATGCGTCTTCGCCGCGGGGCGGGGCGTGCGCCGCAATTGCCGCCGTAATCCATGGCTTCGTCGGGGACCTCGATGCTGCGCTGGGAGCGCAGCGCGGCGAGTTCGTCCTGCAGGCGGCGGCGCTGCTGCGGCGTGATAGAGACGGGTGCGTGAAACGAGACGCTGCCTTTGTATCCTCCGGCGGTCAGGAGTTGTTGCGATTGCCGGATTTCGTCGCGCCCTACACGTTCGGGGGATGGTCCACCTCGAGCAGCCTGAGGGCGATCTGCTCCACCCGGGCGTTGGTGTCTTGCGAGAGTTTGACCAGCAGCTTGAACGCGGCGGCCGCGTCGATGTCGAATCGCTCCACAAGCGTGCCCTTGGCCTGACCGATCATGTCCCGCGTTTCGATGGTGCGGCGCAGTTGCTCGTTCTGGCTGACCACTGAATCTTCACTACCCGGTCATGCGACGGGATAACCCCTACGGGTTCAGAGGACGTGCATGCCCTGGGCCAGCTGCGAGACCCCGACCACGGTGAAGACCGCCACCAGAATCTGCCGGTGATAGGCGCGGACCCAGTCGTGCAGCTGCCGCAGCAGGGCCTGGGTTCGTGCCGGCGCGGCCACATAGCCGAGCAGGATCATTTCGACCACCGAATACATCAGTAGGACGAAGGCGATCGAGGCGCTGACCTGCGTGGCGACCGCGGCCCGCGAGGCCACGATTATCGCGAGAATGAACAGCACCCCGTCGGCGGGCACCGATGCCAGCCCTATCACCCAGGCAATCCACAACGAACCTTTCTCCCACGCGCTGTGGGCGCGGTGCAGCGGGCGCCGGATTCCGGAGCGGTCCTCGGGAGAGACATCCCGCGCGCGGCGCAGGAATCGTGGAATTGCGATCGGCGTGTCCGGTGCGGGCGTGCGGGCCGCGGATCGGTCGCTCGATGCCCTAACCTCCGACCGCTGACGCGTCCAGAAACGCACGGCCATCAGCGCGGCGATCGAAAGCCCGAGCACGCCGAGCCCGATCTGGATGTGCGGAAGGGTGGAGCTGGTGGCTTTGGTGGTGCCGCCGTGCCCTAACGAGCCGAACGCCGACGTGAAGTTGAGCAACATCAGCGGCGCGAGCAGCTCGGGCACGCAGACGGTGAGGCCGCCGACCCAGTAGGCGAGCAGGTTCGGCCCGGGCCGCGGCCGGGAGATCATCAAGAGGGCGAGGCCGAGACGCACAGGATTCAGCGCCGCCAGAATTCCCAACCCCAGCACTGACCCCCACATCGCGCCAGTTCTACCCGGGCCCAAGGGGCCCTAAACACCGCGACAGGCAATTGTGGCGTTTGGAATGATTGCAAAGTCTTCAGCGGGCGAGTCGGGCCGGTGTTCGAATGGTGGTTTGCTGCAACATGATCGGGTGACGCCGTCGCTCAGAAGGTCGTGAGGCCAGATCGCCGCGTGGCAACGATGTTGCCGGCCTCCGAAACCACCGGGGTTTCGACTGGACGAGGCGGCCGTTCGGTACCGCATCGGTGTCGCCGTCCGTGTTCCCCAGCAACGGCATCGCGTGGGTACGTCTTGCGGCAAGCCATGATGCGGAGTTAGCACAGCAAATCGCGTTCGGCACTCGCCGCTGCTGTCGCGTAGGGAGGGAGATGCCCCTTGCGGCCAATTTCGTTCGCCGTTGTATCCCTCGGCCCTGCGCAGTCGCGTGATAGCGACTGCCGGCTCAAACGATTGCCCCCGCCGGTCCCTGGGGCGGAGTTAGCCGGCCGCAAATCTTTTGACGTCGTGCCGGCCAGGCACGCAAATCGGCTTTGGCAAACAAGAAGCGTGTGGCCGTTGGCCACGGGATCAGGCTTGTCGTCTTTAGGCAGACCAAGTCCCCGGGACAAACCTTTGTTTTGCTGGCGGACGAGACATGCGTCAAACAGCTCGTACGTTGCGAAACTCTTATGCAAGAACAAAATTCACACGTTTACCCGATCTGGCGTTGGGTATCCGGCGGCCCGTGGAGTGCGACACCCAAAGTCGTAGCGCCAGCTTGCTAGTGGTTCGCTGGTGCGTCGACGGGAGCCCCCGCGAAGCGGCGTATCCCGCTTCCGGGTTACCGTTGACGCAGCGGACGGCATTGCGGTTCAGGCCGGGGAAACAACTGGGGCCAGAACCACAGCCATGACGGTCACCTCACGACGGGGGTCTCCGCAAAGCTCGTTGGCACGGGCATCGTGCCGGTGGGTGGGTCGGCATACTGGTCGAAACTAACGGCCAATTCTGAAGCGCTGCAGCGAGTTCCGTGCTGCGCGCAGCGTTTCGTGCAATTTCCATCTGGCCTGTAGGAGGTTGTCCGTTGCAGCAGAATCCGTTCGACGACGATAACGGAAATTTTTTCGTCCTGGTCAATAACGAGGAGCAACACAGCCTTTGGCCAACCTTCGCCGACGTCCCGGCGGGGTGGCGGGTGGTCTACGGAGAAGCCGACCGCGCGGCGTGTCTCGACTACATCGAACAAAATTGGCCCGATATTCGTCCCAAGAGCCTGCGCGCGAGGCTGTCCGCTCGCGGTTTGTGATGTCTAGACAGTCTAGGTATGAAAGAGTCGAAGAAGGGGTTTTGGGGGGATTTCGTGGAACGCAGTGACCGGGCGCTACCGCTGACGCGAGCGCAGCTGGACATCTGGCTCGCGCAGCAGACGGGTCACTTCGATGTGGCGTGGCAACTCGGCGTCCTCGTGCGCATCGACGGCACGGTCGACCGCGCCCTGTTCGAGCAGGCCATGCGCCACGTGGTGGGTGAGGCCGAGAGCCTGAGGAGCAGCTTCTTCGAGGTAGGCGGCGAAGTCTTCCAGAAGGTGATCGAAGACCCGGAGGTCGATCTGGCCTTCTACGACGTGAGCGGCTCGTCCGACCCAGAGCGTGAGGTCCGTGAGAGGGCGTCCGCGATCCAGCGAACGCCGATGCCGCTCACCGGCCCGATGATCAACTTCTACTTGTTCCAAACGGCGCCCGACGAGTACTACTGGTTCAGCTGCTGTCATCACATCGCGATGGACGGCCTGGGTATTGCGCTGATCGGCCGCCGCATCGCGGCTGTCTATTCCGCACTCGCCTCCGGCGCGGCCATATCTCCCGCCTTCTTCGGCTCGTTGCGGGACCTCGTCAGCAGCGAGGCGGAGTACGCGGCCTCCGCCGATTACCTTGCGGATCAGGCGTACTGGGCCGAGCACCTGCCCTCGGCAAGCGAACCGGATTATCGGCTGACCCAAGCCGCCAGCGACCGGGACCCGTACGCGCCCTCTCCGCCGGTCCAATTGGACTCCTCGGTGGTCGCCCTTATCAAACAACTGTCCAAAGCGTTGGGCATCCGCCGATCGTCGGTGCTCACGGCCGCCTGCGCCCTCCTGGTCCGCGCGTTCCGCGCCGGCGACGAAGTGGTGCTGGACTTCCCGGTCAGCCGCCGACTGGATCCGGAATCCAAGACGCATCCCGGCATGCTTGCCGGGGTCGTGCCGCTGGTCTTGAACGCCTCGCCGCAAGTCACGGTCGCCGATTTTCTGCGGCAGGTCGATGCGCGCTCGCGAGAGGCGTTGCGGCATCAGCGTTTTCCGGTGCACATGCTCGGCGGTGACGGTGGATTCCGCGGCGCGCCGCAGGCATCCAACCGGGTAGTCGTCAACTTCGTCCCGGCCAGGCTCACCCTCAACCTCGCCGGCGTGCCGGCGACCGCGACATACACCACTTTCGGGCCGGTGGGCCACTTCGGGCTGTTCTTGCTTGGATTCGGTGATCAGCAATTCCTGAGCACGGTCGGTGTCGGACAACCCTTCTCGAACTTCGACGCCTCGGACTTGGCGGCGCGGTTGCAGCGGGTGTTGGTGGCGATGGCGAATGACCCGGAGCGGTTGTTGTCGTCGGTGGATGTGCTCGATGGGGTTGAGCGTGTGCGGTTGGAAGAGTTTGGTAATGCGGGGGTTTTGAGGGCGCCGGCGGGTGTGGGGGTGTCGGTGCCGGGGTTGTTTGCGCAGCAGGTGGCGCGGGCGCCGCAGGCGGTGGCGGTGTCGGGTGGTGGGCGCTGGGTGACTTATGGGGCGTTGGATGAGGCGTCGTCTCGGTTGGCGCATCGGTTGCTAGCTGAGGGTGCGGGGCCGGGATGCGTGGTGGCGTTGTTGTTGTCGCGGTCGGCTGAGGCGGTTGCGGCGATGCTGGGGGTGCTCAAGGCCGGGGCGGGGTATGTGCCGATTGATCCGGGGTCACCGGATTCGCGGATCGGGTTCATGTTGGCCGATGCTCGCCCGGTGGCGGCGGTGACGACGGCGGATTTGGCCGGGCGCCTGGAGGGGCATGGGGTGGCGGTGATCGATGTGGATGACCCGCGCATCGCTGCCGAGCCGGTGACGGCGTTGGCTGAGCCGGATGCTGAGGGTTTGGCGTATGTGATTTATACCTCGGGGACTACGGGTGTGCCCAAAGGTGTTGCGGTGACGCATCGGAATGTGACGGCGTTGATTGGTTCGCTGGATGCCGGGTTGCCGGTGCCGGGGGTGTGGTCGCAGTGTCATTCGCTGGCTTTTGATGTGTCGGTGTGGGAGATTTTCGCTCCGCTGTTGCGTGGTGGTCGGGTGGTGGTGGTCGATGAGGACACCGCGCGTGCACCTGAGGAGTTGCACGACGTGGTGGTGGCCCAGGGTGTGACGGTGTTGACGCAGACGCCGTCGGCGATCGCGATGTTGGATCCGGCTGGGCTGGATGGGGTGGCGGTGGTGTTGGCCGGGGAGGCGTGTCCGGGTGAGGTGGTGGAGCGGTGGGCGCCGGGGCGGGTGCTGGTCAATGCTTATGGGCCGACCGAGACCACGATGTGTGTGGCGATCAGCGCCCCGTTGGCGGCGGGGTCGGGTGTGCCGCCGATTGGGTCGCCGGTGCCTCATGCGGGGTTGTTGGTGCTCGATGGCTGGTTGCGGCCGGTGCCGGTGGGCGTGGTCGGGGAGTTGTATGTGGCCGGGGCCGGGGTGGCCACCGGTTATGTGGGGCGGCCCGGGTTGACGGGGTCGCGGTTTGTGGCGTGTCCGTTCGTTGGCGCGGGAGCGCCTGGACAACGCATGTATCGGACCGGGGATCTGGCGTGCTGGGGTGCTGATGGGCAGTTGCGGTATTTGGGGCGTGCTGATGAGCAGGTCAAGATCCGCGGGTATCGGATTGAGTTGGGGGAGATCCAAACAGCGTTAAGCACTCTCGATGGGGTGGAGCAGGCGGTGGTGATCGCGCGTGAGGATCGCCCCGGTGACAAGCGTCTGGTCGGTTATGTCACCGGCAGTGTCGATCCCGTCGAGTTGCGCGCCAAGCTGGGTGAGCGGTTGCCGGCGTTTATGGTGCCCGCGGCGATCGTGGGTCTAGAAACCCTGCCGTTGACCGCCAACGGCAAGTTGGACACCCGCGCGCTGCCCACCCCGGAATACGCCACCGGTGACTACCACGCCCCGCAAAACCCGACCGAAGAAATCCTGGCCACCATCTACGCCGAAGTGCTTGGCGTCGAGCGCGTCAGCACCCATGACTCCTTCTTCGAACTCGGCGGCGACAGCATCCTGGCGCTGCAAGTGGTGTCGCGAGCGCGGGCCGCCGGCCTGACGTGCCGCCCCCGGGACGTCTTCGTCGAGCAGACCGTTGCCCGCCTGGCCCGCGTGGCCGGGGTGGCCGATGGCGACGGGGTGATCGACGAGGGCCTCGGCCCGGTGCCGGCCACCCCGATCATGCGCTGGCTGCACAGCACAAGCGGCCCGATCGATCAGTTCAACCAGACGATCGTGCTGCAGGCGCCCGAGGGAGCGACCGAGGCCGACGTGACGGCGGTGCTGCAGGCCCTGCTGGACCGGCACGCCATGCTCCGGCTGCGCGTCGACGACGCCGACGGGTGGTCCTTGTGGGTGCCCGAGGCAGGGTCGGTCGACGCGGCCGAATGCCTGCGGTCCGTCGACGCGCTGTCCGATGAGGCGCTGGTGGCGGCGCGCTCGCGGCTCAACCCCGCGACCGGGACCATGCTGAGCGCGCTGTGGGTCGGCCCCATTGGCCAGCTCGCGCTGATCGTTCACCATCTGGCCGTCGATGGGGTGTCATGGCGAATCCTGTTGGAGGACTTGAACATCGCCTGGGCGCAGCACCGCGGCGGACAGCCGGTGGCCCTGCCGGCAGGCGGGACGTCGTTCGCCCGGTGGGCAAGGCTGCTCGACGAGCACGCACGCGGCCCCGAGGTCGTCGAGCAGGCCGGCGCCTGGAAGCGGATCGCGGCCACCCCGCCCGCGCTGCCCGCGGTGCGCCCCGACGTCGACACCTACGCCACCGCCGGGCATCTGCCGATGTCGCTGGACATCGAGACCACCCGCACGCTGCTCGGTGAGGCGCCGGCAGCGTTTCGCGCTGGCGTGCAAGACATCCTGTTGATCGCGTTCGGGCTGGCGTGGGCAGAGTTTCTGGGTACCGGGGCGGGTACCGTCGGCATCGACGTCGAGGGCCACGGCCGCCACGAAGAACTCGCGCCCGATGCGGACCTGTCGCGGACCGTCGGCTGGTTCACCACCAAATACCCGGTGTCGCTCACGGTCGACGGGCTGCCTTGGGCCCAAGTGCTTTCCGGCGAGCCGGCGCTGGGAACGGTGATCAAGGAAGCCAAGGAACAGCTTCGCGCCGTGCCCCACCCCTTGACGTACGGCGCGCTACGCTATCTGAGCGGTGACGCGGAGCTGGACACCGCCGACCCGACGATCGGCTTCAACTACCTCGGCCGCCTGGTCGCGGGAACTGAGCTGTCCAATGAGTTGTGGCGGCTGCACCCGGAGAGCCTGTCCCTGACCGGCGCCGCCGCGGCGATCCCAATGCCGTTGGCGCACACCGTCGAACTCAACGCCGGCGCCGTCGACACCGACACCGGGCCGCAGCTGCACGCGAACTGGACCTGGGCGCCGTCGGCCCTCGACGAGGCGCAGATCGGCCGGCTGGGCCAACTGTGGTTCGACGCGTTGTCCGGCATCTGCGCGCATGTCCGGGCCGGAGGCGGCGGCCTGACACCGTCGGACATCGCGCCCGCTGGGCTGAGCCAACCGCAGATCGACGAGCTGCACCAACGATACGACGTCGCCGACATCCTGCCGTTGACCCCCCTGCAGCAGGGCCTGCTCTTCCACTCCAGCACCGCACAGGGCGGCGACGACATGTACGCGGTGCAACTGGATTTCACGCTCACAGGCCCACTGGACCCCGACCGCCTGCACGATGCGGTGCGCACGGTGATCAACCGGCACCCGCACCTGGCGGCCCGGTTCCACGAGCGGTTCGACGAGCCCGTGCAGATCATCCCGGCCAACCCCGTGGTGGCGTGGCGGCATGTCGATCTCGAAACCGACCAGGAGATCGAGGCGCTCTGCGCGGCCGAGCGTGCCGCCGTGAGCGACCTGGCCGACCAGCCGCCCTTCCGGGTGGCGTTGATCCGCACCGGCGAGAGCCGGCACCGGCTGGTGCTGACCAACCATCACATCGTGCTCGACGGCTGGTCTCTGCCGATCCTGCTGCGCGAGATATTCACCAGCTACTACGGGGAGCGGCTGCCCGCGGCCGCGCCGTACCGCAGCTTCGTCACGTGGCTGGCCGATCGCGACCTGGATGCCGCCCGCGCGGCCTGGGCCGAGGAGCTCGCCGACTTGGAGACGCCAACATTGGTCGGCCCGAAAGATCGCCTGGGGCAAGGGCGGCGGGGCGCCGAAGCCTTCCGCGTGGCCGAGGACACCACGCGGGCGCTCACCGAACTGGCCCGCTCCTGCCACACCACCGTCAGCACCGTCCTGCAGGGCGCCTGGGCGGTGTTGCTGACCTCGCTGACCGGCCAGCACGACGTCGTCTTCGGCACCCCGCGGTCCCGGGTGGGCCAGCTCGAAGTGGACGGCGCGGAATCGATGGTCGGATTGCTGATCAACACGGTGCCGGTGCGCGCCAACATCACCGCGACTACCACCACCGCGGACCTGCTGCGGCAGCTGCAGGACGCCCACAACGACACCCTCGAGCATCAGCACCTGGCGCTCAGCGACATTCACCGCGCCACCGGCCACGAGCAACTCTTCGACACGCTTTTCGTCTATGAGAACTACCCGATCGACGACGGCATGCAGCTGGGCCCTGACGGGTTGGCCATCGCCGAGTTCACCAACCGCGAGTACAACCACTACCCGCTGACGATGGAGGCGCTCCCGGGCCGCGAGCTCGGCCTGCACGTCGAGTTCGACGCCGACGTGTTCGACGCCGCGAGCATCGGGGCGCTCGTCGAGCGCTTCCAGCGGGTGCTGGTGGCCATGACCACCGATCCCGCCCGGCGCCTGTCGTCCGTTGATCTGCTGGGTCCGGGTGAGCGCGACCTCGTACTGTCCCAGATGTCCGGGGCCGGCGTGGCCGCGCCGGTGGGGGTGGCGCCGGAGGTGTTGGCGGCCGCCGTCTCGGCCGGCCCCGATGCGCCCGCCGTCATCGAGGGTGCGCGGCGGCTGTCGTACCGCGAGCTCGACGAGTGGTCGACGCGGCTGGCGCGGGCGCTGATCGAGGCGGGCGTTGGTCCGGAGTGCGCCGTGGGCGTGGCGATGGATCGTTGCGCGGAGTTGGTGGTCGCGTGGTGGGCGGTGGTCAAGGCCGGCGGGCTGTACGCACCGATCGATCCCGCCCATCCCGTCGAGCGGATCGCCACGGTGCTCGACGCTGTCGGAGCGGCCTGCGTATTGACCTGTGGCACAGACGAAGTGGACGGAGCCGGCGACCGACCGGTGCTCCGCGTCGACGACCTCGACGTGTCCGGGCGCTCCGCGGAGCCGATCACCGATGCCGACCGCCTCTCGCCGCTGCTGGAGAATAACAGCGCGTACGTGATCTTCACGTCGGGCTCCACCGGCACCCCCAAGGGGGTGGCCGTCAGCCACTCCGGCCTGCTGGGCTGGACCGCCGCGCAAAGCGAGCTATTCGGGTTGGGTGCGGACGCGCGGCTGCTGATGGTGGCCGCGCCGACCTTCGACGCATCGGTCGGCGAGCTGTTGCTGGCGGCGGGCTCGGGGGCGGCCTTGGTGGTGGCGCCGCACGGGGTCTATGCCGGTGAGGCGCTGACCGCGTTGATGCAACGCCACCGGGTGACCGCGGCCATACTGACCCCGGCGGTGGCGTCGACGCTGGAGCGGGCCCGGCTCGAGGCGTTGGACACCCTGATCGCCGTCGGTGAAGCCTGCCTGCCGGAGCTGGTGGACGCCTGGGCGCCCGACCGGCGGATGTTCAACGGCTACGGCCCCAGCGAGACCACGATCTGGGTGACCTGTGCGCGGCTGTCGGCGGAGCGGCCGATTTACATCGGCGCCCCGATACCGGGGGTGTGCGCGCTGGTGCTGGACGCCTGGCTGAGCCCCGTCCCGGTCGGGGTGGTGGGCGAGCTGTACCTGAGCGGGCCCGCGCTGGCGCACGGTTACGTCGGCCGGACAGAGTTGACCGCCGAACGATTCGTCGCCAATCCCTTTGTGGGCGTTGGGGAACGGATGTACCGCACGGGCGACCTGGTGCGCTGGACCGCCGACGGAACCCTGGACTACCTGGGCCGCGCCGACACCCAGATCAAACTGCGCGGACAGCGCATCGAGTTGGGCGAAATCGAGAACACGCTGCTGGCCTGCCCGGAGGTCACCCAGGCCGCCGTCACCGTGCAGGACGGCGCCAACGGCTCGCACCTCGTCGCCTACGTCACGCTCGACCCTAACGCCACCCCCGACCACGACGCGGAAAGCGTCGAAGAGTGGCAGCATCTCTACGACGAGTTGTACGGCCCCGACGCCGGGTCGGACTTCGGCATGGACTTCCGGGGTTGGAACAGCAGCTACACCGGCGACCCGATTCCGCTCGAGGAGATGGTGGAGTGGCGTTCCGCGACGGTGGATCGGATCATGGCGCTGCGGCCGCGGCGCGTGCTGGAGATCGGTGCGGGCTCGGGGTTGCTGCTGACGCAGATCGCCCCGCAGTGCGATCAGTATGTCGCCACGGACTTCTCGGCCGCCGCGATCGAGAACCTGGCCCGCTCGCTGGAACAGTTGCAGATCCCGTGGCGAAACCGGGTGCGGCTGCTGACCCAGCCGGCTCACGTGACCGAGGGGCTGCCGCAGGGCTCCTTCGACACCGTCATCCTCAACTCCGTCGTCCAGTACTTCCCCAACGCGACATACCTGGACGGGGTCATCGACACGGCGATGGAGTTGCTGGCCCCGGGCGGGGCGCTGTTCATCGGTGACATCCGCAACCACACGCTGCAGGGCGCCTTCCAGACCGGGATCGCCCTGTCCCGCGCCGCTGGCACCACCGACTCGGCCGAGGTGCGCCGGCGAATCCGCCACGCCATCCTCGGCGAGACCGAATTGTTACTTGCCCCGGAGTTTTTCACCACCTGGGCCGCCGAACACGCGGTGGCGGGCGGACTAGAGATCCAACTCAAGCGCGGCTCGGCCGACAACGAGCTGAACCGGTATCGCTACGACGTGGTCATCCGCAAGGCCCCCACGCCCGTCCGTTCGGTGGCCGCCGCGCCCACCTGGGCGTGGGCCGCCTGCGCGGGCCTCAGCGGCCTGCATGAGGAGTTGATCTCCCAACGCCCCGCCGTCGTCCGCGTCACCGACATCCCCCACAGCGGAGTCGTCGCCGACGTCAACGTCGAAGCCGCCCTCGCCGCCGGGTTACCCGTGCCCGACGCACTGGCTCAAGCCGGTCCGGCCGACGAACCAACCGTCCCCGAGGAATTGCACCGCCTCGGCGAAGCGGTCGGATACCGCGTCGCGGTGACCTGGGGCGCCCAAATCGGCACTCTCAGCGCGGTTTTCGTCGCCGGCGCCGACGCCGACTCGCCGCTGACCGACCTCTACCTGCCCCCCGCCAACGCGGGCCAACGCGCCTTCGCCAACGACCCCCACGCCAACACCAAGATCGCCGCGGTGCGCCAGCGGTTGAGCGACTGGCTACCCGAATACATGGTGCCGACACACATTGTGACGCTTGAGGAATTCCCGTTGACCTCCTCGGGCAAGCTCGACCGCAAGGCCCTGCCGGCACCCGACTACCAGGATGCCGACCGCTACCGCGCCCCGACCGGCGCCGTGGAGGAGATCCTCGTCGGCATCTACGGCCAGGTGCTCGGGCTGGATCGGGTCGGCGTCGACGACTCGTTCTTCGACCTGGGCGGCGACTCGCTGTCGGCGATGCGCCTGATCTCCGGGATCAACACCAGCCTGAACGCCAACCTCGGCGTGCGGACGGTCTTCGAGGCGCCCACGGTCGCCGAGCTGGCGCCGCTGGTCGGTGGAGACGCGAGCCGGCTGGAGCCGCTGGTGGCCGGCGAGCGGCCCGCGGTGATCCCGTTGTCGTTTGCCCAGAACCGATTGTGGTTCATCGACCAATTCCAGGGGCCGTCGCCGGTCTACAACATCGCGGTGGCCTTGCGGCTGCGCGGGCGCGTCGACGCCGCCGCGTTCGGCGCCGCGCTCGGCGACGTGGTGGGCCGCCACGAAAGCCTGCGCACGGTGTTCGCGTCGGCCGACGGGATACCTCAGCAGGTGGTACTTCCCGCGGAGCAGGCTCGAGCGGGCTTCGACGCCGTCGACGCCCGCGGGTGGCCGGAGCGCCGGCTGCGCGCGGCCATGGACGCCGCGGCGGGCTACACGTTCGACCTTGCGAACGAAATCCCCATCCACGCAGAGCTTTTCACCATCACCGATGACGAACACGTGCTGGTGGCGGTGGTGCACCACATCGCCGCCGACGGTTGGTCGATCGCCCCGCTGGCGCGTGACTTGGGGGTAGCGTACGCCAGCCGCTGCGCGGGCCAGGAACCCGATTGGGCGCCGTTGGCGGTGCAGTACGCCGACTTCACGCTGTGGCAGCGCGCGCAATTCGGCGACCTCGAAGACGGTGGCAGCCGCATCGCCGCGCAGTTGGACTTCTGGGAAGAGACCCTGGCCGGCATGCCCGAACTCCTGCAGCTGCCGACCGATCGGCCCTACCCGCCGGTCGCCAATCACCGGGGCGCCCGGCTGGCGGTGGACTGGCCGACGGAGTTGCAGCAACAGATTCGCCGGGTGGCGCGCGAGCACAACGCGACCAGCTTCATGGTGATCCAGGCCGCGTTCGCCGCGTTGCTCTCCAAGATCAGCGCCAGCCACGACGTCGCGGTGGGCTTCCCGATCGCCGGGCGGCGCGATCCCGCGCTGGACGAGCTGGTCGGTTTCTTCGTCAACACGCTGGTGTTGCGCGTCGACGTGGCGGGGGATCCGACCTTCGTCGAGCTGCTGGCCCAGGTGCGTCGGCGCAGCCTGGCCGCCTTCGAGCACCAGGACGTGCCCTTCGAGTTCCTGGTGGATCGGCTCAACCCGACCCGAAGTCTCACCCATCACCCGCTGATCCAGGTGCTGTTGGGCTGGGAGAACTTCCCCGGCTACGACACCAACCCCACCGCCACCCTGGCCCTGGGCGATGTGCAAGCCACGCCGATGCCGGTGGACACCCGCACCGCGCGCATGGATTTGACGTTCTCGTTGGCCGACCGCTGGACCGAGGCCGGTCAGCACGCGGGGATCGGCGTGACGGCCGAATACCGCACCGACGTGTACGACGCCGACACCGTCGTGTCGTTGATCGAGCGGCTGCAGCGCCTGCTGGTCGCGGTCACCTCGGATCCGCAGCGGCGGTTGTCGTCGGTGGACCTGCTCGATGCCGGTGAGCACGCGCGGCTGCAAAGGTGGGGCAACAGGGGGGTGCTGACCGAGCCGGCGACACCGGTGTCGGTGCCGGCGTTGTTCGCCGCGCAGGCGGCCCGAACGCCCGACGCGGTGGCGCTGGTCTGCGACGGCCGGTCCATGACGTACCGGGAGCTCGACGAGGCGGCCAACCGGTTGGCGCACTTGCTGATCCAGCACGGTGCGCGCCCGGGTGAGCGGGTGGCGCTGCTGTTTTCGCGTTCGGCCGAGGCGATCGTGGCGATCCTGGCCGCGCTCAAGTCGGGGGCCGCCTACCTGCCGATCGACCCGGCGCTGCCGGCGGCCCGGATGGAGTTCATGCTCACCGACGCCGCGCCGATCGCGGCGGTCACCACCGCCGCGCTGGCCGACCGGCTGGACGGGTTCGACCTGGTGGTCGTCGACGTCGACGACCCCGCCGTGGACACCCAGCCCAGCACGGCCCCGCCAGGGCCGGCCCCCGACGACCTGGCGCACATCATCTACACGTCCGGCACCACCGGGGTGCCCAAAGGCGTTGCGGTAACCCAATACAACGTCGCCCAGCTCTTCGACTCGCTGCAGATCGGCATCGAACTTTCCGCGGAGCAGGTGTGGACGCAGTTCCACTCCTATGCCTTCGACTTCTCGGTGTGGGAGATCTGGGGCGCGCTGCTGCACGGCGGGCGGCTGGTGGTGGTGCCCGAGCCGGTGTCGCGCGCACCGGAAGAATTCCACGCCCTGCTGGTCGGCGAGCGCGTCACCGTGCTCACCCAGACCCCGTCCGCGGTGGGAATGCTGCCCACGGACGGTCTGGATGCCACCTCGCTGGTGATCGGGGCGGAGCCCTGCCCGCCCGAGCTGGTGGACCGCTGGGCGCCCGGGCGGGTGATGGTAAATGTCTACGGCCCAACCGAAACCACCATGTGGGCTTGCAAGAGCGCGCCGCTGGAAACGGGATCGGGCTTCCCGCCGATCGGTTCCCCGGTCACGCGGGCGGCCTTCTTCGTGCTGGACGAATGGCTGCGACCGGTGCCGGCCGGGGTGGTCGGCGAGCTGTACCTAGCCGGCGACGGCGTCGGCGTCGGATACTGGCGCCGGCCCGCCCTGACCGCCTCGCGTTTCATAGCCTGCCCGTTTGGCGCGCCCGGAGCCCGCATGTACCGCACCGGCGACCTGGTGTGCTGGGGCCCCGACGCCCAACTGCGTTACCTGGGCCGCGCCGACGAGCAGGTCAAGATCCGCGGCTACCGCATCGAACTCGGCGAAATCCAGTCGGCGCTAGGCAGTTTGGATGGCGTCGAGCAGGCGGTTGTCGTCGCCCGCGAGGACCGTCCCGGCGACAAGCGCCTGGTGGGTTACGTCACCGGGACGGCGGACGCGGGCAGGGCACGCGCCGCGCTGGGCGAGCGGCTGCCCCAGTACATGGTTCCCGCGGCCGTCGTCGTGTTGCCCGCACTGCCCATGACGGTCAACGGCAAGCTCGACACCCGCGCGTTGCCCGCGCCGGACTACCGGGACGTCGACAATTACCGCGCCCCGGCCACCGCGACCGAGGAGATCCTGGCGGGCATCTACGCCGATGTGCTCGGGGTCAACCGCGTGGGGGTCGACGACTCGTTCTTCGACCTCGGCGGCGATTCGCTATCCACGATGCGCCTGATCTCGGCGATCAACGCGGCGCTGGATACCGAGCTACCGGTGCGCGTCGTGTTCGAGGCGCCGACGGTCGCGCAGCTGGCCCCGCGCCTCAGCGAGGGCGCGGGCCGGCTGGAGCCGTTGACGGCCGCCGAGCGCCCGGCGGTGATCCCGTTGTCGTTCGCCCAGAGCCGGTTGTGGTTCATCCAACAGTTGCAGGGGCCGTCGCCCGTGTACAACATGGCGGCCGCGTTGCGACTGGGCGGGCGCCTCGACGCCGACGCGCTGCGTGCGGCGCTCGCCGATGTGGTGGGCCGCCACGAGAGCCTGCGCACGCTGTTTCCCGCGCACGACGGGACGCCTCAGCAGGTGATCGTCCCGGCCGACCAGGTCGACTTCGGCTGGAATGTCGTCGATGCCATCGGCTTCTCGGCCGGCGAGCTGGAGGGCGCCATCGAAACGACGGCTGGCCACACCTTCGACCTGGCGGTTGAAACACCGCTGCGCGCACGGCTTTTCACGCTCGGCGAGCAAGAACACCTGCTGGTCATCGTGGTGCACCACATCGCCGCCGACGGCCTGTCGCTCACTCCGTTGGCCGCCGACTTGAGTGTGGCCTACGCCAGCCGGTCCGCGGGGCAGGCGCCGGGCTGGACCGACCTGCCGGTGCAATACGTCGACTACACGCTGTGGCAGCGCGCGCAATTCGGCGAGCTCGACCACAGCGACAGCCCCATCGCCGCCCAGCTGGCCTACTGGCAGGACACCCTGGCCGGCATGCCCGAGCGGTTAGAGCTACCCACCGACCGGCCCTACCCGCCCGTCGCCGATCAGCGTGGCGCCAGCGTGGTCGTGGACTGGCCGGCCGAGCTGCAGCAGCAGGTTCGCCGGGTGGCCCGCGATCACAACGCGACCACCTTCATGGTGGTGCAGGCCGCCCTGGCGGTGCTGCTATCGAAAATCGGTGCCAGCTACGATGTTTCGGTCGGCTTCCCGATCGCCGGTCGGCGCGATCGCGCGCTCGACCCGCTCGTCGGCTTCTTCGTCAACACATTGGTGCTGCGGGTCGACCTGTCCGGCAACCCGAGCTTCGCCGAACTGCTGGCCCGGGTTCAGGCGCGCAGCCTGGAGGCCTTCGAGCATCAAGACGTGCCGTTCGAATTGCTCGTGGAACGGCTCAACCCCGCCCGAAGCCTTACCCATCACCCGCTGGTCCAGGTGATGCTGGCCTGGCAGAACTTCGCCGGGCACGAGGATCCGGCGGCCGGTCTGACGTTGGGGGACCTCGAGGTCACCTCCGTGCCGGTCGACACCCATTCGGCCCGAATGGATTTGGTGTTCTCACTGGCCGAACGCTGGACCGAGACCGGTGAGGCCGCCGGGATCGGCGGGCGGGTGGAATTCCGCACCGACGTCTTCGACGCGCGCAGCATCGAGGCGTTGATCGAACGGTTGCAGCGGGTGTTGGTGGCGATGGCGAACGATCCGGCTGCGTTGTTGTCGTCGGTGGATGTGCTCGATGGGGTTGAGCGTGTGCGGTTGGAAGAGTTTGGTAATGCGGGGGTTTTGAGGGCGCCGGCGGGTGTGGGGGTGTCGGTGCCGGGGTTGTTTGCGCAGCAGGTGGCGCGGGTGCCCGACGCGGTGGCGGTGTCGGGTGGTGGGCGCTGGGTGACTTATGGGGAGTTGGATGCGGCGTCGTCTCGGTTGGCGCATCGGTTGCTAGCTGAGGGTGTGGGTCCGGGGCGGGTTGTGGCGTTGTTGTTGTCGCGGTCGGTTGAGGCGGTTGCGGCGATGCTGGGGGTGCTCAAGGCCGGGGCGGGGTATGTGCCGATTGATCCGGGGTCACCGGATTCGCGGATCGGGTTCATGTTGGCTGATGCTCGGCCGGTGGTCGCGCTGAGCACCGCCGAGTGGGCGGGGCGGCTCGGGGGGCATGGGGTGGCGGTGATCGATGTGGATGACCCGCGCATCGAAACCGAGCCGGTGACGGCGTTGGCTGAGCCGGATGCTGAGGGTTTGGCGTATGTGATTTATACCTCGGGGACTACGGGTGTGCCCAAAGGTGTTGCGGTGACGCATCGGAATGTGACGGCGTTGATTGGTTCGCTGGATGCCGGGTTGCCGGTGCCGGGGGTGTGGTCGCAGTGTCATTCGCTGGCTTTTGATGTGTCGGTGTGGGAGATTTTCGCTCCGCTGTTGCGTGGTGGTCGGGTGGTGGTGGTCGATGAGGACACCGCGCGTGCACCTGAGGAGTTGCACGACGTGGTGGTGGCCCAGGGTGTGACGGTGTTGACGCAGACGCCGTCGGCGATCGCGATGTTGGATCCGGCTGGGCTGGATGGGGTGGCGGTGGTGTTGGCCGGGGAGGCGTGTCCGGGCGAGGTGGTGGAGCGGTGGGCGCCGGGGCGGGTGCTGGTTAATGCTTATGGGCCGACCGAGACCACGATGTGTGTGGCAATCAGCGCGCCGTTGGCGGCGGGGTCGGGTGTGCCGCCGATTGGGTCGCCGGTGCCTCATGCGGGGTTGTTGGTGCTCGATGGCTGGTTGCGGCCGGTGCCGGTGGGCGTGGTCGGGGAGTTGTATGTGGCCGGGGCCGGGGTGGCCACCGGTTATGTGGGGCGGCCCGGGTTGACGGGGTCGCGGTTTGTGGCGTGTCCGTTCGTTGGCGCGGGAGCGCCTGGACAACGCATGTATCGGACCGGGGATCTGGCGTGCTGGGGTGCTGATGGGCAGTTGCGGTATTTGGGGCGTGCTGATGAGCAGGTCAAGATCCGCGGGTATCGCATTGAGTTGGGGGAGATCCAAACAGCGTTAAGCACTCTCGATGGGGTGGAGCAGGCGGTGGTGATCGCCCGTGAGGATCGCCCCGGTGACAAGCGTCTGGTCGGTTATGTCACCGGCAGTGTCGATCCCGTCGAGTTGCGCGCCAAGCTGGGTGAGCGGTTGCCGGCGTTTATGGTGCCCGCGGCGATCGTGGGTCTAGAAACCCTGCCGTTGACCGCCAACGGCAAGTTGGACACCCGCGCGCTGCCCACCCCGGAATACGCCACCGGTGACTACCACGCCCCGCAAAACCCGACCGAAGAAATCCTGGCCACCATCTACGCCGAAGTGCTTGGCGTCGAGCGCGTCAGCACCCATGACTCCTTCTTCGAACTCGGCGGCGACAGCATCTCGGCGATGAGCCTGATCGCCGCCATCAACAACACTTTGGGCGCGGACCTTCCGGTGCGCGTCGTGTTCGAGGCACCGACGGTCGCGCAACTCGCGCTGCGGATCGGTGAGGGCACGGGCGGGCTGGAGCCGTTGGTGGCTGCCGAGCGGCCCGCGGTGGTGCCGTTGTCGTTCGCGCAGAACCGGTTGTGGTTCATCGACCAATTGCAAGGCCCCTCACCGGTTTACAACATGGCGGCCGCGCTGCGGCTGAGCGGGGCGCTCGACGCCGACGCGCTCGGCGCCGCGCTGGCCGACGTGGTGGCCCGGCACGAGAGTCTGCGCACCCTCATCGCCGCCCCCGAAGGCACGCCGCAGCAACTGGTGACCCCCGTCGAAGAAGCCGATTTCGGGTGGGAGATCGTCGACGCCAGCGCATGGTCCGCCGGCCAGCTCGACGAGGCCATCGGTGCCACTGCACACTACACCTTCGACCTGGCGACCGAAATCCCATTGCGGGCAGCGCTTTTCCGCGTCCGCGACGACGAGCACGTGCTGGTGGCGGTGGCCCACCACATCGCCGCCGACGGGATGTCGATGACGCCGCTGGTGCGCGACCTGGGCATGGCATACGCCAGCCGGTGCGCCGGGTGCGCGCCCGGCTGGGCGCCGTTGGCGGTGCAATACATCGATTACACGCTGTGGCAGCGGGCACAGTTCGGCGACCTCGACGACCGCGAGAGCCCCATCGCCGCCCAGCTGGCCTACTGGGAAGAGGCCCTGGCCGACATGCCCGACCGGGTGCAGCTGCCCACCGATCGGCCCTACCCGCTGGTGGCCGACCAGCGCGGTGCCATCATCGAAATCGACTGGCCCACCGAGTTGCAACGGCAAGTTGGCGAAGTGGCCCGCAAGCACAACGCGACCAGCTTCATGGTGGTTCAAACCGCCCTGGCGGTGCTGCTCTCCAAGCTGAGCGCCAGCCCCGATGTGGCCGTGGGCTTCCCGATCGCCGGGCGGCGCGACCCCGCGCTCGCCGACCTGGTCGGGTTCTTCGTCAACACCCTGGTGCTGCGGGTCGACGTGGCCGGCGACCCCACCTTCACCGACCTGCTGTCCCAGGTGCGGCAGCGCAGCCTGGCGGCCTACGAACACCAGGACGTGCCATTCGAGGTGCTGGTCGAGCGGCTCAACCCGACCCGAAGCCTGACCCACCACCCGCTCGTCCAGGTCATGCTGGCCTGGCAGAACTTCGCCGGGCAAAACGGCGGCCCGGTCGCCGGCCTGTCGCTGGGCGACGTCGAGATCACGCCGATACCGGTGGACACCCAGACCGCGCGGATGGACCTGACCTTCTCACTGGGCGAACGATGGAGCGAAGCCGGGGATCCCGCCGGCATCGGCGGGATCGTCGAATTCCGCACCGACGTGTTCGACGCGGACAGCATCGCGGCGCTGGTCGGACGGCTGCAGCGGGTGCTGCTCGCGATGACGGCCGACCCCGCACAAACGCTGTCATCGGTGGACCTGCTCGATGAGGCCGAACACGCCCGACTGGACGACTTCGGCAACCGCGCCGCACTGACCGAAGCGCCGACCGAGACCGACTCGATCCCAGCGCAGTTCGTCGACCAGGTGGTGCGCACCCCGGACGCCGTGGCGCTGGTATGCGCCGGCCACTCGATGACGTACCGCGAGCTGGACGATGCGTCGAACCGGTTGGCGCATCTGCTGGTTGACTCCGGTGTGGGGCCCGGGGAATCTGTGGTACTCCTGTTTCCCCGGTGCGCTGAGGCGATCGTGGCGATGCTTTCAGTGCTCAAAACCGGGGCGGCGTATGTCCCGGTTGATCCGGCGCACTCGGCGGCACGGATGGAGTTCGTGCTCGACGATGCTGCACCGAGCGCGGTCATCACTACGGCGGATCTGCGGTCACGGCTGGATGGGGCGGGACTGCCGGTGGTGGATGTCCATGAGCCCGCCGTACAGGCCCAATCGAGCGCGGCGTTACCTGTGCCGGCTGCAGAGAACATCGCCTACGTCATCTATACGTCCGGGACGACCGGCACTCCTAAAGGCGTGGCCGTTCCCCAGTACAACGTCACCTGGCTGGTCGAGTCACTCGATGAAGGGCTGCCGCCGGGGCGGGTATGGACGCAGTGTCATTCCTCGGCGTTCGACTTTTCGGTGTGGGAGATCTTCGGTGCCCTGCTGCGGGGTCGGCGGCTGGTAGTGGTGCCCGAGTCGGTCGCTGCTTCCCCGGAGGACTTTCACGCGTTGCTGGTCGCGGAAAAGGTCAGTGTGTTGACCCAGACCCCGTCATCGGTGGCGATGTTGCCGGCGCAGGGTTTGGAGTCGACCGCATTGGTGGTGGCCGGTGAGGCGTGCCCGGCCGACGTGGTGGATCGGTGGGCAGCGTCGGGGCGGGTGATGATCGATGCCTATGGGCCGACGGAGAACACCGTATGTGCGTCGATGAGTTCGCCGTTGGTGCCCGGGTCGGAAGTGGTGCCGATCGGGTCTCCGATCGCGGGTGCGGCGATGTTCGTGTTGGACGGATGGCTGCGGCCGGTAGCGGCCGGGGTGGTCGGTGAGTTGTATCTGGCGGGTCGCGGTGTCGCGTGTGGATACCTGCGCCGCGCCGGTTTGACGGCGTCGCGGTTCGTGGCTTGCCCGTTCGGCGCGCCTGGAGCGCGCATGTATCGCACCGGGGACCTGGTGCGCTGGGGAGCCGACGGGCAGTTGCGGTATGTCGGGCGGGCCGACGAACAGGTGAAAATCCGCGGGTATCGCATCGAACTCGGCGAAATCCAGTCGGTGCTGGCGGGTCTCGACGGCGTCGATCATGCCGTGGTGATCGTCCGCGAGGACCGTCCCGGGGAGAAGCGCCTGGTCGGCTACATTACCGGCACCGCAAAATCAGATGACTTGCGCGCTGAGCTGGCCGAGCGATTGCCGGCCTACATGGTGCCGACGGCGGTGGTGGCATTGGACGCGCTGCCGTTGACGGCCAACGGCAAACTCGACACCCGCGCTCTACCGGCGCCCGAATACAGCACCGGTGAATACCGCGCGCCGAGCAACGCGGTCGAGGAGATCCTGGCCGGCATCTACGCCCAGGTTCTCGGCGTCGAACACGTCGGCGTCGACGACTCCTTCTTCGATCTCGGCGGTGACAGCATCTCGTCGATGCAGGTGGTGACCCAGGCACGGGCCGCGGGCCTGGTGTGCAAGACGCGCGATATCTTCACCGAGCAGACCGTGGCCCGGCTGGCCCGCGTGACCGAGGCGGTCGACGCCGACGCCGCCGTGATCGACGAGGGCACCGGGCCGGTAATGCCCACCCCGATCATCCGTTGGCTGGAAGACGTGGAAAGCGCTGGTGGGCAAGTCGATCAGTTCAACCAGACCATGCTCGTCCAGGCGCCCGTCGGTGTCACCGAGGCCGACGTGGTGACGGTATTGCAGGCCCTCCTGGATCGCCACGCCATGCTGCGGCTGCGCGTCGACCGTGACGGCCCCGGCGGCTGGTCCCTGACGGTTCCCGAGCCGGGCTCGGTGGATGCCCGCGCGTGCCTGCATGCGGTGGACGAGCTGTCCGACGCGGCGGTCGTCGAGGCGCGGTCGCGATTGAACCCGGCCGCCGGGGCGATGCTCAGCGCGCTGTGGGCGCGCTCCACCGGCCAACTGGCCGTAATCGTTCACCACCTCGCCGTCGACGGTGTTTCCTGGCGAATCCTTTTGCAGGACTTGAACATCGCCTGGGCCCAGCATCATGGCGGGCAACCGGTCGAGCTGCCCGCCGCGGGCACCTCGTTTGCCCGCTGGTCGTCACAGCTGGCCCGGCACGCGCACCGCCCGGACGTCGTCGATCAAGCGGACAACTGGACAAAGGTGGCGGCGACACCGCCGGCCCTGCCCGCGGTGCGCCCCGAGACGGACACCTTCGCCACGGCCGGACATCTCTCGGTGGAGCTGGACGCCGAGACCACCAGCATGCTGCTCGGTGATGTGCCGGGGGCGTTCCATGCTGGGGTGCAAGACATTCTGCTGATCGCGTTCGGGTTGGCATGCGCGGAGTTCTCCGGGAGCCGCGGGCCGATCGGCATCGACGTCGAAAGTCATGGACGCCAAGAGGAGCTGGGTCGTGACGTCGACCTGTCCCACACCGTGGGATGGTTCACCGCCAAGTACCCGGCGGTACTGTCGCTGGGCGGCGTCACGTGGGCGCAGGTAGTCGCCGGAGGGGACTCGCTGGGCGCGGTGCTCAAAGATGGCAAGGAGCAGTTGCGTGCTCTCCCGGATCCACTGACCTACGGACTGCTGCGCTACCTGAACACCGGAGTCGACCTGGACAATCCAGACCCGCCGATCGGGTTCAATTATCTGGGGCGCCAGGGCGGTGCGGCGGAACTCACCGCCGACATGTGGCGGCCCGTGCAGGACGGCTGGTCGGTCAGCCGCGCGGCTACGTCGATATCCATGCCGCTGATGCACACCCTCGAGCTCAACGCGGTCGCGGTCGACTCCGAGGTCGGCCCGCAGCTGCGGGCCAACTGGACCTGGGCGCCGTCGGCGCTCGACGATGGGCAAATCGCCCGGCTGAGCCGGCTGTGGTTCGAGGCGCTCGCCGGCATCTGTGCCCACGTGCGCTCCGGCGGCGGCGGGTTGACGCCGTCCGACGTTGCCCCCGCGCGCCTCAGCCAAGAGCAGCTCGATCAGCTTGCGCGCCAACACCACATCGCCGATGTGCTCCCGCTGACCCCGGTTCAGCAGGGGCTGCTCTTTCACGCCAATACCGCGCAGGCGAGCGTCGACCTCTACGCGGGACAGCTGGACATCAGCATCCGCGGCCCGCTCGACCCGGACCGGCTGCGCGATGCTGTGCACACGATGATCGCCCGGCACCCGAACCTGGTGGCCCGATTCTGCGACCGGTACGACGAGCCGGTCCAGGTCATCCCGGCTGACCCGGAGGCGTACTGGCAGCACATCGACCTCGACGGCGACCCCGAAGTCGACGAGCATGTCGAGCGGCTGTGCGCCGCCGAGCGCGTGGCGGTCTGCGGCGACCTTGCCGAGGACCCCGCCTTCCGGGTGGCCCTGATCCGCACCGCGGCCGACCGGCATCGGCTGGTGCTGACCAACCACCACATCGTGCTCGACGGCTGGTCGGTGCCGATCCTGCTGGGGGAGATCTTCGCCGGCTATTACGGCCAGCGGCTACCGGCGAAGGCGCCCTACCGCAACTTCGTCAGCTGGTTGTCCGAGCGAGACCTCGATGCCGCCCGCGCCGCCTGGGCCGAGGTGTTCGCCGGCTTTGACAGCCCGACCCTGGTCGGTCCGCAGGACCGGACCGAGCCCGGGCAGCAAGGTGTCGAGTTGTTCACCCTGCCGACCGGCCTCACCCAGGCCATCACCGACTTGGCGCGGTCGTGCCACATCACGGTCAACACGGTGCTGCAGGCGGCCTACGCGCAACTGCTGTGCGGCCTGACCGGCCAACGTGACGTCGTTTTCGGCACCACCGTTTCCGGCCGGCCCGCCGAGGTTGCCGGCGCCGAAACGATGGTGGGCCTGCTGATCAACACCCTGCCGGCGCGGGCGAACATCACCGCCACCACCACCACCGCCGACCTGCTCGAGCAACTGCAAGGCGCTTACAACCGCACGCTCGACCACCAACACTTGGCGCTCAACGAGATTCACCGAATCACCGGACACGACCAGCTGTTCGACACCCTGTTCGTGTACGAGAACTACCCGATCGACGCCAGCGCGCTCTCGGACGACCACGAGCTGGCCGTCACCGACATCATCAGCCGGGAGTCCACCCACTACCCGCTGACGATGCAGGCGCAGCCTGGGCACGAAATGCGTTTACAGGTCGAATACGACACGGACGTCTTCGACGCGGCATACATCGCAACGCTGCTCGAACGGATGCAGCGCTTGCTGGTCGCCATGACCGACGATCCGGCACGCCCGTTGTCATCGATTGATGTGCTTGACGCCGCGGAGCGCGACAGGCTGGATGAGGTTGGTAACCGGGCGGTGTTGAGTCGGCCGTGGGTGCCGGTGTCGATTCCGGGGTTGTTCGGCGCGCAGGTGGGGCGTACTCCGGATGCGGTGGCGGTGAGTTTTGCGGGCCGGTCGATGTCGTATCGGGAGTTGGATGAGGCGGCGAATCGGTTGGCGCATGCGTTGATTGGGTGTGGTGCGGGGCCGGGGGAGTCGGTGGCGGTGTTGTTTTCGCGGTCGGCGGAGGCGATCGTGGCGATCTTGGGGGTGCTGAAGTCGGGGGCGGCGTATTTGCCGATCGATCCGGCGTTGCCGGCGGCGCGCGTCGAGTTCATGTTGGCCGATGTCGCGCCGGTGGCGGCGGTGAGTACCGCGGCGCTGGCGGAGAAGTTGGCCGGTTATGTGGTGCCGGTGATCGAGGTGGGCAGCGACGCGCTGGCCGGCCAGCCTGCCACGGCGCCGCGGGGGCCTGAGCCCGAGGATGTCGCGCACATCATTTACACCTCGGGCACGACTGGGGTGCCCAAGGGGGTGGCGGTCAGCCATGCCAATGTGACGCGGTTGTTCGAGGTGCCGGTGGTGGGGGTGGCGTTGGCGGCGGGGCAGGTGTGGGCTCAGTTGCATTCGTATGCCTTTGATTTCTCGGTGTGGGAGATCTGGGGTGCGCTGTTGCATGGTGGGCGGCTGGTGGTGGTGCCCGATGCGGTGGCCCGTTCGCCCAGGGATTTGCATGCCCTGCTGGTGGCTGAGAAGGTCACGGTGCTTAGTCAGACCCCGGCGGCGGTGCGGATGCTGTCGCCGCAGGGCCTGGAGGCGATGGCGTTGGTGATCGGGGCCGAGCCGGTGGGCGCGGAGGTGGTGGATCGCTGGGCGCCGGGGCGGGTGATGGTCAATGTGTATGGGCCGACGGAGAGCACGATCTTCGCCTCGGTGAGTGCACCGTTGGTGGCGAAGTCGGGGGCGCCGGCGATTGGGTCGGCGGTGCCGGGGGCGGCGTTGTTCGTGTTGGATGGCTGGTTGCGTCCGGTGCCGGCCGGGGTGGTCGGCGAGTTGTATGTGGCTGGGCGTGGTGTCGGGTTGGGTTATGTGCGTCGGGCGGGGTTGAGCGCGTCGCGGTTTGTGGCGTGCCCGTTCGGTGCCCCGGGGCAGCGGATGTATCGGACCGGGGACCTGGTGTGCTGGGGCCCTGATGGGCAGTTGCGCTATGTCGGGCGCGCTGATGAGCAGGTCAAGATCCGCGGGTATCGCATCGAGGTCGGCGAGATCCGTTCGGCGCTGGCCGCACTCGACGGTGTCGAGGAGGCGGCCGTCGTCGTGCGTGAGGACCGCCCCGGCGACAAGCGCCTGGTCGGCTACATCACCGGCGCCGCCGACCCCGCCGGGCTGCGCACCCTGCTGGCCCAGCGGCTACCGGGCTACATGGTCCCGGCCGCCGTCGTCGCGCTGCCGGCGCTGCCCCGCACCCTCAACGGCAAACTCGACACCCGCGCCCTGCCCTCACCCGAATACACCGCCTCCGGGTACCGTGCCCCGACAAATCCGACCGAGGAGATCCTGGCCGGCATCTACGCCCAAGTCCTGGGTGTCGAGCGCGTCGGGATCGACCAATCCTTCTTCGACCTTGGCGGAGACAGCATTTCGGCGATGCGCCTGATCGCTGCGGTCAACAGTGACCTGGACGAGAACCTGACGGTGCGCGCCATCTTCGAGGCGCCCACCATCGCCCAGCTGGCGCCCCGGATCGGTGAGGGTACGGGTCGGCTCGAGCCGCTGGTGGCCGGCCCGCGGCCCGCGGTGGTCCCGCTGTCGTTCGCGCAGAGTCGGTTGTGGTTCCTGGACCAATTGCAAGGCCCCTCACCGGTTTACAACATGGCCGCCGCCATGCGGCTGCGTGGCCGGCTCGACGCGCAGGCGCTCGGTGCGGCGCTGGCCGACGTGGTGTCGCGCCACGAAAGCTTGCGCACCGTGTTCGCGGCGCCCGACGGAACACCGCAGCAGGTGGTCATCCCCGTCGAGCGAACCGATTTCGGCTGGCAGGTCGTCGACGCCACCGGCTGGTCGGCGAGCCGGCTGGACGAGGCCGTCAAGGCGGCGGCCCGCGACACCTTCGACTTGGCGACCGATATCCCGTTGCGCGCCTGGCTGTTCCGCGTGGCCGACGACGAACACGTGCTGGTGGCCGTCGTGCACCACATCGCGGCCGATGGCTGGTCGCTGCGGCCATTGGCCGCCGATCTCGGCGCCGCGTACGCCAGCCGCTGCGCGGGCGAGGCCCCCGAGTGGCCCGAATTGCCGGTCCAGTACGTGGATTACACGCTCTGGCAGCGGGCGCAGTTCGGCGACCTGAAGGACAGCGACAGTCGCATCGCCGCGCAGCTGGCCTACTGGGAAGAGGCCCTGGCCGGCATGCCGGAGCGGTTGCAGCTGCCCACCGACCGGCCCTACCCGCAGGTCGCCGACCAGCGCGGCGCCACGGTGGAAATCGACTGGCCGGCCGACTTGCAGAAGCAGGTCGCCGCGGTGGCCCGCGAACACAATGCGAGCAGCTTCATGGTGGTGCAGGCCGCCTTGGCGGTGTTGCTGTCCAAGATCAGCGCGAGCAGCGATGTGGCGGTGGGCTTCCCGATCGCCGGACGTCGCGACCCCGCGCTCGACGACTTGGTCGGGTTCTTCGTCAACACCCTGGTGCTGCGGGTCGACGTGTCCGGCGACCCCACCTTCGCCGAGCTGCTGGACCGTGTGCGCACGCGCAGCCTGGAGGCCTTCGAGCATCAGGACGTGCCCTTCGAGGTGCTGGTGGACCGGGTCAACCCGACCCGCAGCCTGACCCATCACCCGCTGATCCAGGTGATGCTGGCGTGGCAGAACTTCGGCGGGCAGGACAGCGACCCCGCGGCCGGTCTGACCCTCGGCGACGTTGAGCTCAGCTCGATACCGCTGGACACCCAGGTCGCCCGCATGGACCTGACGTTCTCGCTGGCCGAGCGCTGGACCGAGGGCAACGAGCCCGTCGGGCTCGGCGGGCGGGTCGAGTTCCGCACCGACGTGTTCGACGCGACCAGCGTCGAGACGCTGGTCGGACGGCTGCAGCGGGTGCTGGCGACGATGACCACCGATCCTGCCAGCTCCGTGTCGTCGGTCGACCTGCTCGACGCGGCCGAACACGCGCGCCTGGACAAGATCGGCCACCGGGCGGCGCTGACGGAACCCGAGACCGCGCCGCTGTCGATCCCCGAATCCTTTGCCGCCCAGGTCGCGCGCACGCCGGACGCGCCGGCGCTCAGCTCGGGAAGCTGGTCGTGGACGTATCGCGAGCTCGACGAGGTCGCCAACCGGTTGGCCCACCTGCTGGCCGGCCGCGGCGCCGGCCCCGGACAAACCGTGGCGCTGCTGTTCAACCGATCGGCCGAGGCGATCGTGTCGATCCTGGCCGTGCTCAAGACCGGGGCCGCCTATCTGCCCATCGACCCGGCGCATCCGGCGGCCCGCATCGGCTTCATGCTCGCCGACGCCGCGCCGGTGGCGGCGCTCACCACCGCCAATCTTGCCGCCCGGCTGGACGAGCACGACGTGGCGGTCATCGACGTCGACGACCCTGCCGTCGACGCCCAGCCCGCCACCGCGCTGCCGGCGCCGAGCGCGGAGGACATCGCCTACCTCATCTACACCTCCGGGACCACCGGTGTGCCCAAGGGCGTTGCGGTCAGCCACCGCAGCGTGACCCGGCTGACGGCGTCCGTGGCCGCCAGCCTGCCCGACGCCGGGGTCTGGTCGCAGTGGCATTCCTACGGCTTCGACGTCTCGGTGTGGGAGATCTTCGGCGCGCTGCTGTGCGGAGGACGGCTCGTGGTCGTCCCCGACGCCGTGGTCCGGTCGCCGGAGGACCTGCACGCGCTGCTGGTCGCCGAGCGGGTCAGCGTGCTGAGCCAAACCCCTTCTGCGGCAGCGATGTTGGCGCCCGAGGGGCTGGAGTCGGCGGCGCTGGTAGTGGCCGGTGAGGCCTGCCCGACGGAGCTGGTGGACCGGTGGGCGCCCGGGCGCGTGATGCTCAACGCCTACGGACCCACCGAGGCCACGGTGTACGCGGCGATCAGCGCGCCGCTCACGCCCGGGGCGGCCGTCGTTCCGATCGGCGCGCCGGTGGCCGGGGCGGCGTTGTTCGTGCTGGACGAGTCCCTGCGGCCGGTGCCGCCCGGTGTGGTCGGCGAGCTGTATGTGGCCGGTGCCGGGCTGGCGCGCGGGTACTGGCGCCGGGCGGCGCTGACGGCGTCGCGGTTTGTCGCCTGCCCGTTCGGCGGGCCCGGGGCGCGCATGTATCGCACCGGGGACCTGGTCCGCTGGGGCGCTGATGGGCAGCTGCAGTACCTGGGCCGCGTCGATGAGCAGGTCAAGATCCGCGGGTATCGCATCGAGCTCGGCGAAATCCAGGCGGCCCTGGCCGAGCTGCCCGGGGTGCGGCAGGCGGCCGTGGTGGCCCGCGAGGACCGGCCCGGGGACAAGCGGCTGGTCGGCTACGTCACCGGGTCGGCGGACCCCGCCGAGCTGCGCGCCCGGCTGGCCGATCGGCTCCCCGCGTACATGGTCCCGGTGGCCGTCGTGACGCTCGACGCGCTGCCGCTGACACCCAACGGCAAGCTCGACACCCGCGCCCTGCCGGCGCCCGAATACTCCGACGCCGACCGCTACCGCGCCCCGTCGAACGCGACCGAGGAGACGCTGGCCGGCATCTACGCCCAGGTGCTCGGTGTCGAGCGCGTCGGCGTCGACGACTCCTTCTTCGACCTCGGCGGCGACAGCATCTCGTCCATGCAGGTGGTGACGAGGGCGCGGGCCGTCGGCCTGACGTGCAGGACGCGCGACATCTTCGTCGAGCAGACGGTGGCCCGGCTGGCCCGCGTGGTCGGGGTGGCCGACGGCGACGCCGACGTGACCGACGAGGGCACCGGGCAGCTGCCCGCGACCCCGATCATGCGTTGGCTGCAGGGCGTGGACGGCCCGATCGACCAGTTCAACCAGACGATGGTCGTGGAGGCACCCGCCGGGGTCACCGAGGCGGAGGTGGTGGCGGTGTTGCAGGCCCTGCTGGACCGGCACGCCATGCTGCGGCTACGGGTCGACGGCGACTGGTCGTTGACTGTGCCGGAGGCGGGGGCGGTGGACGCTGCCGACTGCCTGCACACCGTGAACGTGCTGTCCGATGCGGCGGTGGTCCAAGCCCGATCCCGGCTCAACCCGACCGGCGGGGTGATGCTGAGCGCGCTGTGGGCGGCCTCCACCCGCCAGCTGGTGCTCATCATCCACCACCTGGCCGTCGACGGGGTGTCCTGGCGAATCCTGTTGGAGGACTTGAACATTGCTTGGGCCCAGCACCGCGGTGGACAACCGGTGGAGTTGCCACCGGGTGGGACGTCGTTCGCCCGCTGGGCCGCCCTGCTGGGCGAACACGCGCACGACCCGGTGGTGGTCGAGCAGGCCGGCGCCTGGCAGCGGATCGCGGCAACCCCGCCCGCGTTGCCCGCAGTGCGCTCGGAGGCGGACACCTACGAGACCGCCGAGCACCTGTCGGTTCAGCTCGACGTGGAGACCACCCGCACGCTGCTCGGTGAGGCGCCGGCCGCCTTCCACGCCGGGATCAACGACATCCTGCTGATCGGGTACGCGCTGGCGTGGGCGGAGTTCCTGGGCCTCAGCGGCGCACCCGTCGGCATCGACGTCGAGGGCCACGGCCGGCACGAGGAGATCGCCGCCGGAGTGGACCTGTCGCGCACGGTCGGCTGGTTCACCACCAAATACCCGGTCTCCCTGTCGACGGGCGAATTGTCTTGGGAGCGCATAGTTTCCGGTGATCCGGCGTTGGGGGCCGTGCTCAAACACGCCAAGGAGCAACTGCGGGCCCTGCCGGAACCCCTGACCTACGGGTTGCTGCGCTACCTGAACGCCGACGTCCACCTGGACGGCTCCGACCCGCCGATCGGCTTCAACTACCTGGGCCGGCTGGGCGGCGCGGGGGCCGAGATGTCGGACGAGCTGTGGCGAATCTCCCGCGACGGCTCGGCGATCACCGGGGCCAGCACCGCGATGCCCATGCCGCTGATGCACACCGTGGACCTCAACGCGGGCACCGCCGACACCGAGGCCGGCCCGCAGCTGCACGCCAACTGGACGTGGGCGCACTCGGCCCTGAACCGCGAGCAGGTAACCCGGCTGAGCCGGCTCTGGTTCGAGGCGCTGGCCGGCATCTGCGCCCACGTGCGATCCGGTGGCGGCGGGCTGACCCCGTCGGACATCGCGCCCGCCCGCCTGACCCAGCAGCAGATCGACGAACTCGAGCGGCAAAACCGGATCGCCGACGTGCTGCCGTTGACCCCCCTGCAGCAGGGCCTGCTCTTCCACGCCACCACCACGCGCGCCGGCGATGATGACCTGTACGTGGTGCAGCTGGACATCGACGTCACCGGTCCGCTCGACCGGGACCGGCTCCGCGACGCGGTGCAAACCGTGGTGGACCGGCACCCACACCTGGCCGCCCGCTTCTGGAACCAGTTCGACGAGCCGGTGCAGGTCATTCCCGCCAACCCGGTGCCCGCATGGCGGTACGTCGAGCTCGACGGCACCGATGGCGCCGACCGCGACGAGCGCGTCCGGGAACTGTGCGCCGCCGAACGCGCCGCGGTCTACGACCCGGCCGACCAGCCGGCCTTCCGGGTGGCCATGATCCGCACCGCGGAGAACCGGCACCGGCTGGTGCTTACCATTCACCACATCGTGCTGGACGGCTGGTCGGTGCCGATCCTGGTGAACGAGACGTTCGCCGGCCTCAACGGGCAGCGGCTGGCCCCGGCCCCGCCCTACCGCCGATTCGTCGCCTGGCTGGCCGATCGCGACCTCGTCGCCGCGCGGGCGGCGTGGGGCGAAGTCCTCGCCGGCTTCGACACGCCGACGCTGGTCGGGCCGCCGCACCAGGCCGAGCTGGGCGCCCGCGGCCTCACGACGTTCGCGGTGTCGGCCGAGATCACCCGGGCGCTCGGCGAGCTGGCCCGGTCCCGCCAAACCACGCTCAGCACCGTGCTGCAGGCCGCGTGGGCGCAGCTGCTGACCTGGCTGACGGGCAACTACGACGTCGCGTTCGGCACCACGGTGTCCAGCCGCTCGGCCGAGGTGGTCGGCGCCGAGTCCATGGTCGGGCTGATGATCAACACGATCCCGGTGCGCGCCCGCATCACCCCGGACACCAGCACCGCGGACCTGCTGGACCAGCTGCAACGCGCCCACAACGACACCCTCGAGCACGAGCACGTGTCGCTCACCGAGATCCACCGGATGACCGGTCACGAGAAGCTGTTCGACACCCTGTTCGCGTACGAGAACTATCCGATGGAAACGTCCGCTATGGCGGTCAACCACGAGCTGGCCATCACCGGCTTCAGCGTCTTCGAACGCAACCACTACCCGCTGACGATGCAGGCCGCCCCGTCCGGCGACCAGCTCGGCCTGCGGGTGGAATACGACGCGGGCGTGTTCGACGCGCACACCATCGAGGCGCTGACCGAGCGGTTGGAGCGGGTGCTGGTGGCGATGACGACAGACCCCTCGCGGCGACTCTCCACGGTCGACCTGCTGGACGGGCCGGAGCGTGCCCGCCTGGACGAACTCGGCAACCGGGCGGCGCTCGCGCGGCCGGCGCCCACGCCCGTGTCGATCCCCGAGTCGTTCGCCGCGCAGGTCGCACACCGACCGGACGCGCCTGCGCTCGGCTGGGACGAGCTGTCCATGACCTACCGCGAGCTCGACGAGGCGGCGAACCGGTTGGCGCACCTGCTGGCCGCCGAGGGCGCGGGCCCGGGACAGTCTGTGGCGCTGCTGTTCTCGCGCTCGGCGCAAGCGATCGTGGCGATCCTGGCCGTGCTCAAGACCGGGGCGGCGTACCTGCCGATCGACCCGGCCGCCCCGGGCACGCGGATCAAATTCATGATCACCGACGCCGCACCGATCGCCGCCGTCACCACCGGTGGATTGCGGTCGCGGCTGGACGAGCGCGACGTGCGGGTCATCGATATCGAGGACCCGCGGATCGACGCCCAGCCCGCCACCGGGTTGCCGGCGCCCGCGGCGGAGGACATCGCCTACCTCATCTACACCTCGGGGACCACCGGCGTGCCCAAGGGTGTCGCGGTCACCCACCAGAACGTGACCCGGCTGATCGGCTCGCTGGACGCCGGCCTGCCGACCCCGGGCGTGTGGACGCAGTGCCATTCGTACGCCTTCGACGTGTCGGTGTGGGAGATCTTCGGCCCGCTGCTGCGCGGCGGGCGTGTGGTGGTGGTGCCCGAGTCGGTGGTGCGCTCACCGGAGGACTTCCACGCGTTGCTCGTCGACGAAGGCGTCAGCGTCTTGACCCAGACCCCGTCGGCCGTGGCGATGCTGGATCCGGCGGGCCTGGAATCGGTGTCGCTGGTGATGGCCGGCGAGGCCTGCCCCGCCGAGGTCGTCGATCGCTGGGCGCCCGGGCGGGTGATGGTCAACGCCTACGGCCCGACCGAGACCACGATGTGTGTGGCGATCAGCGCCCCACTCGCGGCGGGCTCGGGGGCACCGCCGATCGGCTCGCCGGTGCCGGGCGCGGCGTTGTTCGTGCTCGACGCCTGGCTGCGACCGGTCCCGCCCGGGGTGGTCGGCGAGCTGTACGTGGCCGGCACCGGGGTGGCCGCGGGCTACGTCGGGCGCGCGGGGTTGACCGGGTCGAGGTTTGTGGCCTGCCCCTTCGGCGAGCCCGGGACACGCATGTACCGGACCGGCGATCTGGTGCTCTGGGACGCCGACGGCCAACTGGTGTATGTGGGCCGCGCCGACGAGCAGGTCAAGATCCGCGGCTACCGCATCGAACTGGGCGAGGTGCGGGCCGCGCTGGCCCGATTGGACGGCGTCGACCAGGCGGTGGTGATCGCCCGGGAGGACCGCCCCGGCGAGAAACGGTTGGTCGGCTACATCACCGGCACGGCCGACCCGGCCGAGGCGCGCACCGCGCTGGCCGGACGCCTGCCGGTCTACATGGTTCCCGCGGCAGTGCTGGCGATCGACGCAATGCCACTGACACCCAACGGCAAACTGGACACCCGCGCGCTGCCGGCGCCGGAGTACACCGGCCGCGGATACCGGGCCCCGTCCAACGCGACCGAAGAGATCCTGGCCGGCATCTTCGCCCAGGTGCTCGGTGTCGAGCGGGTCGGCGTCGATGACTCCTTCTTCGACCTCGGGGGTGACAGCATTTCCGCGATGCGGTTGATCGCCACGGTCAACACCGCCCTTTCCGTCGACCTCGGGGTGCGCACCATGTTCGACGCGCCGACGGTGAGCACGCTGAGCCGGCAACTGGGCACGGACACGGGGTCCAACCCGGACGTCGTCCCGATTCAGACCCTGAAGCACGGCGCCGGCGTTCCGGTGTTCTGCATCCACCCGGCGGGCGGCGTGAGTTGGCCGTATCAGGTTCTCGGCGCCTACCTGGACCGGCCAATCGTCGGGATTCAACAGATCCGGCGGGACGGCGAAAGCGAACCTCGGTCAATCGAGGAGATGGCGGAAATCCACGCCGACAGGCTGCAGGAGGTTTACCCGTCCGGGCCCTATAACCTCGTCGGCTGGTCGTTCGGCGGGGTCGTCGCCCACCAACTGGCAGTTGAACTCCAGCGACGCGGACGCGTCGTCGCCCGCCTGATCCTGCTCGACGCCCAACCGGCCATCGAGGACGGTGCCGCCCTGCCCGACGACGCCCTGGGCGAGCAACGGGCAACGGCAGAGGCCTCGCGATCCCAGCAGCTGTTCGATCTGCTTGCCGACAACGTCCGCAAGAACATCGAGCGCTACCGGGCGCACCGGCCGGGCGTTTTCGACGGGGACATCACCATCTTCGCCGCCACACGCGACGGTGATGATCGCAGTGCATTCCTGTCGCGGTCCTGGCGGCCACATGTTGCCGGCGAGATCCTCACCCACTCGGTGGACTGTGCGCACGACGACATGCTGAGCAACGATTCCGTGGGCCTGTACGGACAACGGCTCAGGGATCTGCTGGTCGATGCCGAACGTCGGCTGGAGCTGGCCCACGGGGGCCGGCATGCCGCGGCGTCGCGGGAGGGCGAAGCTCCCGGGGAAGCGCACCGGACGACGGACTAGCTACCGACGGCGGCTTTGTGCCGGGGGCAGTAGGACGCCACGGAAGCGCCGAGGAGGTAGCCGGCCTGGTGTGCCGACAGGTCGGTGGCCCGTACGACGTTGAGCACCAGAGACGTTGGCGTCTTACCCGAATCGAGGCCGGCGCATATGTTGTGTCCCGCGGCGATCGCGGCGCCGCGGTCGGTGAAGACGATTCCGCTTCGTTGTATCTCGGCGATGAACGCGTCATCGTGCTGATCGGCCCACGCCGGTGCGGCGAAAAGCAATGCGGCGCCGGCCAGCGCGACCGCACCGATCGTCGACCGCTTCCCAAGATGCGCATTCATTCGCGTCCGGGCCTTTCTCAATGTCGCGACTGGACTTTCCGTGCTAACAGTGGCTGAACACTAACCACAATCGAGGGATCTTTCTCGCCGCCGCAACCGCGCCACCTCACACGAGTCGGCGGTCCATGCGCCGGCGTCGCCGGACGGCCGTTGCCAGCTCTGGCATTGAAAGGCGTTGCACCGCAACCAATTCCATACCATACGACCGGCCGCGGCGAACGGCACGCTGCGGGCGCGACGCCGCCCCGAACCGGACCCCGCGCGAGAGCAGAGCGCAACCGAGATTTAACAGTCGGGGGAACGCCGCACGCGAAATCGGCTTCGGACCGCCGGCCGGTGGGAGCCGAACACATGCTCCAGCGACCACGGGCGGGCGCGCCGATCCATTTCACGGTGGCCGTACGGGCGCGCCACAACCGCCTTCGGTATGGTCCAAGGAGTGTGCGGAGTCACCGGGGAGGTACGACTCGACGGGCGGGTCCCCGACGTGGCGGCGGTGTCCGCAATGGCCGCCGTGATGACCCGAAGGGGTCCCGACGCCTCCGGCGCCTGGTCACAGGGTCGCGTCGCGCTCGGTCATCGCCGGCTCAAGATCATCGACCTGAGCGAGGCGGGCGCCCAGCCGATGGTCGACCCCGAGCTGGGTCTGGCCATCGCCTTCAACGGCTGCATCTACAACTACAAGGAGCTGCGCAGCGAACTCACCGGCCACGGCTACCGGTTCTTCTCGCACAGTGACACCGAGGTCCTGCTCAAGGCCTATCACCACTGGGGCGACGACTTCGTCAGCCACCTGCACGGCATGTTCGCCTTCGCCATTGCCGAACGCGACAGCGGCCGGGTGCTGCTGGGGCGCGACCGGCTCGGGATCAAGCCGCTCTACCTGACCGAGGACGGTCACCGGATCCGATTCGCCTCGGCCCTGCCGGCGTTGCTGGCCGGCGGCGGCGTGGACACCGGCATCGACCCAGTCGCGCTGCACCACTACATGACGTTCCATTCGGTGGTCCCGGCGCCGCTGACCATCCTGCGCGGTGTCCGTAAGGTGCCGCCCGCCTCGCTGATCGCCATCGAGCCAGACGGCCGGCGCACCATCACCACGTATTGGACCCCGGACTTCACCCGCCACGGCGACCGCGCCGGCTGGTCGGAAACCGATTGGGAAGAGGCGGTGCTCGACGCGCTTCGCGTCGCGGTCAAGCGCCGCCTGGTCGCCGACGTCCCGGTCGGCTGCCTATTGTCCGGCGGCGTCGACTCCAGCCTGATCGTCGGCCTGCTCGCCGAGGCCGGCCAACACGGCCTGATGACCTTCTCCATCGGCTTCGAGTCCGCTGGCGGCGTCGAGGGCGACGAGTTCCGGTGGTCGGACATCATCGCCGAGCGCTTCGAGACCGACCACCACCAGATC
Organism: Mycobacterium sp. SMC-2; assembly: GCF_025263485.1. NCBI lineage: Bacteria > Bacillati > Actinomycetota > Actinomycetes > Mycobacteriales > Mycobacteriaceae > Mycobacterium > Mycobacterium sp. SMC-2. The sequence continues at coordinate 3,395,411 of NZ_CP079863.1, forward strand.
CGCATCGGAACCGACCGGATGCTGCCCGCCCTGGACGGCGCGATCGGCGCGATGAGCGAGCCGATGGTCAGCCACGACTGCGTCGCCTTCTACCTGCTCAGCCAGGAAGTGGCGCGCCACGTCAAGGTGGTGCAGTCCGGCCAGGGCGCCGACGAGGTGTTCGCCGGCTATCACTGGTACCCGCCGATGGGCTCGCCCGCCGCCGCGTCGCTGCAGGGCTCGGTCGCCGAATACCGCGGCGCCTTCTTCGACCGCGACTCGGCGGAGCTGGCGGGCCTGCTCGGGCCGGGCTTCATGGCCCGGGGCGATCCCAGTGAGCGCTTCGTCACCGAGCACTTCGCGCGCGCCGGTGCCGAGACGGGCGTCGATCGTGCGCTGCGGCTCGACACCACCGTGATGCTGGTCGACGACCCGGTGAAGCGGGTCGACAACATGACCATGGCCTGGGGACTGGAGGGCCGGGTGCCGTTCCTCGATCACGAGCTCGTCGAGCTGGCGGCGACCTGTCCCCCGGAGCTGAAGATCGCCCACGAAGGCAAGGGCGTCCTCAAGCAGGCTGCGCGGCGGGTGATTCCGTCGGAGGTCATCGACCGGCCCAAGGGGTATTTCCCGGTTCCGGCGCTGACCCACCTGGAGGGGCCGTACCTCGACATGGTGCGCGACGCGCTTTATGCGCCGGTCGCCAAGGAGCGCGGCCTGTTCCGCGCGGAGGCCGTCGACGCCCTGCTGGCCGATCCCAACAGCAAGCTGACCCCGTTGCGCGGCAACGAACTCTGGCAGATCGCCCTGCTCGAACTCTGGCTGCAGCGGCACGGCATCACGGGTTCGGTGGCGTGACCGTGACCGATCCCCCCGGCGACCACACCGAGGCGATCACGATGGGCCTGCACGACGCCTCGCCGCCGGAGCTGGTGGAGGCGATGGCCAAGGATGTCGAGCTCGAATTAGGTTGGGGCCGGCTGATTTTCGGCCAGACCTTCGCCGACGCCCACGAGCTGGTCGAGGCGCTGCGCCGGGAGGGGCCCGGGCGCCGCGACATCTGCATCTACGCGCGCGAATCCCATGTGGTCGTCGCCGAGGCGCCGACCGAGCTTTTCATCGACCCCAGCCACACCTATCGCCTGCGCTTCACCGAATCGTCGACGGCGGAAGAGCTGTCGCCCCCGCCGCTCGGGGTGACGGTGCGCACGCTGAACGACCCCGTCGACGCCGACGCCATGAACCGCGTCTACGTGCGTTGCGGCATGGTGCCCGCCGGTGTCGACGTCATCTGGAACAACCACCTCAAAGTGCCGGCGGTGACCTACCTGCTGGCGGTGCGGGACGCCGACGGCGCCGTGGTGGGCACCGTCACCGGCGTCGATCACGAGCTGTTGTTCGACGACCCGGAGCAGGGCTCGAGCCTGTGGACCCTGGCCGTCGACCCGGCGGCCGGACTCCCCGGGATCGGTGCGGCCCTCACCCGGGCGCTGGCCGAACGCTTCCGCAACGCGGGCCGCGCCTACATGGACCTCTCCGTCGCGCACGATAACGCCGCCGCCATCGGCCTGTACGAGAAGCTGGGTTTCGTCCGCGTCCCGGTGCTTGCGATCAAGCGCAAGAACGCGATCAACGAGCCGCTGTTCAGCCCGCCGCCCGAGACGATCGACGACCTCAACCCCTACGCGCGGATCATCGCCGACGAGGCGCTGCGGCGCGGGATCTGGGTGGAGGTGCTCGATGCCGAGACCGGAGAGATGCGCCTGACCCACGGCGGCCGCAGCGTCGTCACCCGTGAATCGCTATCCGAATACACCTCGGCGGTCGCCATGTGTCGCTGCGACGACAAGCGGCTGACGCGCCGCCTGGTCTCGGAGGCGGGGATCACGGTGCCGCGCGCCCGCCTGGCCACCTTCGACGACGGCGACTACAACTTTTTGACCGAGGTCGGGGAGGTGGTCGTCAAACCGACCCGAGGTGAACAGGGGAAGGGCATCACCGTCGGCGTGACCGCCGAGAACGGTCCCGAAGAGCTCACCGCCGCCCTGGCCCGCGCGCGTCAGCAATACCCGGATGTGCTGATCGAGCAGCGGGTGCAAGGCGACGACCTTCGGTTGGTGGTGATCGACGGCCGGGTGGTTGCCGCCGCCCTGCGGATGCCCCCCGAGATCATCGGCACGGGCGAGCACAACATCCGGGACCTCATCGCGGCCGAGAGCCGGCGGCGCTCCGCGGCCACCGGTGGCGAGTCGCGCATCCCGCTCGACGACCTCACCGAGGCGACGGTCGCCGAGGCGGGCTGGACGCTGGACGACGTGCTGCCCCAGGGAACCCGCCTGCGCGTGCGCCGCACCGCCAACCTGCACCAGGGCGGCACCATTCACGACGTCACCGCCGTGGTGAACCCGGAACTGTGCCGGGTCGCGGTGACGGCGGCCGAGGCGATCGGAATCCCGGTGACGGGCATCGACCTGCTGGTGCCCGACGTCACCGGCGCCGAGTACGCCTTCATCGAAGCCAACGAACGGCCGGGGCTGGCCAACCACGAGCCGCAGCCCACGGCCGCGGCGTTCATCGACTTCCTGTTCCCCGGCCATCCGGGCCAGCCGACGGCCTGGACCCCCGAGGAGTCGCGCGCCGACCGTGGTTGAGGCTTGCCATGCGCTTCGCTTGGGTAGTTCTCTGATCACTTCAGATAGGAGACAGATGAGCGGAAGCGTGCAAACCGGAACCATCACGACCCATGTGCCGGCGCGGCTGGACAGGCTGCCCTGGTCGCGATTCCACTGGCGCGTCGTCATCGGCCTCGGTGGGGTGTGGATCCTGGACGGGCTCGAGGTCACGATGGTGGGTAACGTGTCCGCTCGCCTCACGGAGAAGGGCAGCGGCATCGACCTGAACGCGGCGCAGATCGGCCTGGCGGCCGCGTTCTACATCGCCGGGGCGTGCCTGGGCGCGCTGTTCTTCGGTCACCTGACCGACCGCTTCGGGCGGCGCAACCTGTTCATGCTGACCCTGGTGGTTTACCTGACCGCGACGGTCGCGACCGCATTCGCTTTCGCGCCTTGGTATTTCTTCGTCACGCGGTTTTTCACCGGCGCCGGCATCGGCGGCGAATATGCCGCGATCAATTCGGCCATCGACGAGTTGATCCCCGCCCGCCTGCGCGGCCGCGTCGACCTGATCATCAACGGGACGTACTGGCTGGGTTCGGCCGCCGGTGCGGCCGGCGCGCTCGTCCTGCTCGACACGTCGCACTTCGCGCCCAACCTGGGCTGGCGGCTCGCCTTCGGCGTCGGCGCCATCTTCGGCATCTTCGTGCTCGTCGTTCGCCGCAACGTGCCGGAGAGCCCGCGGTGGTTGTTCATCCACGGCCGCGACGAGGAGGCCGAGCGGGTCGTCGGGGAGATCGAGGAATCGGTGCGGCAGGAAACCGGCCGGCCGCTGCCCGAACCACACGGGCGCAAGCTCAAAATCCGCCAGCGCGAAACGATTTCGTTCCGCGAAATCGCCAGGGTGGCGTTCAAGCTCTATCCGCGGCGCGCGATCCTGGGGCTGGCGCTGTTCACCGGGCAGGCGTTCCTCTACAACGGCGTGACGTTCAACCTGGGCACGCTCTTGAGCGGTTTCTACGGGGTGCCGTCGGGGACGGTGCCGCTGTTCTTCATCCTGTGGGCGCTGAGCAATTTCGTCGGGCCGCTGCTGCTCGGCCATCTGTTCGACAGCATCGGCCGCAAGCCGATGATCACCGCCACCTACCTCGGTTCCGCCGCCGTGGCCGTCGTCCTCGCGGTCCTGTTCGTGACCCAGACCGGCGGCGTCTGGGCCTTCATCGCGGTCCTCGCGGTCGCGTTCTTCCTGGCCTCGGCCGGCGCCAGCGCGGCCTACCTGACGGTCAGCGAAATCTTCCCGATGGAGACCAGGGCGCTGGCGATCGCGTTCTTCTACGCGATGGGAACCGCGATCGGCGGCATCACCGGCCCGCTGCTGTTCGGGCAGCTGATCAATTCCGGCGAACGCTCACAGGTAATGTGGTCGTTCCTCACCGGCGCCACTGTCATGGCGATCGCGGGCCTGGTCGAATTGTGGCTCGGGGTCGCGGCCGAACGACGCCCGCTCGAAGAGCTCGCCTTGCCATTGACCGTCGACGCGGCCGAACACGACGAGCACCGCGACGCCGAGACCGCTTGACTCGGCCGGCACCGCGGTCAGCGGGCCGGGGGGAGATCTGCGCGACCGTGCCGTCCGCGGCCACCGCGATGAGCCACCGAGCGCCGCGTCGAGGGCCTCGCAGATGCCGGTGCGGTCGCTGTCACTCGCCCGGATGTCGTTGCGCATCGGCCGGCTACCCGATGAGCTTGGTCAGCCAGGTGGGGTCCTGATAGTTCACGGATGCTGTGCCGTCCCAGACGAACGGCGTGGCATTGGCGTTGAGCCCGGACAGCGTCGCGTACCCGTTCGCGGATTTCGCCTTGCCCATGCCGACGTCGTCCCCGGACTTGATGCACGTCATGACGTTGGCGTCCGCGCCGACGGTTTTGGCCAGTTGGGCCAGTTCGCCGTCGGTGCGGTCCTCCGCGGCGTCCTCCGCCGGCTGGAAGTTGCTGGCGAACAAGCCTGAATAGAAGTCGATGTACAGCTTCGCGTCGTTTTGGGCCGCGACGCAGTACGACGCCGCCACCGCCCGGGTCGAGTAGTTCTTGCTGTGCGACTTCTCGTCGAGAAAGTCCAGCAGGTGATAGCGCACCGCGAGCTTCTTGTTGTTCACGGCGGCGTCGATGTCGCCCGCGTTCGACCGGATGAAACTGCCGCAGGGCGGGCAGATGGGTTCGTTGAAGATGTCGATCGTCGTCGACGCCGCCGAGCTGCCCACGAACACGCCGTCGTCGAGGACCCGGAGAGCGACGGCGTCGGCCGGTGGCGGCGGCTTGGTCGGCGGCGCCGGAGCCGAGGACTCCCATGGCCGGACGACGGCGAGGGCGACGCCCACGATGGCCACCAGGGCGGTGGCGGCGACGCCCACCCATATCCAGGGCTTCCTGCTCGGCCGGGGCGGTTGACCCCACGGCTGTGCGCCGACGGGCCCGGCGGTGCTGGGCGCCCAGGCGGGCGCGCCGGCCCATCCCGTCGGCTGGGGCACCGGAACCCCGGGAGGCGGCGCCGCCCACATCGGGCCGGACGACGGGGCGTGCGCGGGGGCGGCCTGCGCGATTCCGGCGGCCTGCTGGCCGGCGAAAGCGGCCGGCAGCTGCGCCACCTGGCTGCGCTGCAGGATGTCGGTGGCCCGGTCCTGGTCGGATTCGGCCAGCGCCGCGTAGGCGGCCGCCGACAGGTCGCCGCAGGTGGCGTAGCGGTCCGCGGGATCCTTGGCCATGCCGCGGGCGATCACCCCGTCGAAGGCGACCGGGATGCCGGGCCGGGCGGCGCTGGGCTTCGGGATCGCCTGGTGCAGGTGGGCGCCCATCACGCTGATCTGGTCGCCGGTATACGGCGGGGATCCGACCAGGCACTCGTACAAGACGCAGGCCAGGGCGTAGATATCGGCCCGATGGGTGACCTCGGTGTCGCTGAACCGCTCGGGCGCCATGTACTTGACGGTGCCCACGGTGGTGCCGATCTGCGTCAGCTTTTCGTCGGCGGTGGCGCTGGCGATCCCGAAGTCGACAAGGTAGGCGAAATCGTCGCCACTGACCAGGATGTTCTCCGGCTTGACGTCGCGATGCAGGACCCCGGCGGCGTGGGCGGCGTCGAGCGCCGAGCCGATCTGGCGCACGATGGCCACGGCCCGGGGCGGGGACAGCGGCCCGTATCGGCTCAGCATGGTGGCCAGGTCTTTGCCGTCGATCAGGCGCATGTCGACATAGAGCTGGCCGTCGATCTCGCCGAAGTCATGAATCGGCACGACGTGCGGTTCCTGCAGCCGGCCCGCGGTGCGGGCCTCGCGCTGCATGCGGGATCGGAAGACCGGGTCGTTGGACAGCGTCTGCGACATCAGCTTCAGCGCCACGGTGCGTTCCCGGACCGTGTCCTCGGCCTCATAGACGTCACCCATGCCGCCGCGACCGATCAGCCGTCGCAGCCGATACGGTCCGAACTGCGAACCCTCCCGCGAATCCGCGGTGGTGTCACCCATCCCGACTCCTCAGTCACCGACCGTGCGCAGGCATAAGGCTAAGGTTTCACGGGCCGCTGGGCACGGCGAATAGCGAAAGCGGCTAATTCGGTGACCCGGACTAACGGAGTTCGTCGTCGCCGCCGCGTCGTTCGGTCAGCCCTTCGCGGGACAGCGCCCGGACGAATCCGAAGGCCTGCATCCCGGCGGGGCCGGGGTTTTCGGTGATCCAGTGGTTGATCTTGCCGAGCGCGTTGGCCAGGTCGTCGCGCTTGACGCGGATGAGATAGGTCATTCTGTCGTCGTCCGGATCGTCGATGGATTCGGCGACGGCGACGGGATTCTTGAAGGCGTACGCGATCCCGTGCACGGCGTCGTGGTTCAGTGCCCATTGAAGTTCGCTGGGCCGCAGCCGGTTCACCGCCAGATTGCGGTAGTCATGGTCGTCGTTTGAGCTGCTCACCTGGCCGATGGTCCTCCTCTGTGTGGCTCGAGAAAGTGGACGGCGAGGAACTGAAAACCATGCCGCGCAGGCGATTCGATACGGATGTGCACCGGGGCATTTCCATCATAGGAAGCGGCTTGCCGGGCTGCATGTCGAGCGGAATCAGCGGCGATATCTCAAGAACAGGTAGTCGTCGCACACCAGCGCGTGCTCGAGGCGCATCGTCACCGGTGCGGCCAGTGGCGACGCAGTGGGGCGGTGGCCCACCGGCTGGCTCGCGGCGAGTTTGGGGGCCAACGTCACGCAGATCTCAGCGACGGCGTCGGCCTCCACCAGCTCGTCGAGCACGGTCGGGCCGCCCTCGCACAGGATGCGGTGCATGCCTTGTGCGCGCAGCAGCGCGACGCCGCGCGCCACGTCCACGGAGTCGTCGCCGGCCACCAGGACCTGCCGCCCGTCGCCGCGGTCGTCGCGCGCCGCCGCCGCTTGGGCGCACGTCACCACGATCGGCGGCCGGTCGGGGTCGCCGAACAGCCTGGAGGGCAGTCGGCCGCTGCGGCTGATCACCGCGATCGGCGGCGTCGGTCCCGGACGGGTGAGCCGCACCGGCCCGTAGTTTTCGGCGCGCGCGGTGCCGGCGCCGACTAGGACGACGTCGGCGAAGCCGCGCAGGATCTTCAGCAGCTGTTGATCGGTGGGGCAGGACAGCGGACCGGCCCGGCCGCCGAACGCGGCGGCGCCATCGGCGCTGAAGATCATGTTGACCCGCACCCCCTGCGGGGGATCGGCGTAGAACGATGCGAGTTCGGTGACGCCGGCGACGGTGCCCACCCGGGGGACCACTGTTACGCCTCGTGGCCGGGTTCCAGATGCCGGACGTCGCTGAAGGACACCCAGCTTTCCAGTTCCCGCGGTGGGTGGCCGTCCACCGGCGCGAGCAGATGCCCTACGTGATCGCCCAGCGAGAAACGCTCGAGAATCTCCCCGACGAACCACGCGGCCGCGTCGTCGAGGATGGGCATCTGCGCCGGGCCGCTGTGCCACGAGCACCGGTCGAACTTGTTGATCGTGTCGCCGGTCTGGCTTCCGAACAGCTCCACGATGTCCAGGTGATCGCGGTCGAACAGGTGCACCGCCAGATGTGTCGCCTTGCTGGCCACCCGGAAGGTGTGGTTCTTCCGGGACAGGCCGACCAGGAATCGGGGCGGGTGGATGCTGGTCTGGCTGGTGAACCCGACCACGCAGCCCGCGGCGACGCCGTCGGCCCAGGTCGTCACGACGTACATCGGGTAGTTCAGCAGCGCCACGAGCTCTTCGAACGCGTTTTCTCCGGGATCGGCCATCCGCCCAGTCTCCCCGTTCGGCCCGCGCGGGAACCGCATCGCCCCGACGCTGGCGCGTCTACCCGTTACAAGAGCAGCTCGCTACGGCTTCGTCGGTGCTGGGTCCGAAGGTGTCGGAGTCCGCGATGACGGTGTAGACCTCCCAGCGTTCGCCGCCGGGGCCGGTGACCCACACCTTGTCCTGGCTGGCGTAACAGCAGGTGGTGTTGAGCTCCTCGTCGGTGACCAGCCCTCGTTCGGTGAGACGGCCGATTTCGGCGTGCACGGTGTCACTCGAGGCGACTTCCACGCCGAGGTGATTCAGGCTGCCGCCGTGACCGGGGTTCTCGAGCAGCACCAGTTTGAGCGGGGGTTCGGCGATCGCGAAGTTGGCGTAACCGGGCTTGACCTTCGCCGGCTCGGCATTGAACAGCTTGGAGTAGAAGGCGATCGCCTCGCCGAGGTCGTCGACATTGAGGGCGAGTTGCACACGAGACATGGGGGTGTCCTTTCTTTTCGGTGCGACTATGGGGTTGTGGTGGGGAGGAGTTCGGCGATCAACGCCTCGACGTGCTGGGCGATGTCGTCGCGGATGGCGCGCACCGCGGTCAGCGGTTGGCCGGCGGGGTCGGGCACTTTCCAGTCGCGGTAGGACACTCCGGGAAAGTACGGACAGGTGTCGCCGCAGCCCATGGTGATCACGACGTCGCTGGTCTGGACGTCTTCACCGGTGAGGATTTTCGGGTTGGCCGCGGTGATGTCGATGCCCAGCTCGGCCATGGCGTCAATGGCGACGGGGTTGACCTCATCGGCGGGTTGCGTTCCGGCGGAACGGACTTCGATGCGGCCTTCGGCCATCCGGCTCAGCAGGGCGGCGGCCATCTGCGAGCGTCCGGCGTTGTGCACGCAGACGAACAGGACGCTGGGCTTAGCGGTCATCGGCGGCCCCTCCGGTGGAGTCGGCCCGGAACAGCCGGGTCCGCAGGGCAAGCGACACGTAGACCAGCCCGACCAGCACGGGCACCTCGATCAGTGGGCCGACGACGCCCGCGAGGGCTTGCCCGGACGTGACGCCGTAGGTCGCGATGGCCACCGCGATGGCCAGTTCGAAGTTGTTGCCGGCGGCGGTGAACGCGAGGGTGGTGGTGCGCGCGTAGCCGAGCCGCATGAGGACTCCGAGGGCATACCCGCCGGCCCACATGATCGCGAAGTAGGCCAGCAGCGGGATCGCGATGCGGGCCACGTCCAATGGCCGAGAGGTGATCTGATGGCCCTGCAGGGCGAAGAGAATCACGATGGTGAACAACAACCCGTAGAGGGCCCATGGCCCGACGCGGGGGAGGAACCGCGTCTCGTACCAGTCGCGCCCCCGGACCCGTTCGCCCAGCCGGCGGGACAGGTATCCGGCCAGCAGGGGGATGCCGAGGAAGATCAGCACCGCCTTGGCGATCTGCCATGGGGAGACATGGATGCCGGTTTGGGCCAGGCCCAACCACCCCGGTAGCACCGAGAGGTAGAACCAGCCCAGCGCGGCGAACATGACCACCTGGAACAGCGAATTCAGCGCGACCAGGACGGCCGCGGCCTCGCGGTCCCCGCAGGCCAGGTCGTTCCAGATGATCACCATGGCGATGCAGCGCGCCAGCCCGACGATGATCAGGCCGGTGCGGTACTCCGGCAGGTCCGCCAGCAGCGACCAGGCCAACGTGAACATCACCGCGGGACCGACCACCCAATTGAGCAACAAGGACGATGCGAGCAGCTTGCGGTCGGCGGTGACTTCGTCGAGCCGGTCGTAGCGGACCTTGGCCAGCACCGGATACATCATCACCAACAGGCCAACCGCGATCGGCAGCGAAATCCCTTGAACGGCAACGGCACTCAGCGCCGATCCGAGCCCCGAAACGATTCGTCCCAGCAGCAGGCCGGCGGCCATCGCGGCGCCGATCCAGACCGGCAGGAACCGGTCGAGGGTGGGAAGTCGGGTCACCGCCGCGGCTGCGGTGGATGTCGGCGCCTGGGTGCTGCTCATGGGCGCAGGACCGACGAAAGTTGCTGCAGCGCGGCCGGAACCACCCAGTAGTACACCCAGGTGCCCCGGCGCTCGCAGTCCAACAGCCCTGCCGAGCGCAACAGCTTGAGGTGATGGGAGATCGTGGGCTGGGAGAGATCGAAGGTCGCCGAGATCTCGCAGACGCAGGCCTCACCGCCGGGGTGGCTGGCGATCAGGCTCAACAACCTCAGGCGCACCGGGTCGCCCAGCGCCTTGAACATCGCCGCCAGGTCGGCGGCCTGTGCCTCATCCATGGCTGCCGCCCCGAGCGGCGGGCAACATGTGGACTGCTGATTCGACATCCTTCTATATATACACTCATCGAATCAGATGGCAAGTTCGGTGTCGCTGCGGGTGGGGGCTACCTGGCCGAGCGGTTGAGCCGGGCGTCCAGTGACAAGGCGCCGGCCCACCGCGGCGACCGCCAGGCCCAGCAGCAGGCCCGAGCCCGCCGCACGCGCCGCCGGACCAAGCGCGGCGAAGATCCCGGCGCCGATCATCGAGCCCAGCCCGATCGTCACCGCATCGAACAAGCCCAGGCTTCGGCGAAGCTCGCCGGTGTTGCTGTCGGCCACTGCGTCTCCTCACCGCGCACGCAGTGGACAACCTATCAAACGAGTTTGATGTATTCTCGCCGAAAATGGTGGCAAGCAAGACGACGGTTCCGTCGCTGATGCAGATGGCGTCGCATCCGGTGCGCTGGGCGCTGCTGACCGAACTGGCGGGCAGCGACCACCGGGTGCGGGAGTTGGCTGCCGCCGTCGGCGAGCCGCAGAACCTGGTTTCCTATCACTTGCGGCGGCTGCGCTCGGCCGGGCTCGTCGACGCGCGGCGCAGCACTTTCGACGGCCGCGACACCTACTACCGCCTGAACCTGACGGGGTGCGCCGAGGCGTTCCGCGAGGCCGCCGCGGCCCTGCATCCGGCACTCGCACCGACGCCGGTCGCCAAGCCCGCGACGCGCTCGGTGCTGTTCCTGTGCTCCGGCAACAGCGCGCGCTCTCCCATGGCCGAGGCGCTGCTTCGGAGGCGGAGCCAGGGCCGCATTCGCGCCGCGAGCGCGGGCAGTCATCCCAAACCGCATCTGCACCCCGACGCGATACGCATCATGTGCGACAGATACGGCATCGACCTGGGCGGGCAACGGCCCCAGCCGTTGACCGCGGTGGCCCGGCGCCGCTTCGATTGCGTGATCACCCTGTGCGACAGGGTCCGCGAGTATGCGCGCGCCCACGGCCTGGCCACGACGATGCACTGGAGCCTGCCCGACCCGTCGGCCACCGGCGCCGGCTATCGGGAATTCGACCGGGTGGCAAGCGAATTGGACAACCGCATCGACTTCCTGTTGCCCGCCCTCGAAGCGTATCCGCGGAGGCGATGACGTGTCGCTCGATCGTCGTGACTTCTTCAAATGGGGTGGCCTGGCCGCGCTCGCAGCAAGCGGGGGCGCGTGCGCACGGCCCGCGCCACCCGGCGGCAAGGCCGACTACACGCTGCGGATCGGCACCGGTGCAGTCGAATTGGCGCCGGGCCACACGGTATCGACCCTGACGTACAACGGCCAATTCCCCGGCCCGCTGCTGCGATTCAAAGAGGGCCAGCGGACATCGGTGGATGTCTTCAACGACACCGCTTCCCCCGAGCAGCTGCACTGGCACGGTCAGCACGTGGGCATCGACGTCGACGGCTCCGCCGAGGAGGGCACGCCCTACATCCCCGCGCACGGCATGCGGCGGATCTCCTTCGTCCCCGGCCCGGCGGGTTTCCGCTTCTACCACACCCATGTGGTGCCGCGCTCCGACCTGTCCCGTGGCCAATACAGCGGACTGGTCGGCCCCGTCTACATCGAACCCAAACAGAACCCCGGCGCCTACGACCAAGAAATCTTTTTGACGCTCAAGGAATTCGAACCCACGTTCAGCCGCGGCGGCGACATGGCCAGTGACTTCTTGGCCGGCGAGGAGGACCCCGACCTCAAGGCGAGGGGCGAGTCATCGATGAAGGCCTCGCTTGATCGTGGGGACCCGCGGGGCTTCGAGGTCGGTTACGGGGCGTTCGCCGTCAACGGCCGCATGCTCGGCCACGGCGATCCCATTCGCGTCCAGACCGGCCAGCGGGTGCTGCTGCACGTCCTCAACGGCAGCGCCACCGAGACGCGCAGCCTGGCCATGCCCGGCCATACCTTCAACGTGATAGCGCTGGATGGCAACCCGGTGCCGAATCCGGCCACCGTGCCCGTGCTGTGGCTCGGTGCGGGCGAACGCATTTCGGCAGTGGTCACCATGACCAACCCAGGGGTATGGGTGCTGGGCGACCTGTCCGATGACGACCGCGCCCGCGGCATGGGGGTGGTCGTGGAATACGCCGGGCGCGGTGGAGATCCGCAATGGGCGGAGCCGCCGCCGTTTACGTGGGACTACCGGGTGTTCGCGCCGCCCAACCCCGCGCTGGCTCCGCCGCCCGAGCACACCATCGAGATGCTGATCGAGAAGCACAATGCCGCCGACAACGGCTTCAACCTCTGGACGATCAACGGCACGCCCTTTTCGATGGACGCCAATCGGCCCGTGTTCGATGTGCAGCGGGGCAAGCGCTACCGGCTGCGCTTCCGCAATGCCAGCGACGACCTGCACCCGATGCACCTGCACCGGCACACGTTCGAAATCACCCAATTCGCCGGCACGCCAACGGCAGGCGTGCGCAAGGACGTCGCGATGCTGGGCGGCTACCAGAGCATGGACGTCGACTTCGTCGCCGACCAGCCCGGCCTGTCGCTATTGCATTGCCATCAGCAGATCCACATGGACTACGGGCTCATGCTGTTGCTCAACAGCGGCTGATCCTATCCAAGCGGATTGTTCTGCCGCACTCCGCGATACATGCCCCAGCGCACGATCCACGGCATCACCACCCGCTCGACCGACCACGACGGGAACCGGAACGCGTGGCCGCTGGGCAGAAACACCTCCAGCCCGTCGGGCTGTATACCCCCCAACGAACCCCACCGCCGCGTCGGTGCCCGGTAGGCCCGCAGCCGCCCGCCGCTCAGCTCGGCCCGAACGTTGCGGGCCACCAGCGCATCCCCGCGGTTGCGGGCCGAGCTGCGCAGGGGATCGGTCGCCGCGACGTCACCGACCGCGAAGACGCCGCGGTATCCGGGCACCCGCAGCTCCGGCGTCACACGCACGAACCCGCGCTCGTCGAGCAGCTCCGGCGGCAGCCAATCGGTGTTGGGTCGCACCCGCCCGATCGCCCACAGCACGGCGTCGGCGGCGGCGGGGGCTTGTCCGGTGCTCCAGCGCACCGGTTCGCCGGTGATCTCCTCGCCCGCGAAGCCGTCGGGCAGCACCGCGCGGTGGCCCGGGTGGATTCCCACGCCCAGGCCGGTGAGTCGTCGGTGAATCCGGCTCCAGATGCGGGGGTGGTGCCCGCCCAGGGCGGACTGTCCGGGGAAGTACAGGTCGATCCGCTTGTCCGGCCAGGTGGTGGCCAAATTGAGCGCGCTGCTGACCGCCGCCGCGCCGCCGCCCACGACGATGACCGAATCGGCCTCGGCGAGCCGGTCGTGCGCGGCGCGCAGCTCGGCGCCGACCTCCGCGGCCGATTGCAGCGTCGGCCGGCGCCAGAAGCCGTTGCTGACCCCGGTCGCGATGATCAGCGCGTCGAACTTTTCGGCGAGTGTCGCGCCGTCGGCCCGGTTGCCCAGGACGGCGCGGGCGGCCAAGTCCACGCCGGTGAGCCGGGCCTGCACCGTGCGCACCCGGTCCAGGCGCCGGAACCGATCGAACGGAATCCAGTAGTCGCGTGCCCAGTCGTGCGGGCGGGCGAGCCGGACACCGAGTTCCTGACCGCTGACCAGCGCCGACTTGACGGAAATGCCGACGACGTCGGCGTGCCCCGACAGCCGGATCGCGGCCAACACGCCCGCATCCCCGAGCCCGGCAATGACGACCCGCTTGCGATACATGTCGCTATCCTGCCTGGCATGAAGTTCGGGCCGGCCCATTGACCGATCGATTGCCAAAAGCGCGCAGTCGTCGATCCACCCACGCGCACCTGGCCATCGCCGTGGCCGTCGGGATCGCCGGCACCGTCGCCGCGGTGTGGTGGGTGCGCAAGTGCGGCTCGACCATCAGGTGAGCTTGGGCTTGATCTCCTCGATCACCCATTGCGCGTAGTCGAGGTATTCGTCGACGCCGGAGACGGCGGGGATGGGTACCGCGCTCATCGTCACGCCCTGTTCGGCGAGCCGGCCCAACCGGTCGACGATCTCGCCGGCGCTCATGCCGGGCCGCCCGTTCGGGTCGTCGCGGGCGACGTGTCCCTCGCCGACCCGGTTGGTGCTCAGCCCGTGCATCACCTCGAACGGCCGGCCGTCATAGGACGGCTGGGACTTGATGTAGTCGAGCTTTTCGGCGATTTGTTCGGGCGGTGTCAAAAACGGCCACCAGCCGGAGGCGTACTTGGCCGCCCTGCGCAGCGCCGCGTCGGCGTCGCCGCCGATCCAGATCGGAAGATGCGGCCGCTGAACGGGTTTCGGTTCGAACGCGATGTCGTCGAACGACACGTAGCGGCCGTCGAATCGCGGTGTGTCGCTGGTCCACAGCTCGATGATGGCCGCCAGGTACTCGTCGGCGATGCGTCCCCGTTCGCCGAAGGGCACCCCGAGGAGCTCGAATTCCCGTGCCAGCCAGCCGACTCCGAAGGTCACCATCATCCGGCCCCCGCTCATCCAGTCCGCGGTTGCCAGCGCCTTGGCCAGGTCGATCGGCTGGTGCAGCGGCAGGATGGTCACGCACGAGTTGATGGCGACCCGCTCGGTCGCACCGGCGATATAGGCCTGGGCGGCAGTCGAGTGCAGGTAGTGGGGCCCGGACAGCCCGACGTGCTCGGTGGGGATGACGAGATGCTCGGGGACGGCGATCATGTCGTAGCCCCAGCGGTCGGCGCATTTGACCATACGGGTCTGGTCGGGTCCCGTGACCGCGGCTTCCCAGGGCTGGGTCATTGCGGGAAGGCGCAACATGTGGGGCAGGGGAAAGGTGAATTTCACCCTGCAACAATCGCCCACAACAGCCCGTCCCGGCTAGCGGTCCATGTCACGCGATCTTCCGGCCCATGTTGTTACTCTGGCGATGTGGACTCCAAAATGCCCGCTGCCAGCGGAAACCAGGGGAAGGCGGCGCTTGCCGCCACCAGCTGGGCGCTGCTGGGCATGATGTCCTACGAGGAGGAGGTCTCCGGCTATGACCTCAAGAAGTGGATCGACTGGAGCGTCGATCTCTACTACTGGAGCCCGTCGTACAGCCAGATCTACACGGAGCTGAAGAAACTCGAGGGCCTGGGCCTGGTGACATCGCGCGTCGAGCGCGACGAGGGCACCCGCAGCCGCCGGCTCTACAAGATCACCCCGGCCGGGATGGCCGCCGTCACTGACTGGACCAACAACGCGCCGGTGGACCCGCCGGTGCTCAAGCACAGCGTCTTGCGCGGGTGACGTTCGGTCATCTCAGCAATCCGGCCCGGCTCAAGGAATTACTCCAGGAGCATGTGGCGTACGCCGAGGCCCGGCATCGCAAAGCGGTCGAGGACGCTGAGGGGGCCGAGGTCGAACCCGCCTGGGCGTATTCGGTTATCGCGCTGCGTTGGGCCGCCAAGTACTACGCCGCCGAGCGCGAGTTCGCGCTGGAACTGATGAAGGACATCGACGAGGCGGACGCCGTCATCGCAAAGGCGGCCAAAGGCGGCGCCGGGAAACCTCGTCCCACGCCGGGCTATTGGCGCGAGGTGGAGAAGCAGGTCGAAGCCAAGCGCGAAGCCGACTAATCGGCGCCTGCCGCGTCGCGGGCCGCGATATACCCGTACACGAGTCCCTGGGCGATCGTCGCGCCCGCGCCCGGATACGTCGTCCCGAACGCGTTGGCGGCGGTGTTGCCGATCGCGTACAGGCCGGCGATGACGTTGCCGTCCTCGTGGACCACCCGCGCCCGCCCGTCGGCCTTCAGGCCGCCGCAGGTCCCCAGGTCGCTGAGTACCATCTTCACGGCGTAGAACGGTCCTTTGAGCAGCGGACGCAGGTTGGGGTTCGGAGCGACGGTCGGATCGCCGTAGTAGCGGTCATAGGCACTGCGTCCTCGGCCGAAGTCGGGATCTTCTCCAGCACAAGCGTTTTCGTTGAACCGGGCCATCGTTGCAGTGAACTCTGCGACCGGGACGTTGATTTGTGCGCCCAGCTCGCCAAGACCAGAGGCCCGCACCGCGATGCCAGCGTCGTACCAGGCCTGCGGAATCCGCATGCGCGGAAACAGGTCGGCGCCAAAGACATAGCTGTTGCGGTATTGCTGATCGAAGATGATCCACATGGCTTCGACCGGAATTCCCTCACGTTCCAGTTCGAGTAGCCGCTGGCCGAAGGACATGTAGTCCGTCGACTCATTGGTGAAGCGGCGGCCGTTCTGGTCCACGATGAGGCAGCCCGGGAGCGATCGCTCGGCGAGCATCACCACGGGCGCTTTGCCGGGCAGCGGCGCAACGGCGGGGAACCACCACGCCTGATCCATCAAATCGATGTCGGCGCCCAGCTCTTGAGCTGAACGGATCCCGTCGCCGGTGTTGCTCTCCGCGCCCAGGCTCAGGTTGGCGCCCAGCGATTCGGACTGGAATTTCCACCGCATGTCCATGCTGTGGTCGAAGCCGCCGGTGGCCAGCACCACCCCGCGGCGGGCGGTGATCGTCAGCTCGCGGCCGGCGTGATCCACGACCGCGCCGGTGACACGGTCGGAATCGCCGGTGAAGCGCAACAGCGTGGTGTCCGTCCAGACCGGGATGCCGGCCCGCAGCACGCCGGCGAACAGCCCCGCCACCAGGCCCTGCCCGCCCGCCGCGTAGCGACGGCCGACAAGCAGGCCACCCACGCCCTGCGCCACTCGTTTGGCGATTGTCGGGATGCCCTTCCGTGGCACGCGGGCCATCAGATTCATCCAGCGGTAATCCGCACCCGTCGTCGGGACCGGGACGCTGGCCTCCATGACGCCGGGCCGCAGCCGGGTGCGGTATTCCCCCAGGATCGAGGTGTTCAGCGGACGGCACTCGCAGGTCCGCCCGGCCGCGCTGCCGCCCGGCTCCTCGGGGTGGTAGTCGGAGTAGTCGCGGGCCCAGAACAGCCGCAGCGGCGTGGTACGGCGCAGCATGGCCACCGTCGCGGGCACGTGTGTGACGAATTCGGTCGATCGCCGACGCGGTGCCGATCCCGCCACCACCGACTCGAGGTAGGTGTTGGCGCGCTCGGCCGTGTCGTGGGCACCGGCCTCGTCCAGCACCGGACCGGCGGGCAGCCACAGCGCGCCGCCCGAGCGTGCGGTCGACCCGCCCACGAATGACGATTTCTCGACGATCAGTACCGACAGCCCGAGCTCGTGGGCGGCCAGTGCCGCGGCCATGCCGGTGCCGGAGCCGACCACCAGCAGGTCGACGCAAGTGTCAGTCACGGCAAGGCCCGCCGGGATCGTCGTACTGTGCGCGGTCACGCTGAGAACGGTAGGCCGGGACTACGGCTCCGAGGAAGAGCCTTCCTGATGAGTGGAACAAGCCGCGGCCGCAAGCGCTGCTTCAGGGATTGAATAGCTGCTATGACATCGCAGTCGGAGCCCGACCAGATTCGGGTCATCGAAGCGGATGCCGCGCCGACACGGTTCGCGCGTGGCTGGCATTGCCTGGGCCTGCTCCGGGATCTAGGCGACGGCAAGCCGCATGGCGTCAACGCCTTCGGGCAGAAGCTCGTCGTTTTCCGCGCGGCCGACGGCAGCATCAACGTGCTGGACGGATACTGCCGGCACATGGGTGGTGACCTGTCGCAGGGAGAGATCAAGGGCAACGAGATCGCCTGCCCGTTTCACGACTGGCGCTGGGGCGGCGACGGACGATGCAAGCTGGTGCCCTACAGCAAGCGCACTTCCAGGCTGGCCCGCACCGCGGCATGGACCAGACGTCATTGTATCTGACTGACATATTCCTAATAGGAAGATCTGTTTCTACCACATGCCTGTCGTAGCTGTCATGTGACTCGCGGGAGGCGTCCGCGGACACAGGCGCGCCACGCGGCAATCAGACATCGGTAGGGGTGGGAGCGCTTCAGGCGCGGGCTGCGGACGAACCCGCTCGGCGGCCATAAAAGCTGCCGTCACCGAGCGAGATGCCGCTGGCATAGCCCCAGGCGGCCAGCCCCGCCGTGCAACGGCCGGCGGCGAACAGTCCGGGGAT
The DNA here is from genome assembly GCF_025263485.1 of Mycobacterium sp. SMC-2. NCBI lineage: Bacteria > Bacillati > Actinomycetota > Actinomycetes > Mycobacteriales > Mycobacteriaceae > Mycobacterium > Mycobacterium sp. SMC-2. The sequence continues at coordinate 3,413,581 of NZ_CP079863.1, forward strand.
GGGGTCACCGCTGACGTGGAGCACTTCGGCGTCGAGCGTGGTGGCCAGTCCGCCCAACGTGAAGCCGCCGGTGTTCTCCCGCAGATCGATGGCGCCGACGGGGGAGCCGATCGGCTTGAGCCATTCGGGCTTCTTGTGCAGCAGCGGGTCCTCGCCGCGGGCGGCGCCCTCGTTGTAGGCGGCGACGGTCGCCTGCAGCGAGCCGGGCGCCAGGCCCATGTCGCTTTCCAGGTCGGCGACGGTGTCGGCCACCCAGGTCGCCGGGCGCAGCATGAATTTGGGCGACCACGACGCCATCGCCTCCTGCTGCGCATCGTCGTCGATGATCAGGTAGGCGATGTTGTCCTGTTGGTAGAGCGTCAGCTGGCCGACGCGACCGGGGTAGGTGTCCTCGGCGACGTAGCGCTGGCCGCGGCCGTTGACCAGGATGCCGCGGACCAGTTGTTGCGGGTCGATGAAGATCGCGACCTCGGTGGCGTCCATGTGTGCCAGGTCGGCGCCCAGCGCCTGCGCCATCCGGATCGCCTGCCCGTCGTGCTGTTCGATCGAAGCGGCCGGGCGGCCCGCGATTCGCGGGGCGTAGCGCGCCACCATCTCGTCGTTGTAGGCGAAGCTGCCCGTGGCGAGCACCACCCCGGTGCGCGCCCGGATCGTCACCTCGGTGCCGTATTGGCGGGCGCGGATCCCGACCACCCTGCCGTCGGCTTCGACGACGAGGCGTTGCACGCGGACGTCGTAGCGCGCGCGTGCGCCGGCTGCGGTGGCGGTTTCGACGAGCGGCTTCATCAGCATGTAGCCCGCGCTGGCCTCGCCCTGCTTCTTGTTCTGCATCTGCGGGACATGCCCACGCGGCGCCGGGGAGGCGATGGTGTTGAAGGGGTAGGCGTTTTCGCCGCCGCTGTACATCAGGCCCTGATCGCCCATCGGTTCCCAGCCCGGCTCGGAGAAGAACTCGGCCTTGAACGGCACGCCGCAGCCGACCAGCCACTCGTAGTGGGCGACGCTGCCGGCGCAGTAGTCGGCGATCCGGTTCTCGTCGGCGCCGGGCCCCATCGCGACATTGAGGAACGCCGCCATGTTGTCGACGGAATCGTCGAAGCCACAGGCCTTTTGCAGCGGCGTGCCGCCGCCGAGGTAGATGAACCCGCCGGCCATCGCCGCCGCGCCGCCCCACGACCCGGTGCGTTCCAGGACGAGGACATCGGCGCCGGAGCGCGCCGCTTCGACCGCGGCCGCGGCGCCGGCCACCCCGTACCCGGCGATGACGACGTCGGCCTCGTCATCCCACGACGTGACGGAGGAGGCCGGGACCGGCGTGACGTCGGTATCGGGCGTCATAGCCGCATGGCCGCGGGCATTTCGCCGATCCACTGGTGGCCCCAGTAGCTGTCGGCCGTGATTTCCTCTGCGGTGTAGTAGCTTTCGTCGACACGCATGCCGTCGGTGCCGAACTCGATGTCCCAGTCGCCGGGCGCGCGCACGTAGAACGACACCATCTTGTCGTTGGTGTGCCGGCCCAGCGTGGAGGACAACTGGAAGCCCTCGGCGTTGACGCGGTCGAGCGCCTGCCCGACGGCGTCGAGGCTGTCGACCTCCACCATGATGTGCACCAGGCGCGGGTCGCGCTGATGTGCGGCCGGCACGATCGCCAGGCTGTGGTGTCGTTCGTTGATGCCCAGGAAGCGAACCCGCACGGGCCCAAACTCTTTGGGCAGCGGCACCCGGAACGCACCGCGGGAACGGAACCCCAGCACGTCGGTGTAGAAGTCGAACAACCCGTTTGGATCGGTGGCGGGTATCACCACGTGGCCCATGCCCTGCTCGCCGGTGACGAATCTCGCGCCGAACGGGGTGATGACGGGGCTGTGGTCTAACACCGCGCCGTGGAACACCTCGAGCGTGGTGCCGGCGGGGTCCTCGAAGGTGATCACCTCTTCGACGCGGCGGGTCTCGGCCTCCTCGACCGACAGTTGCTTGAACGGTGTCCCGGCGGTGTCCAGGGTGGCCTTGACCCGTTGCAGCGCGGGGCGGTCACGCACCTCCCAGCCCACGGTGAGCACCCGGTCGGTCTCGCCGGGCACCACGATGAGCCGGGCCGCGCGCTCGTCCATCCGCAGATACAGCGCCTCGGGGTAGGGCCCCTTGCCTTCGGCGAAACCCAGGATGTCGAAGGCGAATTGCCGCCAGCGGTCGATGTCATTGGTCGAAATGGTGATGTAGCCCAAACTTTTCAGGTCGGTCAACGCGTTCTCCTAGATCAAAGCCCGCAGCGGGCCCTCGGGCGGGTCGATGCCCAGCGAACTGAGCGCCGAGGCGTGATAGGTGGTGCCGGGCATGTGGATGGCGTGCAGGTGGCCGACATGCACGTCGCGCCAATACCGTTGCAGCGGCTTGTCCATGCGTGCCGCGTTGCCGCCCGAGCGGGCGAAGATCTCGTCGACCGCCGAGACCGCCCGCCACACAGCGCGGATCTGGGTGCGCCGCCCGGCCGCGCGGTCGGCAAACGACACCTCCTGGCCGGCGGCGACCATGTCATAGATGCGGTCGGCGTTGGCCAGCAGTTCCTGGCGGGCGGCATTGATGTCGGCGGCGGCCTCGCCGACGGCGAACATCACGTAGGGGTCGTCCTTCATCGCGGTTCCGGTGGCCCCGACACGCTCACGCTGGTAGTCCAGGTGCGCGGCCAGCGCCCCCTCGGCGATGCCGATCGTCGCCGCCGAGATGCCCAGCGGGAACATCGTCGACCACGGCATCAGATACAGCGGCTCGGTCATGCCGGCCTCGCGCTGGGCGGTGCCATCCATCACCTTGGTCGCGTCCATGGTGCGGTAAGCCGGCACGAACGCGTCGGACACGATCACGTCCTTGGAGCCGGTGCCGCGCAGGCCGACCACGTTCCACGAGTCCTCGACGATCTCGTAGTCCTTGCGCGGCAGGATCATGTGCAGCATCTGCGGCGGCATCAACGGAATGCCCTTATCGTCGCCGAGCATCGCGCCCAGGATGATCCAGTCGCAGTGGTCGGTGCCCGAGCTGAACTGCCAGCGCCCGTTGAACAGGTAGCCGCCGTCGACGGGCTTTGCCACCCCCTGCGGCGCGTAAGGGGAGGCCATCCAGGTGTCGACGTCGTCGGCCCAGATCTCGGCGGCGACTTTGGGGTCCGCGTAGGCCAACTGATACGGGTGCACGCCCACCACGCCGACGATCCAGCCGGCGGCCGGGTCCAGCGCCGCGGTGGCCATCACCGTCTCGGCGAACTCCCGCGGATGCACCTCGAACCCCTGGTACTGCTTGGTCTGCAGCAGCCGGATCAGGCCCGCGCCCTTCATCAGCTTCACGGTGTCGTCGGTCAGCCGGCCGATCCGCTCGGCCTCGGCGGCCTGCTCACGCAGCTGGTCGGCCAGAGCCGCTACCCGGTCGATAACCCGCTCGCTCATGCTGTTCGTCCTAACGTGTGGGGGCTTATTAATGGTCTACCGCAGTTCTTGTCCGACCCAAAGGCTTTCCCGGTGAGCGGACGGGATTGCCGTAGAGAATTCGATCTGCCGTCCGGCCCCCGCCGGCCGGGTCCGTCACGCGACGGTCAGCCCTGCTTCGTTCGCCACGCAAAGTCCGCGGCCACCTTCCTCGGACTACAAGGTGCCGGTCGGGTGGCCAAGGCAACCCGCGTCGCAGGCGACGACAGCCTGCGCGCCCGATAGCCGGGACGAATCGACCGCAGCGTCCGGTGGCCGGGAACGGCGACTGGCAGACGTGACCACGGCCTCTACCGTCTATGGCTGTTGAGTAGCGCGCAGCCCCTCGATGTCGTCGTCGTCGGCGCCGGGTTGCCGGTCTCTAGGCGCTGCACAAGTTGCGCAACGAGGGGTTGTCGGTGCAGGTGCTCGAGGCGGCGCCCGAGATTGGCGGTACGTGGTACTACAACCGGTATCCGGGCGCGCGCTGCGACGTCGAAAGCGTCGACTACTGCTACTCCTTCTCCGACGAACTGCAGCAGGATGGAACTGGACGGAGAAGTACGCGGCCCAGTCCGAGATCCTCGAGTACCTGAACTGGGTCGCCGACAAACTCGACTTGCGCCGCGACATGGTGTTCAACACCCGCGTCGTGTCCGCCATCGTCGACGAGACGACGCTGCGCTGGACGACTACCACCGACACCGGCCAGCGGCTATCCGCGCGATTCTGCATGATGGCGACCGGTCCGCTGTCGGCCGCGCTGACCCCGAGCTTCGACGGCCTGCGCACATTCGCAGGCGAGCTCTACCACACCGCCGCGTCGCCGCACGAACCCGTCAACTTCACGGGGAAGCGAGTGGCTGTGATCGGCACAGGATCGTCTGGCATCCAATCCATTCCGATCATCGCCGAGCGCGCCGAGCAGCTCTACGTCTTCCAGCGCACCCCCAATTACAGCGTCCCGGCGGGCAACAAGCCGCTGTCGACGGAGGAACTCGACGCGATCAAGGCGGACTACGCGCACCGACGCCGGCTGTCATGGCGCAGCGGCGGCGGATCGCCACACATCACCGCTTCGAAGCCCACCATGGCGTTCACGCCCGAGGAGCGCCGTGCGGCCTTCGAGACGCGGTGGCAGTTAGGCGGCGTGCTGTTCTCCAAAACCTTCCCGGATCAGATGACCGATCCGGCGGCCAACGACGAGGCGCGCATGTTCTACGAGGAGAAGGTCCGCGCCGTCATCGACGACCCAGCCGTTGCGGATCTGCTCATCCCTACCGACCCGATCGGCACCAAGCGGATCTGCACCGACAGCAACTACTTTCAGACCTTCAACCGGTCGAATGTGAAACTGATCAACCTGCGCGAGACCCCGATCGAATCGATTGACCCGACCGGCATCAACACCACGGACGCCCACTATCAAGTCGACATAATCGTGCTGGCAACGGGTTTCGATGCGCTCACCGGAGCGCTGGACAAGATCGAAATCGTCGGCCGCGGCGGTGTGCGGCTGTGTGACGACTGGAAGGGCGGACCGCGCACCTACCTGGGGCTGGGTGTCGACCGATGCCCCAATCTGTTCTTGATCTCAGGCCCGGGCGCGCCCGCTGTCCTCGCGAATATGGTGCTGCACGCCGAGGCGCAGGTGAACTGGATCGCCGCGGCCATCGCCTACCTCGAGGATCACGGCTTCGCCGCAATTGAACCGACCCGCGATGCGGTCGACGGCTGGAGAGCCGAATGCGCCCGACGCGCCGAGGCAACACTGTTCACCGAGGCGGACTCCTGGTACATGGGCGCCAATGTGCCTGGGAGGCCAAGGGGATTCATGTTGTTCGTCGGGGGCTTCGCGACTTACAACGACATCTGCGACGAGGTCGCCAAGGCCGGCTACCCGGGTTTCGACCTGGTCAATAAGCCGCGATGACGAGAGAGATTGCTTGGCAGGGCAGTGATGGTCATCCGCCCGCCAGGGGCACAGTACGGGCGCATTGTCAGAGCTTCGCCGACGAGGGCGCAAATGTGATAGCGCTCCCAGCGCAGTGAGCGACGAGTTGCTCGAAACTGCAAGGGATGTCGAAAGCCGCGGTCGATGCCGTGACGAGCGTGCACCAACCCGGGCGCCCCGGCTCGCCCGGCACGCTCACGCTGCGCTATGCGCGGGGAACCCCGTTAGGTCTGGTGGCGCACAAGCGTGGGTCGACCGTGTCCTGGGCGTGAAAACCCGCCTGACGGAGCAGATCGCCGATAGCCGAGGAATCAGGGTCGCCGCAGAAGCGTGTTCATAATCCACGCAAAGCCGCCGCGATGACCCTGACCGAGGGGCTCACGGGCGATCCCTGAGGACCTCGGCCGAGACCCGATGCTGGTGCCGGTCAACCGATTTCAGTGCCCGTGCGGCCTTCGCCGGCGCCATCAGGACCGCAGTATGCGGGGCTCGGGGGTGTTTCTGCTGCGCTGGTACTTCAGCCGACCCGGGTGGCTGCTCGTGGGGCGCCGGTTCGTCATCGATGGGTGGCGACTGCGCGTCCGGCTGACCCGACCGCAACCGATTGGTGGTGGCGACGGCGAGGACCGCGGCCGCGGCGGTGCCCAGCCCCTGCGCCCAGCCCAGGGGGCCGACCGGTGTGCAGCCCAGCAGCTGGCTGATTCCCGGGGTGGTCACCATCGCGGTGAACGCGGCGAACGAGCCGGCGGCGGTGAGCAGCACCAAGGGTGCGTGGGAGTCGACCACCGTCTGGCCGAGCTCGACGGCGACCAGCGAGATCAACGCGACGGTGGAGGCCCGCTGCGGTAGCCCGGTCACCGAGGCCATCACCCACGCGGCCGTGGCGGCGCCGGCGGTGAGTGCCCCGCGCGCCGCCACGGCGCGCCGCAGCGCCTGCTCGTCGATGCCGCGCCCGACGCGTTGCACCGGCCCGGCCGGCGTGCTGACGGCGACCGCGGTCGCGGGCAACGCGTCGGTGAGCATGTTGATCAGCAGCAACTGGCGGGTGTTCAGCGGCGAGGTCCCGGTGAGCGCCGTGCCGATGACAGAGAAGATCACCTCGCCGGCATTGCCGCCTAGCAGCCCGGCCACCGCCGCCTGGACCCCGCGCCACAGTCGGCGTCCCTCGTCGATGGCGTCCACCAGTGTCTCGATGCGGCCGTCGGTCAGCACCAGGTCGGCGGTGGTGTGGGCGGAGTCGCTGCCGCGTGCGACCACGCCGACGCCGACGCTTGCCGCCCGGATCGCGGCGGCGTCGTTCGCGCCGTCACCCACCATGGCGCACACCCTTCCGGCACGCTCGAGCGTCTGGACCACCTGCACCTTGTTCTCCGGTGACATCCGGGCAAAGATCACCCGTTCGGACACCGCGCGCTGCTGATCCTGGCGGGACATCGCGTTCCATTCGGATCCGGTGATCACCTGGTCGGCGCTCACCTGGACACCCAGCTCCCGGGCGATAGCGGTCGCGGTGACGGGATGGTCGCCGGTGATCAGTCGGACGGCCACGCCACGGTCGGCCAGGCCGGCCAGCAGCCGCGGCGCCTGGGGGCGCGGGGTGTCGGAGAGCCCCAAGAATCCGGTCAGCGTCAGTTCGGTGCCGCACAACTCGGCGATGCGATCGGGGTCTTCGCGGACCGACCGCGCCTGTGCCGCGTTCAGCCGGCGTTGGGCCACCGCGATCGTCCGCAGCCCCGCGGTCGTCAGGGCGGCGACCGCGTCATCCACCTGCGCGCCGACGTTGCCGCACGCCGCCAAGACCACCTCCGGCGCGCCCTTGACGGTCAGCTCCGTACCCGTCACCGAGCCCGAGAACGCCCTGCCGGAACGGAACGGCAGATGAGCGTCCGGCTCGGATCGCGAGCCGGAACCCGCCGCCGCGTCCGCCGCCTTGATGATGGCCTCGTCGGTGGCATGCACATGCGGGTTGCCGTCGTCCGCCGGCGCGGCCTGGGCGGCGCAGCGCAGGACGGCTTCGCGGGAATGTTCCCCGACCGGGCGCACCTCGGCGACGCGAAGCCGGTTCTCGCTCAGCGTCCCGGTCTTGTCGAAGCAGACCACCTCGACGCGACCGAGCGCCTCGGCCGCCCGCGGCACACGGACCAGCGCCCCGCATTCGCCCAGCCGCTGCGCGGACGCCGACTGGGCGAGGGTGGCCATCAGGGGCAAGCCCTCCGGGACGGCCGCCACGGCGACCGCGATGGCGCTGCCGAGCGCCTGGCGTAGACCGCCGCCGCGTAGCAGGCCCAGGGCGCCGACCAGGACGCCGCCACCCGCGCTGAACGGAAATGCGCGGCTCATCAACTGGCTGAGTTGACGGTGTAGGCCGACGGTCGGCAGGTCACCGGAGGCCAGTTCGGCCGCGCGACGCGTCTGGGTGTCGGCCCCGACGGCGGTGACCACCGCCACCGCGGTGCCCGCCACGACGGTGGTCCCGGCGTAGATCATGCAGCGGCGCTCGGCCAGCTCGGCGCCCGGTGTGGCTTCGATCTGCTTCTGCACCGACAGGGATTCACCGGTCAGCGACGACTCGTCGACCTCGAGGTCGTGCGCCTCGATCACGCGGGCGTCGGCGGGAACCACCTCGTCGCTGCGTACCTCGATCACGTCGCCGGGCCGCAGCTGCTCGATGACGACCTCGCGGTAGCCGCGCGTCGCGCCCGGTCCATCGCTGACCAACCGCGCCGGCGGGGTCTGTTGAGCCAGCAACCGGTTCAGCCGGTTCTCGGCCCGAAGTTGTTGGGCGGTCGAAAGCAACGCGTTTCCGGTCAGTACGGTGCCGACCAGCAGCGCGTCGGCCGGTGACCCCAGCACGGCGGTGGCCGCGGAACACAACCCGAGAAGCGGGGTCAACGGGTCACCGGTCAGCTCGGCGAAGGCGGCCCTGGTGAACTCCCACGCCGTTGCGGACAGTCGCGGTCCGCCCGGCTCGGATTCCGTTGCCGCAGAGCTGGTCTCGGCAGGGTCACGCAGCGCCGCGAGCACCTCGCGGACCCGCTCGGCCGACATCGCGTGCCACTCGTACGCCGGGGCCGCCCGGGGCGCCGGCGTACGAATTGTGCCCAGCGCCAACAGGTATCCGGATAGCAGCCCCGCGACGGCGCCGACGGTCACCGGCCCCGGCCCCCGCAACCTGCGCACCCCGGGCACCATGAACAGCGCTCCCAGCGCCGAAGCGCCCACCGATATCGCGATGCCCTGCTGGCTCGCCCTCCTGGCCGCGGGCAACGCGCGCAACACCCGCCACGCCCCGGTCAGGTCGTCGAGCATCAGGTCCGCATTCCAGGGCGGTGCCCCGTCGGCGCCCGGCCTGATCCCCAGGGCCACGTCGGCGCCGGAAAGCGCTTGTGCGCCGGACGAGGACAGCACCGCGACGGTGTGTCCTTCCCGTTGCAGAACGGCCACCGCGTCGGCGAGTGCCTCGTCGATGCCGCCGTTGCCGATCGGGTGGATGACGTCGAACGCCGGTCGCAGGTCGCCGAGCAGGTCGGCCTCCACCGACGCCAGGCGCGCGGCGGAGTCGCGCGCCTGGGTGATCACGGCCGACGCCAGCGGGTGGGGGGCCGGGGCGATGAGCGCCTCCAGCGGGGCGGCAGCCGCGTGATGAATGGGGTGCCAGCCCGGGGCCGGGCCGTCGTCGAGCAGTTCCTGGGCGTCGGCCCACGCCTGCAGCACCTCGCCGTCGCGGGCGCCCCGGATGCGTACCACCCGCATCTGAGCGCTGCACAGCACGCGCGGATCGATCAGCAGTGCGTCGACCTTGTCGAGCAGGCGCAGGCTTTCGGGGCGCAGTGGCAGCACCGCGTGCCGATCGGCCAAGCCACGGCCGAGGGTGCTCGCGAACGCCTCATGCGTGGTGCGCATCGCCTTTGGCGATGCGGCCAGCGCCGCGTTCGAAGCCGCGGTGAGGTTGCGGGTGACGGCACCGGTCAGGCCGACACCGAGGATCTGCACCCACGCCATGCGCTTCCCATGACGTTCGATCGGCCCGGCCGGCGGCGGAACGGGGCGCGGGCAGCGATGCATCTCCGATTCGTCGGCGTGCCGGGCCAACTCCGGCTCGTAGCGGGCCCACGCCCGCGCCGCGGCCCGGGCCTCGGCGGCCCTGAACGCCTGCATCGTCAGGTCCACCGACAACCTCGCCGGTGACAACGTGACAACGTGCGCGACGGTGCCGGCCAGCGACAACGCCGTGTCCGTCGCGCCGCCGCCGACCCGGTCCTCGAGCAGACGCCGCAGCCACGGTTGGTGATTCGCGATCGCCGACGCCGCCTCGACGGCGATCGGGGCCCCCGGCAACCGCAACGCTCGGCCCGCGACGGCGACCGCGAACCCGGCGGCATTGACGGCGACCATCGCGCCCCGGGTGGCCAACAGCAGGCCGTCGCCGGGCAGGCTGCCCGCGCGGGTGGAACCTGCTGCCCCCCAACCTGTTTCGGTGTCGTCAAGCAACGAGCAGATGGCGTCCAGCGACGCTGCGTCCCCGTCGATCTCGACAACCACCCGCGACAGCGGACGGTTCAGGCTGACATTCGTGACGCCGGGCTGTGCCCGCAGCGCGGCGACGACGGCGCGGCCATGTGCCTCGCCGTCGGTCCCGTCGATGCCGCGCACCTCGATCCACATCCGGCCGTCGCCGCGCCCGCACCGCCGGGTCAGCGTCGAGCGAGACACCTCACCCGAGAGCACCTTTGCGCCCATCCGGACCGGCAGAGTGGCGACATCGACCCCGGCGCAGGCCAGCCTGCCGACCGCGTCGTTGAGTCCCGCGGCGGCCTCGAGCCCCATCGACATCACCCGCAGCGGCGAAAGCTGTCGCACGCGCAACCCCTTTCAAGCGCAAGACAAATGGTTGCTTCGCGTCATCCCGCGATGGGGGCCGCTGACCGAGGGCGGGTCGCGGCTCCAAACCCGACCAAGCTAGCGCGCCACCCACGGGCCCGGCAACCTGAGAAGTGCTTGGGTGCAAACCTCTAACGAGATTCTTACGTCTGTTTAGGGGCGGTGGATCGAAAAGTTCGCGCGGCCTGATCCGCGTTTGAGCAAACTGCATGGCTTGATGAGGTACCAACCCCGTTGTACCGCGCGATATCTCGAGAGTCCTCGAAGATGGATCACCTCTTCGACGCGGCGGGTCTTGGCCTCGTCGACCGACAGTTGCTTGGACGGGGTCCCGGCGGTGTCCAGGGTGGCCTTGACCCGTTGCAGCGCCGGGCGGTCACGAACCTCCCAGCCGACGGTGAGCACCCGGTCGGTCTCGCGGGGTACGACGATGGAAGCTTACGTAATGGTCTACCGCAGCACCCCGACGATGAGGAGATTCTCAATGACGTTGTCAAGCCGCCGCAGTAGTGGTTGCGGGTTGGTAGACGGCGTGGTCGCGCAGCATGGCCCACAGGACGTTGAGTCGGCGACGGGCCAGGGCCAAGACGGCTTGGGTGTGGCGTTTCCCTTCGGCGCGTTTGCGGTCGTAGTAGGTGCGCGAGGCGGGATCGGTGCGGATGCTGACCAGAGCGGACAGGTAGCAGGCGCGCAGCAGGCGCCGGTCGTAGCGGCGGGGGCGTTTGAGGTTGCCGCTGATGCGGCCCGAATCTCGCGGTACTGGGGCCAGACCCGAGACGCCGGCGAGGCGGTCGACGGAGGGGAAGGCGCTCATGTCGCCGCCGGTGGCGGCGAGGAACTCGGCGCCGAGGATGACGCCGAAGCCGGGCATGCTCAGGATGATTTCGGCGTGGCGGTGGCGGCGAAATCGGTCCTCGATCATCGCGTCGGTGTCGCCGATTTCGGTGTCGAGGGCCATCACCTCCTTAGCCAAGCGGGCGACCACGCCCGCGGCAAGCTGTTGTCCGGGCACGATGGTGTGTTGGGCGTTGGCTGCCTCGATGGCGGCGGTTGCGACCGCATCGGCGTTGCGGGCCTTGCGTTTATGCAAAAAGGCTGCCACCCGGGCGGCACCGGCCCGGCGCAGCCCGTCGGGGGTTTGATAGCCGGTGAGCAGGATCAGCGCGGCCTTGCTTTTGCTGTAGTCAAAGCCACGTTCCAGGGCCGGGAAGTATTCCAGCAGCTGGGCGCGCAGCCGATTGATCGCGCGGGTGCGATCGGCCACCAGATCGGCGCGCCGACTGGTCAGGATGCGCAGTTCGACGGCGATGTCGTCGCCGGGGCGCAACGGTTGCAGGTCGCGGCGCATCCGGGCCTGATCGGCAATCACCGCAGCGTCTTTGGCGTCGGTCTTGCCGTCGCCGCGGTAGCCACCCGAGGCGTGGTGAACAGTGCGGCCGGGAATGTAGAGCAGCCGCTGCTGGGCAGCGATCAGCAGCGTGATCAGCAATGCAGCGCCGCCGGCGTTGAGGTCAATCGCCCAAGTGACTTCTCCGCCATCAGCCAGCGCCGCGACCATGTCGATCAACTCCAGCAGCGCGGCCTCGTCATTAGCGACGCGCCGCGACAGCAACGACTTGCCCTCAGCGTCGATGACCACGCCGTAATGGTCCGCTTTCCCGGCGTCCACACCAGCCCACACAGGTTGTGCCACAACCACCTCCGTTCCCGTCTCGGTTTCTATCAACCCAGCAGACGACCACGCCGGCGTGTCCTTACACAGCGATCACATCGCATCTCTCAATTAGCGGTCGAGTCGTCGCGGGACCCCGGGCGGCCAATCTCCTTCGGCCATCGAAGACAGCAAAACCATGAAAGCCATACCCGACGTCCCTGGGCAGTTGAAAGCCTACGGCCGAGCGCAACAACCACCCTCCAAGAAAGGTAAGGAAAACCATGACGGACGACTTGGCGGCTCGGGTGAGTCGGCTCGAGGACGAACGCGATATCGCGCGGCTCGTCGCCTCCTACGGTCCGGCGGTCGACGCGGGGGACCCAGAGGCCGCCGCGCGGCTGTGGGCGAGCGACGGCAGCTACGACGTCGACGGCTGGGGCATGGAAGGCCGGGCCGGTGTGCACGCCATGGTGACTTCGTCGGCCCACCAGAAGCTGGTGGCCAAGGGGTGCTGCCACTTCCTCGGGCCGTGCGTCGTCACGGTCACCGGCGACTCGGCTGTGGCGATGTGCGAGTCCGTAGTGCTGGTCCGCGACGACGACGGATATCACGTCTGGCGTTGCACCGCAAACCATTTCGCGCTGCGCCGGGTCGACGGCCAATGGCTGATAGGGGCGCGTACCAGCCGGATTCTGGACGGCAATCCCGACGCCCACGCCTTGTTGACCAAGGGCCTGGCCGGGCTGCCCTAGCCCTGATGGTGGCGACCCGCTTCGCCCGGCTTCGCCGCGCTCGCGATCGCCACTAGCCGCGCGAGAGGAACGCCAGCACGGTGCTCTCGAACGCCTCCTTGGCCTCGATCATCGCCCAGTGGCCCGAATTGGGAAAGATGTGCAGCTCCGCGTTGGGGATGGTGCGCATCGGGATGAGTGCCATGTCCGGTGGGCTCACCCGGTCGTCGCGTCCCCACGTCAGCAGGGTGGGCGCGGACAGCTTGTGCATGACGGCCCACGGCAGCGGGCGGTCCGAGGCGGCCATCGCGGCGTTCATCGCGGCGAACGCCGCCTTCCCGTACATGCGGCGCGCGGCGGCCAGCGTGTCCGGGTCGGTCGCCAGCTCCCAGCGTTCCTCGACGAGTTCGTCGGTGATAAGGGCTTGGTCGTAAACCATCGACTTGAGCCAGTCGACCAGCCGCTGCCGGGTAGGGTCCTCGACGAATTCCTGCAGCAGCCGGATCCCCTCGCTGGGGCTCGGGCTGAAGATGTTGGTCCCGATGCCGCCGATGGTCACCAATCGGCCGACGCGGTCCGGGCTGCTGGTGGCGAAGTTGATCCCGACGCCGCCGCCCATCGAGTTCCCGACGATGTGCACCCGCTGCACGCTGAGCGCGTCCAGGAAGGGCGGCACCGTGCCGAACGCGGTGACCATCGGGTGGCCGCCGAAGTCGTCGCTCACACCGAAACCGGGAAACTCCAGGATCAGGCAGCGGAACCGCTTGGCGAACGCGGGCAGGATGCCGCGGAAGTTGCGCCACCCCGTGACGCCCGGTCCCGAGCCGTGCAGGAACAGCAATACCGGAGCGGATTCCGGGCCGCAGTCGTAGTAGCGCAAAGCGCCCTTCGGAGTGCTGATTTCGCGCAGGTCCTGCTGCGTAACGGTGTCTGCCACGGGTGTCACCTTGCCATGCCGGGCCGGCGCGGCCCTACGGGGTTCCTCTCAGCGGTCAGGCTTGGTCGTGTCTGGGCTCGCTGCAATTCAGCAATTCTTTGAGCGCCGCGGGAAAGGTGTCGGCGAGGTCCCAGAGGTCGGCTACCAGGTCGGGGCAGGAGATGAGGCCGACGCCGAGCCGGCCGTTGAGCGACATGACGGTGATGTTGAGCCCGGCGCCCGCGATGATCGGGCCGAGCGGATACATGGCGTCGACCCGGCAACCCATGAAGTAAAGCTGCTCCTGCGGTCCGGGCACGTTGGACAGCACCAGGTTGTGCGGCGGCTTCTCGGGCAGGGGGATCCGGGGCAGCAGCTTCATCGCGGCGCCGAACATGGTCTGCCCGGCCACTTGCGTCCAGTCCTGCAGCAGGCTGGAACCCATGGCGGCGACATGATCTTTGGCGGCGGCGTTGCCCTCCGCGATGCGGCGCAGCCGTTCGGCCGGGTCGTCGATGTGGGTTTCCAGCCGGCAGAGCATCCAGGTGGTCTGGTTGCGGCCCGGCCGGTCGGACTTGCCCCGCACCGAGACCGGCACGCTGGCCACCATCGGGTGGTCCGACAGTTCGCCGCGGTCCAGCACGAACTGCCGTAGCGCCCCTGCGCACAGCGCCGTCACCACGTCGTTGATGGTGACGCCGAACCGGTTTTTCACCTTCTTGACGTCCTCGAGGTCGAGCGTCGTCAAGGCGACATTGCGGCGACGGGTGAACGGACCGTTGAACGCCGTCGGAGGCGCCGTGAACGGGGCGGCCATCGTGTGTCCGCCGCCGCGGGCGCGGAGAATCGTTTGCGCCAGCGTGAGGGCCGTCGCCGGCACCACCTTGGCCAGGCGCCACGGCCGCAACCCCGCACCGATGAGCCCGGACGCGGCGATCTGGAGGGGATTCGCCGCCCCGGCGCGGGTCGCCGGTTTCGGCGCCGGGGCGTCCGGCACCGTGCTGCACAGCTGGGCCAACAGGTTTGCCCCGCCGACGCCGTCGACCACCGCGTGGTGGGCCTTGAGGATCACGGACAGCGCGTCGCCGCCGTGCAGCCCCTCGATCACCCACATCTCCCACAGCGGGCGGTCGCGATCCAGCGGCAGCCCGGCAACGTGGCCGCAGATCTCCGCTAACTCCCTGGATCCTCCAGGAGCGGGCAGGGCGACCCGGTGGAGATGACGCGCCAGGTCGAAACGGTCGTCGTCCACCCAGACCGGATGGTCGAAGTTCAGCTGGCTGTCGGCCAGTTTGAGGCGGAATTCCGGCACGGCGTCCACCCGCGCCGACAGCGCTTCCCGGAATTGGCCGAAGCGGTAACCACCGGGCATGTCACCCGGGTTCAGCTCCACCACACAGCAAACATTCAAGGGCTGCGTCGGGGATTCCAGGTACAAAAAGAACGCGTCTAACCCACTGAGTCGTTGCATATCCGCTCGTCTCATTTGTACGGCCATGACCGCTGGTCACATGACCTGTGGTCAGCCCCCGGCCCCAGCGGCGAACGCAATCAGGACTAACCGCAATCTCTAGGTGTGATCTCTATCTGTAGCCGCTGGGCGGTCTCGGGCAAACATATGTGCTAGACATTTAACGAAATCGCCACCGACGTTCATCTCCGCGCAGGACTCAGCCGCCCGTCGGTCGGGCCATCGCCGAGTCGGGGGCCGCCCAGTCGGTCGACACCTTGCGGTGCTTGATGAGCCAGGCGTCGCCGTCGGGCACCAAGGTGTCGCGGTAGCGACCGAAATGGTCCAGCCCGGCATGGGTGACCACGGTGAAGTACGAGGACACCTGCGCCACCTCGGGAGTCAGCGCGGTGAACAGCACGTTGGTGAGGTTGTGCCGGACGACCGGCTTGACGTCAGGGCGCCGGGCGACGTTGACACCGCCGAGGAACGACGCAATCGCCGCCCGCCCCCGCAGCGGCTCGGCACCGCGGATCTCCAGCACGCCCCCTGTGCAGAACGTGTTGGCAAGGCCGGTCACGTCGCCGGCGTCACCCGCCCAGTTGTACCGCGCGAGGGTGTCGCGGATCCGTTCACGGGCGACCAGCTCCCATATGTCCACGGCCGTGACTCCGTTCTCCCGCAGCGGAATATGCCGGAGCCTAATACGTGAGCGCGCAGGCGGCGATGAGCCTTCGCGGAAAACGTTTCGGCAGCCGCACTTTCGCGGATGCGACCGCTACTTCACGATGCGGGGCCGGAAAACCCG
Organism: Mycobacterium sp. SMC-2; assembly: GCF_025263485.1. Taxonomy (NCBI): domain Bacteria; kingdom Bacillati; phylum Actinomycetota; class Actinomycetes; order Mycobacteriales; family Mycobacteriaceae; genus Mycobacterium; species Mycobacterium sp. SMC-2. The sequence goes on from NZ_CP079863.1 coordinate 3,429,430, forward strand.
TGGGACAGCCGGCGTCACGCCGTTCAGATCGAAGACGGCGATCAGTGCCCGCAGCAGGTCGGGGGACCAGTCCTCGAAGGGCTGGGCGTCGATTCGGTCGATCACTTCAGCGCGGAGATATTCGATGGCTTGGTGGTCGCTCATGGCGCGTCCCGATACGCGGGGCCCGCTTGGATGCTCAACGAGCCAGCTCCCTTCCAAGGATGTGGCGTCTGGCATCGACGCTAAGTTCGGCGACTCGCCCTTGTACAGCTAGCCGACCAGATTCAAATGGCTCTCAAGGAAATCCCTCGTGCCCGCTCGACGTGGCGTTCGGCGCCGCTATTTCCACGGCCGGCGTCCCGGCGCGCCCGGCATCGGTCCCTGGGCGTCCCGATTTGCCACTTCCGCGACGGTCCGTAGCGTAATACAGTGGGTGAGTGACGACGGGCGAAGACGGCAGGCATCTGCGCACCTGCCCCCTGTGTGAAGCCATGTGCGGCTTGGAGATTCAGGTAGACGGCGGCAAAGTCACCAGCATCCGGGGAAACCGCGACGACGTGTGGAGCCGTGGGCACGTCTGCCCGAAGGGTGTCTCACTTGCGGCGCTCCACGACGACCCGGACCGCATCCGCCGCCCCATGGTCAAGGTCGACGGGCGATGGCACGAGGTCAGCTGGGACGCGGCGTTTCGCCGCTGCACCGAATTGCTGACGCCGGTGATCGAGAAGTACGGCATCGGGGCGGTCACCGCCTACACCGGCAACCCGCTGGCGCATTCGTTCTCGTTGGCTCGCTACGCGGGCGTGCTGATGGGCATGTCCGGGATGCCGGTCACGTATTCGCCGGGGACGGTGGACCAATGGCCGAAGAACCTGTCGTCGCACCTGATGTACGGCCTGTGGTGGAACTTTCCCGTGCCCGACATCGAACGCACCGACCTGATGGTCATCATGGGCGCCAACCCGGCCGCGTCGCAGGGGTCACTTCTCGCCGCGCCCGACGTGATCGGCCTGATCGACCGGATCCGCAAGCGTGGCAAGGTGATCGTGATCGACCCGGTGCGCACGCAGACCGCGGCCCGCGCCGACGAATGGCTTCCCATCGTGCCCGGGACCGACGCCGCGCTGCTGTTGGCCGTCGCGCACACGCTGTTCGACGAAGACCTGATCAATCCCGGACCACACGTCGACGGCGTCGATACGATGCGCCGGGTCGCCGCGGACTGGCCCCCGGAACGGGTCAGCGCGGCCACCGGCATCGGCGCGGACCGCATCCGGCGATTGGCCCGCGAGCTCGCCGGCACCGAGAAATCGGTGGTGTACGGCCGAATTGGCCTGTGCAACCAGGAGTTCGGCAGCCTGGCCAGCTGGCTGGTCGACGTCATCAACATTCTGACCGGCCATTTCGACGTGCCCGGGGGAGCGATGTTCCCCAAGCCGGCGGCCTGGTCGATCACCACGCAGCCGCTGCCCGGCCTGGAAGGCGGCCTTCCGGAATTCGGCCGCTGGCACACCCGTGTGCGCGGGGCGAAGGAAGTGCTCGGCCAGGCGCCCGTGTCCTGCATGGTCGAGGAGATCGCCACCCCGGGCGAGGGGCAACTCAAGGCGCTGATCACGGTCGCGGGCAACCCGGTGTTGTCCACGCCCGGCGGCGACAAGCTCGACGAGGTGCTGCCGATGCTGGAAGCGATGATCTCCGTTGACCTTTGGCTCAACGAGACGACGCGGCACGCCGATGTGATCCTGCCCGGGCTGTCCCCGCTCGAGCAGCCGCACCATGACGACCTGATCCTGCTTTTCGCGATCCGCAGCATCGCGAATTACTCCGCGCCGGTGTTCGATCCGGGAGACCGCCCGCACGAATGGGAGATCCTGATCCGGTTGACCGGCCTGTGCACCGGCACACCGGCCGAGGATGTCGACGTCGTCGCGATCGACGACGGCTTCTTCGATTACCTGGCCTTCACCCGGGGCCTCGACGGGGCGGAAATCCGCAAGCTGTACGAGCACGGCGGCCCCGAGCGCATGCTGGATCTCACGCTGCGAACCGGGCCATTCGGGGACCAGTACGGCAAAAACCCGGGCGGGCTCACGCTGGACCTGTTGAAGGCCAACCCGAACGGCATCGACTTCGGGCCGATGGTCCGGCAACTCCCGGACATCCTGGGCACCGCCGACAAGAAGATCCGGCTCGCCCCGCAATACCTCCTCGATGACCTGCCCCGCCTGGCCGCCCGGCTGGAACGGCCGGCCGAGCCGCTGGTCCTGGTGAGCCGCCGCCACCTTCGCTCGAACAACACCTGGCTGCACAACGTGCCCGCGCTGATGAAGGGAAAGGACCGGTGCACGTTGCTGATTCACCCCGACGACGCGGCCCGATGCGGCGTCGCGGACGACGATATCGTCACCGTGAAATCGGCGGCGGGTGAGATCAGAGTGCCCGTCGAGGTCACCGAGGCGATCAAACCGGGTGTGGTGTCGATGCCGCACGGCTGGGGACACGGCAAGCCGGGCACCCGCATGGCGGTGGCCAACAGCTCGCCGGGAGTCAATACGAATGTGCTTTCCCCGCCGACGTTTGTCGACGAGCCGTCCGGCAACGGCGCGCTGAACGGCATACCGGTGACGATCATCGACGACCAGGCCCGATACCGGCCCGCGCCAACTTCCTGAGCTGCGTAAGCGTTTCACCCCCTGCCGCTTGTTAACGTCAGGCGCCGTTCTGTGGTTCATCTCACCGGGTTCGGGTGAACCCGCGACGCGTGCCCGCCGTCGGCTTAGGCATGACTGCAACAACGCATCTCACGTCCCCCGGCGCCGCCGCTCAGCGCGGACGCGGCGCGCCGCACATCGCGGGGGCGGCGGTGGCCTTCACCTGCCACCGCTACAGCCAAGACGAAGTCGCCCGGGAGCTCACCGAATTCACCGATCCGCGGTTCCTGCGCTTCGCGCAAACAACGGGGGTCGACCAACGCAGCCTCGCGTTGCCGCTCTCGCGTTACCCACAGCTGAGCGGCTTCACCGAGGCGAACGACGCCTACCTCGAGGTCGCCGTCGACCTCGGCGAACGGGCGATACGGTCGGCGCTGGCCGAGGCCGGCATCGAACCACACGAGGTGGACACCATCGTGGTGGTGTCCAGCACCGGCATCGCGGTGCCCACCATCGATGCCCGGCTGATGGCCCGAATCGGCTTCCGCCCCAACGTCAAACGCGTCCCGCTCTTCGGGCTCGGCTGTGTCGCAGGCGCCGCCGGGATGGCGCGCGTGCACGACTACCTGCATGGGTACCCCGGGGACGTTGCCGTGCTCCTGTCGGTCGAGCTGTGCTCGCTCACGCTGCAGCGCGACGACGCCTCGATCCCCGCCCTCATCGGCGTGTCCTTGTTCGGGGACGGCGCCGCCGCCGTGGTCGCCACCGGGGCCGACCGAATCCCTGCGCGCCGCAACGGCCGGCGCGCCCCGCGAGTCCTCGCGACCCGCAGCCGCGTAGTGCCGGAAACGGTCGACGTCATGGGATGGAACGTGGGCTCCAGCGGATTTCAACTCGTGATGTCGCGCGACGTGCCGAAAATGGCCGACGCCTACCTACGGGACGAGGTCGACGGATTCCTGGCCGACCACGGCTTGTCCGTCGCGGACATCGCCGCCTGGGTGTGTCACCCCGGCGGTCCCAAAGTGCTCGACTCCATCCAGGACGCACTCGGGCTACCGCCGGATGCCCTGACCCACAGCCGAAACTCGATGCGGGACAACGGCAACATCTCCTCGGCATCGGTGCTCGACGTCCTCCGCCGGACTGCCGAGGAGCCGCCGGCCGAAGGGTCCTTCGCCGTCATGCTGGCGATGGGTCCCGGCTTCAGCTTCGAACTGCTGCTGCTGCAGTGGTGAGGGGAGAGGTCATGTATTACTACCTGTTCATCCTGGCGGTTGGCGCCGAACGCCTGGTCGAGCTGGCCGTTGCGCAACGAAACACCAAATGGTCACTCGCGCGGGGCGGTAAGGAGTTCGGCCGCGAGCACTACCCGGCAATGGTGAGCATGCATGCCCTGCTGCTGGTGTCGTGCGTCGTGGAAACCGCGGCGCTGGCCCGGCCGTTCATCGGATGGCTTGGCTGGCCTATGCTCGCGGTCGTCCTGTTCAGCACGGTGGTGCGCTGGAGCTGCGTGAGCGTGCTCGGCAGGCGTTGGAACCCAAGGCTTATCGTGATCGCGGGTGCACCATTGGTTCGCGGCGGGTTGTACCGATGGGTGCGCCACCCGAATTACGCGGCGGTCGCCGCGGAGGTGGCCGCACTGCCGCTGGTTCATTCGGCGTGGCTGACGGCGATGGTGTTCAGCGCCGCGAACGCGTTGGTGCTCAGGGTTCGAATCCGTGCGGAGAACGCCGCATTGGGGCTGGTTTGAGAACCGCCCAGGCAATCAGGGGGCGATCGGACGATTCGTCCACTCGCGGTCGCGTCGGCGCGACGTGCGGAACCAGCCGCCCGCCGCGGCGGTACCGCCGTCGGTCGGGATGGTGTGGCCGGTGACGAACGCCGACAAGTCCGAAGCCAGAAACAGGATCACGTGGGCCTGATCTTCCGGCACACCCATGCGCCCGACCGGAACCCACTGCGGCCACTGTCTCTGCTCGTCGGCCGACAGCCACTGCGAATAGGGCACCTGAAGGGATTCCGTGACGTCGGGGGCGATTGCGTTGACGCGTACCCCCTGCCCGCCCACCTGCACCGCCAAACTGCGGGTGAACTGAATGACCGCGGCCTTGAACGCGGCATAGACCGGATCTTCGGGGTAGCCGCGCAAGCCCTCGACCGACGAGACGTTGACGATCGCACCGGCCCGCCGGGCGACCATCGCCGGCAGGAACGCGCGGGTGACCAGCAAGACGTGGTGCAGATTGATCCGGTACAGCTCATCCCACAGCCCCGGGTCGGTGTCGACGAAGTTCCCCGGGTGCTGCAGCCAGTGGCCCACATTGTTGACCAGCACGTCCACCCGGCCGTAGCGATCCAACACCGATCGCGCCAGGTCGTCGACCGCGGCCGCGTCCCGGACATCGGTGACCACCGCGACGGCCGATCCGCCGGCGGCCGCGATGTCGTCGACCGTCCGTGCGGCCAGCCCGCCGTCGATGTCCACGATGACCACGTGTGCGCCCTGCTGAGCGAACAGCCGCGCGGTGGCCGCGCCGATGCCGGCGCCCCCGCCCGTCACCACCGCCACCCGGTCGTCCAGCAGCGCGTGAGCGCGCGTTTCGCCGTTCATCGCTCATATCTTGGGCCACCGGGTGAAGTCCGACGACACCCGGGCCGGCAAACCGACCGAAAGCGTACTCATACCCACTGGCCACCGGCGTTAAACCGTGATGTACCCAACATTCGGAGCATCTTCACCCTCAGTTTTTCCGGGCCACAGGCGGGTACCCGGTGCGCACTTAGGAGGGAAGCATGGTGAGCACCACGGTTCCACAGGAGTTATTGCCAAGTGGCGCAATGAAGCGGCGTGTCCACCACCGTCACAGTCCGCAATCCGTCGCGGTCTCGTTGGCCAGCCGGCTGATCGTGAAGAACACCGTGCGCGCGTGGGCCTTCACACCGAACTTGCACTGGCCATTCGAATATGTCGACGGTTTGGCCGGAATGGTCCCACGTTTCGGCATCTCGGCGACGATCGAACAGGTGCGGCTGGAAAACTGTGCCGCCGAATGGGTTTGCGCACCCGGCGCGTCGACGGATCGGGCGATCCTCTATCTGCATGGCGGCGCCTTCCTCACCTGCGGTCTCAACACGCACCGCTCGGTGGTCACCCGTCTTTCCAAGGCCGCGGATGCCGCCGTGCTCACCGTCGGGTACCGGAAGTTGCCCTCGCATCACATCACCGACGCCATCGACGACGGGATGAACGGGCTTCGGTGGTTGCAGGAGCGCGGTTTTGACGGAGACCAGGTGGTCATCGCGGGTGATTCCGCCGGGGGATATCTTGCGTTCATGTCCGCGCTGTCGGCCATTCGCGGCGAGGTGATGAGGCCCGCCGGAGTCGCGACGATCTCCCCGTTCACCGATGCCGACCCGGCCCGAAAGCTGCAGCACCGCAACGCGCGCAAGTGCTCCATGTTCACCCGCGGTGCATTGTCGATGTTCGCCCACTACTTGAGCCAGGCGCACCTCGTGGAGGGACGGGGTGATTCCGCCGTGGCGTCACCGGTGGACGCCGATCTGTCCGACCTGCCGCCGGTCACCATCCACGCGAGTTCCGACGAGTTGCTGCTCCCCGACGCCGAACTCATGGCAAAGCGCTTGGAAGCCAGCGGAGTTCCGTGCGATCTGCACCTGTGGGACGGACAGATCCACGACTTCCCGCTGGCGGCGGACGTCCTGCCCGAGGGCAGGCGTGCCATTCGCTACATCGGGGATTTCATCAGGGAAGTCACCGCCGCGCCCCAGTCGTGGCGCCGTAACCTGCACGCCGCCGCCGCGGCGGGCTAGCGACCCCAATTCGGCAACCTGATTGGAGCGGCTGCCGATACAGTTGGTCGTGATGAGCCGACCAGCCCCACCTGTGTTGACCGTGCGCTACGAGGGATCCGAGCGCACCTTCGCCGCCGGCAACGATGTAGCCATCGGGCGTGACCTTCGCGCCGACGTCCGCGTGGCACATCCACTGATCTCCCGCACGCACCTCATCGCCCGATTCGACCAGGGCCGATGGATCGCCATCGACAACGGCAGCCTAAACGGGCTGTACGTCAACCATCAGCGCGTGCCCATGGTCGACATCCAGGACGGCCTGCGCGTCAACATCGGAAATCCCGACGGCCCGGCGCTGACTTTCGAGGTCGGCCGCCACCAGGGGTCGGCCGGGCGACCACCGCTGACGACGTCGATACCGATCGCCAACCCGGCCACCGGCGCGGTGCCACGGGCGCCTCAGGCCCAGCCGCCCGGCGCGCCCTGGCCCGGCCACCCCCAGCAGCCGGCGTCGGCCCCGTTCCGCCAGCCCACCCATCAGCCCAGCGGGCCGCAACCCGTGCATCCGCCGAGTGGACCGATGCCGGGCTATCCGTCGGGCCCGCAGCCGCGGTACCCGACCGGTGGCCAGCCGGCGGCGCCCTCCAGCGGACCGCAACAAGCCCCGCACATCTACCGCTCGGCGCCGATCAGGGTGCCCCCGGCGCAACACGCGCAGCCGACGGGGCCGGAAACGGGCCGCGTCGCCGGCGGTGACGCGTCGAACCTCGCGACGTCGATGATGAAAATCCTGCGGCCGGGCAGAGCCGCCGTGGAGTCGATGCCGGGCGCGATCAAGATCGGCCGTGCCAACGACAACGACATCGTCATTCCCGAAGTGCTGGCCTCGCGCCACCACGCCACCCTCATCCCGACGCCGCACGGCACCGAGATCCACGACAACCGCAGCATCAACGGCACCTTCGTCAACGGCGCGCGGGTCGACTCGGCCGTGTTGCACGACGGCGACGTCGTCACCATCGGCAACATCGACCTCGTCTTCGCCGGTGGCACGCTGGCCCGCCGCGACGAGAGCGCGACCGCGACCCCCACCGGCGGCCTGGACGTGCGCGGCGTGACCTGGACGATCGAGAACAACAAGACGCTGCTGGACGACATCTCGTTGGGCGCGCAGCCCGGGACGCTGACGGCCGTCATCGGACCGTCGGGCGCGGGCAAGTCGACCTTCGCCCGGTTGGTGGCGGGGTACACGCACCCGACCAGGGGCACGGTCGCGTTCGAGGGCCACAACGTCCACGCCGAGTACGCCTCGCTGCGCAGCAGGATCGGGATGGTGCCCCAGGACGACGTGGTGCACGGGCAGCTGACGGTGCAGCAGGCGTTGATGTATGCCGCCGAGCTGCGGCTGCCGCCGGACACCACCAAGGACGACCGGGCCCAGGTGGTGGCCCGGGTGCTCGAGGAACTCGAGATGACCCAGCACCTGCACACCCGGGTCGACAAGCTCTCCGGCGGCCAGCGCAAGCGCGCATCGGTCGCGCTGGAGCTGCTCACCGGGCCGTCGCTGCTGATCCTGGACGAGCCGACCTCCGGGCTCGACCCGGCGCTGGACCGCCAGGTGATGACCATGCTGCGCCAGCTCGCCGACGCCGGCCGGGTGGTGCTCGTCGTCACCCACTCGTTGACTTACCTGGACGTGTGCGACCAGGTCCTGCTGCTGGCCCCCGGCGGCAAGACCGCCTTCTGCGGGCCGCCCAGCCAGATCGGGCCGGCCATGGGCACGACGAACTGGGCCGATATCTTCAGCACGGTCGCGGGCGATCCCGACGGCGCCAAGGCGCGGTACCTGGCGCGCACGGGGCCGCCGCCACCGCCGCCCCCCGCGCAGCGGCCCGCCGACCTGGGCGACCCCTCACACACGAGCCTCATCCGGCAGTTCTCCACGATCGCCAGGCGGCAGGTCCGGCTCATCTTCTCCGACCGCGGTTACTTCGTCTTCCTGGCGGTGTTGCCGTTCATCATGGGATCGCTGTCCATGTCGGTGCCTGGCAACGTCGGCTTCGGCATCCCCAATCCGATGGGTGCGGCCCCGAATGAGCCGGGGCAGATCCTGGTGCTGCTCAACGTCGGCGCGGTGTTCATGGGGACCGCCCTGACCATTCGCGACCTCATCGGCGAACGGGCGATCTTCCTGCGCGAGCAGGCGGTCGGCCTGTCCACCAGCGCCTACCTGCTGGCCAAGGTCTGCGTCTACACGGTTTTCGCGGTCATCCAATCGGCGATCGTGACCGTCATCGTGCTGCTCGGCAAGGGCGGGCCGACACAAGGGGCGGTGGCGCTGGGCCGGCCGGGTTTCGAACTGTTCGTCGACGTCGCGTTGACGTGCGTGGCCTCGGCGATGCTCGGGCTGGCGCTGTCGGCCATCGCCAAGTCGAACGAACAGATCATGCCGCTGTTGGTGGTGGCGGTCATGTCGCAGCTGGTGTTCTCCGGGGGCATGATCCCGGTGACCGGGCGGCTCGGACTGGACCAGATGTCCTGGGTGACTCCGGCGCGCTGGGGGTTCGCGGCGTCAGCCTCCACCGCCGACCTGAGCAAGTTGGTGCCCGGGCCGCTCAGCCCGAAAGACTCCCACTGGCATCACACGCCGGGCGCGTGGTGGTTCGACATCGGCATGCTGGTGGTCATCAGTGTCTTCTACCTGAGCTTCGTCCGCTGGAAGATCCGGCTCAGGGGCGGCTGAGGCCGTGCGGGTCACGCGCCCTTGCGGATGACCTGTTCGGCCGCGGCGCGCATGCGATCCGAGAGCTGCAGGAGGTCGTGCTCGCCGACGCCGAGGGGCAGGGTGTATGCGAGTTGCCGCAATTCGACGGCGTAGGCGCGCAAGTCTTCGCGAAGGCGTGTCTCAACAGTGGGCATGCCGTCTCCCTCGGGCTGGGGCTGGGCAGGGTGCCTGGTCCGCGTCGACCGGCCGATGGGACGTATTTTCGCAGCCCCACCGCGCATCCGCGAGAGCGCCGACGCGAATTAACGGGGGTTTGACAGCGTATTTACAGTCGGAGCGGGCCGGCTGCCGGTCCCGGGCCGAACGCCACGGCGAAATCGCGTGCGCAGTCTCGCCCTGGCGTTACGCTGACGCTGCTCGGTGGAAAGGCATTTCAGAAAGGCTTCAGAAAGGCAGAGGCGCCCGAATGGATTTCGAACTCGACGCCGGGCAGCGCGCCTGGCTGGCCGAGGTCCGCGAGTTCCTCCACGAGAACGTCACCACCGAGTTGCGGGCCGAGCTGGCCGAGCACGACCTGGAGCTCCGCGACGGCCAGGTGGCGCGGTTCCGCCGCAAGATCGGGGAGAAGGGCTGGTTCGGGCTGAACTGGCCTTGCGAGTACGGCGGTCTCGGGCTCGGCGCCATCCACCTGCATCTGCTGATGAGCGAATTCGAGTACTGGGGCGTGCCCGGCCCCGACCTGACGGTCACGTCCGTGGCGCCGATGATCATGCGGCACGGCACCGAACGGAACAAAACCGAATGGCTGCCGCTGATCGCCAGGGGCGAAATGGTCTGCGCCGTTGGGTATTCCGAGCCCGACGCCGGTACCGACCTGGCCGGCCTGCGCACCAGCGCGGTCCGGGACGGCGACGAATGGGTGATCAACGGCACCAAGATCTGGAACAGCGGCGCACAGCGCGCCACCCACGAGTGGCTCTGCGTCCGCACCGATCCCCACGGTGTTCGCCATCGGGGCATCTCGGTCATCATCGTCGCAATCGACAGTCCCGGGGTCACGATCCGCCCGCTGTACGCGTGGTCGGGCTATCGCACCAACGAGGTCCACTTCCGCGACGTGCGGGTGCCGCTCACCAACTTGGTGGGTGAGGTCAACCACGGCTGGACGTACATCACCGGCGCGCTGGACCTCGAACGCGGCGCGCTGACCAACGCGGGCGACCTGCGTCGCGCCGTGGAGGAGCTGCGCGAGCTCGCGCGGACGCCACGCCGTGACGGCACCGTGCCCGCCGACAGCCCGGCGCTGCGGCGCCGGCTGGCGCAGGCCGAGGCCGACGTGGCGGTGGCCATGCTGATGGGCTACGAGGCCGCGTCGATCCTCGACAGCGGCGTGATCCCGTCGGTGGAGGTCAGCGTCGAGAAGGTCTTCACCAGCGAACTGCGCCAGCGCATCGCCGTGCTCGCGCTCGACCTGCTCGGCCCGGACGGCTTGCTGGCACACCGCAGCGCGCAGGCGCCGCTGGCCGGCAAGTTCGAACGGCTCTACCGGGCCGCGCCCCTGATGCGTTTCGGCGGCGGCACCAACGAGGTCCTGCGCGACATCATCGCCCAGCGCGGGCACAAGATGCCCTCGTACGGGCGCTGACGCATGAAAGCGATTCCCACCGCTGAACAGCGCGAGTTCGCCTCGGCGTTGCGTGCCCTGCTGGCGGCCGAGAACCCCGTGGCGTTGGTGCGCACGCTGAACGAACCGGGCGCGGACCGTCGCACCCCGGCGCTCTGGAAGGCGCTGACGGACGCCGGTGTCCTCGGGCTGGCCATCGCCGAGGAATACGGCGGCTCCGGTGGCTCCCTGGACGATCTCGCCGTCTTCTATACCGAGGCTGGCCGCGCGCTGTGCCCGACGACGATCCACAGCAGCATTCAGGCCGCGCTCGCGATCGGCCAGCTCGGCTCCCCGGACGCCAGGTCCGCCTGGCTGCCGCCGCTGGCGCGCGGCACCGCCCGCGGCACCACGGCGCTGTGGAACGCCCGCGACGCCGGCATCGTGTCGCCCGCGTTGCGCGCCGATCCCGTCTCGGCGCAATGGCGGCTGAGCGGCACCTCGGACTACGTGGCCGACGCCGACGTCGCCGATCTCATCGTGACTTCGGCTGCGGCGCAAGGGCGTACGCTCGCCTTCATCGTCGACCCCGACGCGGTCGGTGTGGCCCTGGAACCGCTCGCCGTGGCGGGCGGGCATCGGGCGTTCACCGTGCGCTTCGACGGCGTCGTGGTCACGGCCGGCGCGCTCCTTGGTGAGGTCACCCACTCGGCGCTGCGGCGTGTGGCCAACGCGGCGGTCGCATTGGGGGCGCTCGACTTGGTGGGAGTCGGGCAGGCGGTCATCGACCGCACCGTGGACTACACCAAGCTGCGGCACCAATTCGGCCGGCCGATCGCGTCCTTCCAGGCAGCCCAGCACCTGGTCGCCGACATGCACATCGCCCTGGCGGCGGCCCGGTTGGCCGCGCACGCGGCGGTGTTCTGGATCGCGCGGGGTCGCACGGCGACCCGGGAGACCGCGATCGCGCGCATGCACGCGGCCACCGCGGCCAGGCTCATCACGTTGGACGCCCACCAATTACACGGCGGCATGGGCTATGTCACCGAGACCGATCTGCATCTGTGGACCGAGCGGGCCCGGTGGGGCTCGACGTGGGGCGGCGGGGCGGACGTCGCCGCATCGTGGCTGGAGGAGACGTTGAACGCAGAGGAGAGCCGGTGAGCCAGGACAGTCTGATCGACGCCGAATCGGCGTCGCGCGTGGGCACCGTCGCCGCGTCGGCGACCGGCGAGGTGAACCGGCGCGACTGGCAACGGTGGGCGGCGGCGGTCGGTGACCACAACCCGTTGTGGTTCGACCCGGATTACGCCAGGGCCAACGGCTTTCGCGACGTCGTCTGCCCGCCGCTTTTTCTGCAGTACGCCGTGCTCGGCGTCACGCACCTCGAGGCGCTGCGGCCGGACGGCTCGTCCGGCGCGATCTCCGGCAGCCTCGCCTTTCCGCGCGCCCCGAAGCGGATGGCCGGCGGCGAGAGCTTCACCTTCCACCTGCCGGCCTATCACCGCGACGAAATTGAAATGGTGCGCACGATCTCCTCGATCGTCGAAAAGCAGGGCCGCTCCGGTAGATTCGTTCTGGTCACCTGGCACACGGTGTACCGCAACCAGCACCACGACCTGCTCGCCGAAGCGTCGACCTCGATGATCGCCCGCCCCTAGGAGCGTCATGACCGGTCAAGTCTTCTACGAGGACGTCGAGGTGGGCCAGCAGATGCCCGAACTCACCGTGACTGTCGACGAAACGCAGCTGTTCTTCTTCAGCGCCGCCACCTACAACGGCCACCGCATCCACTACGACAAGGACTGGGCGCGCACGGTCGAGGGCTACGACGACGTGCTGGTCCAGGGTCCGCTGCAGGCCGCGCTGCTCGGGCGGGCCATCGGGGACTGGATCGGCGGGCGCGGCCGCCTGGTGTCCTTCTCCGTCCAGAACCGCGCCGTCGCCCATCCCGGCCAACCCCTGCGCTTCGGCGGCACGGTCACCGGCAAACGCCTCTCCCACGAGGGCGCCGGGCTGGTGGACCTCGACATCGCCGGGCGCCGCGATCAGACGGTGCTGATGCCCGGGACGGCGACGGTCGAGCTGCCCCGACGCGGAACGCCGTCGTGACCGGCCTGCGCGGCGAGGCGGCGATCGTCGGCATCGCCGAGCTGCCGGCGCAGCGGCGCCCCACCCACCCGCCGCTGTTCACCCTGGACCAGTACGCGCTGCTGGCGAAGGCGGTGATCGAGGACGCGGGTGTCGACGCCGCCTGCGTCAACGGCCTGCTGACCCATGGCGTCGCCGAGTCGGCGATGTTCGCGCCGGCCACCTTGTGCGAATACCTCGGCCTGGCACTGGATTTCGGTGAGCGGGTCGACCTGGGCGGGGCCACCGCGGCGGGCATGATCTGGCGGGCCGCGGCCGCCGTGGAGCTCGGCGTCTGCGACGCGGCGCTGGCCGTGGTTCCCGGCTCGGCGTCGCAACCGCAGTCCGCAAAGCGGCCACCACCGAGCCCGAATTGGTATGGGGCGTCGTCGAACAACTATGGGTCGCCGCAAGCGGAATTCGAGATCCCGTACGGCAACGTGGGCCAGAACGCGCCGTACGCGCAGATCGCCCAGCGCTACGCGGCCGAATTCGGCTACGACCCCGCGGCGGTGGCCAAGATCGCCGTGGACCAGCGCACCAACGCGTGCGCCCACCCGGGCGCGGTCTTTTACGGCACGCCGATCACCGTCGACGACGTCCTCGCCAGCCCTATGATCGCCGACCCGATCCACATGCTCGAGACTGTGATGCGGGTCCACGGGGGAGCGGGCGTCTTGATCGCCAACGCCGACATCGCGCGGCGCGGCCGCCACCGGCCGGTGTGGATCAAGGGCTTCGGCGAACACATCGCCTTCAAGACACCCACCTACGCCGAGGACCTGCTGCGGACCCCCATCGCCCGCGCCGCCGACCGGGCGTTCGAAATGGCCGGCCTGACCCGGTCCGAGGTGGACATGGCGTCGGTCTACGACTGTTACGCCATCACCGTGCTGATGAGCCTCGAGGACGCCGGCTTCTGCGACAAGGGCCGGGGGATGTCGTGGGTCGCCGGCCACGACCTGACCCACCGCGGCGACTTCCCGCTCAACACCGCCGGCGGGCAGCTGTCCTTCGGACAGGCCGGCATGGCCGGCGGCATGCACCACGTCGTGGACGCCGCCCGCCAGATCATGGGCCGGGCCGCCGACGCGCAGGTGCGCGACTGCCACACCGCGTTCGTCACTGGCAACGGCGGCATCATGAGCGAGCAGGTGGCACTGCTGATGGGAGGGGACTAGCGGTGAGCATTCCCGTGCCCGAGCCGACACCGGTGTCGCGGCCCTTCTGGGACGGCCTGGCCCGGCACCGCATCCTGGTGCAGTACTCACCCTCGCTGGGGCGTTACGTGTTCTACCCACGCACCCTCGCCCCGGGCACGCTGGCCGATGACCTCGAGTGGCGCGAAATCGACGGTGCGGGAACGCTGTACACGTTCACGATCGCCCGTCGACCCACGGGTCCACCCTGGGCGGACGCGCTGCCGCAGCTGCCCGCGGTCGTGCAGTGGGACGCCGGGCCGAAATTCAGCACCGAGTTGGTCGACGTCGATCCCGGCGACGTCCATATCGGCATGCGGGTCGAGCCGGTGTTCTACGATCTGCCCGAAGACGGGATCACCCTCTTGAAGTACCGGCCGGCAGGAGCGGAGGCGTCGCATGGACAACCCCTTTGACGGTGTCCAGGCGCTGCTGCGCGAGCTGGACGCCGGATTCCCGCCCGTCGAGACCATGACCGCCGCGCAGGCCCGCGCCGCCGTCGCCCGGCGGCGCCAGCCCGTCGACAACATCGACGACGTCCACCGCACTGAGGACCGTTCGATCCCGGGCCCCGCCGGCGCCATCCCCGCGCGGGTCTACCACCCGCACGGCGACACGCAGGACAACCGCGCCGCGATCGTGTTCTGCCATGGCGGCGGATTCGTGTTGTGCGACATCGAATCACACGACGGCTTCTGCCGCGCGCTGGCGCGCGGCGCCCAGGCCGTCGTCGTCTCGGTCGGCTACCGCCTCGCGCCCGAGCACCCGGCGCCCGCGGCCGCGCTGGATGCATTCGCGGCGTTCTGCTGGGTGGTCGACCACGCTTCCCAGCTCGGCATCGACCCGGCGCGGACCGCCATCGCCGGCGACAGCGCCGGCGGCAATCTCGCCGCGGTCACCGCCCTGCTGTGCCGCGAACGGGCGGTCGCCAGCCCGGCCGCGCAGCTCCTGCTGTATCCGGTCATCGATCCCTCTTTCGACACCGAGAGCTACCTGCGCTGCGCCACCGGCTACTTCCTCACCGCCGACGCCATGCGGTGGTACTGGCGCCAATACCTCGGCGGTGAAACGCTTTTGGAGCCGCCGCACGTGGTGGCGCCGGCGCGCGCGGATTCGCTCGCCGGCCTGCCACCCGCGGTGGTGGTCACTGCCGGCCTCGATCCCCTGCACAGCGAGGGGCGCGACTACGCGCGCCGATTGCGCGACGCGGGGGTTCTGGTGGTGCACCGCGACTTCCCGGATCTGTTCCACGGCTTCCTGACCGTCCCGTCGTTCCCGCCGGCCGCGTCCGCGCGCGACTTGATCTGTGCCGACCTGCGCGGCCTGCTGCAGCCCACCCTGTGCGAGTCGCAATGACGCACGCCGACGTGATCGTTATCGGCGCGGGGTTCGCCGGGCTCTACGCAGTGCACCGGGCCGCGTCGGCGGGCCTTTCGGTGGTCGGCCTCGAGGCGGCGCCCGACGTGGGCGGCACCTGGTACTGGAACCGGTACCCGGGCGCGCGGTGCGACGTCGAAAGTGTCGACTATTCCTACTCGTTCGACGACGAGCTGCAGCAGAGCTGGACGTGGAGCGAACGCTTCGCCGCGCAGCCGGAGATCCTTGCCTACCTGTGCCACGTCGCGGACCGGTTCGACCTGCGCCGCCACTACCGATTCGGGGTCGACGTGGTCGGGGCGGAATTCGAGGACGGCCGATGGCGGGTCCGCACCCGCGACGACCAGACCTACGCCGCGCAGTTCCTCATCTGCGCGACGGGCTGCCTGTCGGCGGTCAACCGCCCCGACATCCCCGGCATCGACGACTTCGCGGGTGAGGTGTACTTCACCGCCGCGTGGCCGCGCGAGGACCCCGACCTGCGTGGCAAGCGGGTGGGCCTGATCGGCACGGGATCGTCCGGCATCCAGACGGTTCCGATCGTCGCCGCGCAGGCCGATAACCTGGTGGTGTTCCAGCGATCCGCCAACTACAGCATCCCGATGCCCAACCGCCCCTGGACACCCGAGGAGCAACGGAACATCCGGGAGCAGTATCCGGAACGGCGCCGCATGTCGGCCTACGCGGCGGCGGGCACACCGCACGGTACCTACCACAAGAAGGCGGTCGACAGCGAACCGCAGGAGCGCGAAGAAGCGTTGTGGCGGCGCTGGCGTGAGGGCGGCGTGCTGTTCGCCAAGACCTTCCCCGACCAGAACGCCGACCTCGCGGCCAACGACATCGCGCGGGAGTTCGCGGAGGAGCGCATCCGCGAGATCGTCGCCGACCCCGCCGTGGCCGCGGACCTCATACCCGTCGACCACCCGATCGGGGCCAAGCGGATCTGCACCGACGGCGGCTACTACGACGCGTTCAACCGCGACAACGTCGCGCTGGTGAACCTGCGCCGCGAGCCCATCGAGACGATCACCGCCGGCGGCGTGCGAACCAGCGCGGCGACCTATCCCTGCGATGTGCTGATCTTCGCCACCGGCTTCGACGCGCTGACCGGCGCGCTGACCCGCATCGACCCGCGGGGGCCCGGGGGAGTGCGGCTCAGCGACATCTGGGCCGACGGCCCCCTCACCTTTCTCGGCCTGATGGTGCCCGGCCTGCCGAACATGTTCACCATCAGCGGGCCCGGCAGCCCGTCGGTGCTGGCCAACATGGTGCTGCACGCCGAAGTCCAGGTCGATTGGGTGATCGAGCTGGTGCTGACGGCCCGTCGCCTCGGGGTGACGGAGGTGGAACCACGCCGCGACGCCGCCGAGGCCTGGACGGACCATGTCGCCGAGGCCGCCGAACAGACGCTCTTTCCGAAGGCGGCCTCGTCGTGGTACCTGGGCGCCAATATCGAGGGCAAGAAACGGGTTTTCATGCCGTACGCCGGCGGGTTCGGCACCTATCGTCGCTACTGCGACGACGTGGCACGTCGGCACTACGCCGGGCTGGTGCTGACGACCCGATGATCGAGACGGTCCAGCAGCTGCTGCGGCAACGCCGTCACGACGACAGGCCGGCGCTCGCCTCCGGGGAGCGGGTGTGGACCTGGCGGGAACACCTCGCGGAGGCCGAGGCGGAGGCCGCCGCGCTGATCGGCCTCGCCGACCCCAACCGCCCGCTGCATGTCGGCGCCCTGCTGCCCAACTCCCCGGCGATGCTGCGCGCCATGGCCGCGGCCGCGCTGGGCGGCTACGTGCTGTGCGGGATCAACACGACGCGGCGCGGGGCGGGGCTGCTGGCCGACGTCCGACGGTCCGACTGCCAGCTGCTGCTGGTCGATGCCGAACACCGCGCCCTGCTGGATGGCTTGGACCTCAACGGGATTCAGGCGCTCGACGTGACCGGTCGGCGCTATGCCGAACTGGTGGCCGGCGCGCCGCCCCTGGTCGCGCACCGCGAAGTCACCGGCGGCGACACGCTGATGATGATCTTCACCTCCGGGACCAGTGGAGACCCGAAGGTCGTGCGGCTCGCCCACGCGATGGTGATCATGTGCGGCGCCAGCCTGGTGTTCCAGTACAACATCACCGCCGCCGACGTCTGCTACCTGTCGATGCCGCTCTTTCACTCCAACGGCGTCGCCGCCGGATGGGCGGTCGCCATCGGCGCCGGCGCCAGCATGGTCCCGGCGCGGTTCTCGCCGTCACGTTTCCTGGACGACGTGCGCCGCTACCGCGTGACGTACCTCAACTACGTGGGCAAGCCCCTCGCGTTGATCCTGTCCACCCCCGAGCGCCCCGACGATGCGGACAACACGCTGCGGGTGGCGTTCGGCAACGAGGCCACCGACCGGGACATCGCGGAATTCGCACGGCGTTTCGGCTGCCGGGTGGTGGACAGCTTCGGTTCCAGCGAGTTCGCGGTGATCGTCGTGCGCGAGGACGGCACCCCTCCGGGCTCCATCGGCAAACCGTATGCGGGCGTGAGCATCTACAACCCGACGACGCTGCAGGAGTGCGCCGTCGCGGAATTCGACGAACACGGGGCGCTGGCCAACTTCGACGACGCGGTCGGCGAGCTCGTCAACACCCAGGGCGCCGGCCCGTTCGTCGGCTACTACAACGACCCGGCCGCGACGGCCGAACGCGTGCGGCACGGGATGTACTGGTCCGGCGACCTGGCCTACCGCGATGCCGACGGCTGGATCTACCTGGCCGGCCGAACCGCCGACTGGATGCGGGTGGACGGCGAGAACCTGGCGGCCGGGCCGATCGAGCGGATCCTGGAGCGGCTGCCCGAGGTCAGCCAGGTCGCGGTGTACGCGGTGCCCGACAAGCGGGTCGGCGACCAGGTGATGGCCGCCCTGGTGTTGCGCGACGGGGCGCGGCTGGACCCCGACGGCTTCGCGGACTTCCTTGCCGTGCAACCCGATCTGTCGCCCAAGGCCTGGCCGCGGTATGTCCGGATCAACGCCGACCTGCCGGCGACCGCGACGAACAAGATCCTCAAGCGTGCCTTGAAGGCCGCGGGTGTCAGCGCGGAGGGCGGCGTGCTGTGGTCGCGCGCGGCGCGGGGCACCGCCTACGGCCCCGCGGTGGAAGACGCCGTCAGCGGCTGAGAATCCGCTGAACAAATGTTTGGGTTCCCCCCGGGACGGGCACGTCACAGGTACGCGTGAAGTCGGTCGCACCCCAGTCCCACTGCCGGCCAGTGAACAGTCATGCGCACTTTTCGTATCCATTGATCGCCTGTCAAACACTGTATTACAAGGCAATTCAATACGTTTGTTTAAACTGAGTGTACATCTGTGTACTCTGACGGCATGGCTGAACGCGGCGCCCGGCCCGAGGTCCCACGGGGACGGCGGTTGTTGCTGCGGGCGGTGCGGCGCCTGTTCAGCCCGCTGAAGCCGGACGACTATCTCGAGATGATCAACCCGCTGTGGACCACCAAAGAGCTGCGGGGGAAGGTCGAAAAGGTCGAGCCACAGGGCTCGGAAGCGGCGAGCGTGCTGATCCGGCCCGGATACGAATGGCCCGGTCACAAGCCAGGTCAATACGTGCGGCTGGGCGTGGTGGTCGACGGGGTGTATCACTGGCGGGCCTACTCGCTGACGTCGGATCCTGCGCCCGAGGACGGGCTGATCAGCGTCACACCCAAGCGGGTGGACGGCGGAGTCGTGTCGCCGTATCTGGTGCACAAGATCCAGCCGGGGGACCTGGTGCGGCTCGGCGAAATCGAGGGCGTCTTCACGCTGCCCGAGCCATTGCCGCCGAAGCTGCTGTTCATCAGCGCGGGCAGCGGTATCACGCCGATCATCAGCATGCTGCGCAGCCTGGATCATCGCGACGAGTTGCGCGACGCGGTGGTCATCCATTCCGCCCGCACCCGCGAACAGGTCATGTTCTTGTCCACCCTCGAAGACCTCGACCGTCGCCACGAGAATGTGCGGCTGGAATTGCGCCTCACGTCGGAACGGGGCCGGCTCGAGCCGGGCGATCTGGACGAGGTGTGCCCGGACTGGCGTGAACGCGAGGCGTTCTGCTCGGGTCCGGGTGACATGCTCGACGCGCTGATCGGGCACTGGGAGGACAACGGCGATCGGGACCGCCTGCACTTCGAGCGATTCCAGCCAAAGATCGGCGGCGACGCCAACGCTGGAGAGGGCGGCACGGTGTGCTTCCTCGACAGCGACAAGACGGTCGAATGTGACGGCGGCACATCCATTTTGGAGACCGGGGAGAAGGCCGGCCTCAAGCTCGCCTACGGCTGCCGCATCGGCATCTGCTACACCTGCGTCGGGACGCTGAAGTCGGGCAAGCTGCGTGACCTGCGCTCGGGTGACGTGATCGAGCCGACCGGGCAGGACGTCCGAATCTGCATCAACACCGCCGAGGGTGACGTCGAACTCGAACTGTGATCGAAAGGAGGGGGGTCGGTGACTGCTGTCGCGGCAAATCGCGTGGTAAGCCCACTCGCCCGCTTGGGGGAACAAGAACTGGAAAAGCTCGCGAAGGAATTCGACGCGATCCATGACGAGGTCTTCGCCGACCTCGGCGATCGCGACCGTCGCTACATCAAGACGGTCATCTCGGTGCAACGACAAATCGTGGTGGTCGGCCGGGTGCTGCTGCTGGCGTCCCGGTCGAAGACCGCGTGGGTCCTGGGCACGGCGTGCCTGGGGATGGCCAAGATCCTGGAGAACATGGAGATCGGCCACAACGTCATGCACGGGCAGTGGGATTGGATGAACGATCCCGACATCCATTCCTCGGTCTGGGACTGGGACACCGCGTCCACCGCCGAGGCATGGAAGCATTCGCACAACTACATCCACCACACGTTCACCAACATCCTGGGCAAGGACAAGGATCTCGGCTACGAGATCATGCGGATCGACCCCAACCAGAAATGGGAGCCCCGCTTCCTGTTCCAACCGCTCTACAACCTGCTGCTCACGATCCTGTTCGAGTGGGGCGTGGCCGTGCACGACATGGACATCGAGGCGATACGCAAACGCGAGAAGCCGTGGTCCGAGGTGCGCAAGGACCTGCGAGGCATCGGCGGGAAGGCGCGCGCGCAGATCATCAAGGACTACCTCGGGTGGCCGTTGATCAGCGCCGGCGCCTTCGGGCTGGCTCAACTCACCACGCGCGGCAGGATCGGCCAGCCGGCCGAGTCGCGCCTGGGCAGAAGGCTCCGCAAGGTATCCAGCGGGGGCCGCGTCGGTGCGGCGGCCGCGTTGCTCGACAAGGTGTTACCCGGCGTGGAGAGCACCTACGTGCGCACCCTGGGCGCCGACGCGGTGGCCAACCTCATCCGCAACGTGTGGGCGCACGCCATCATCTTCTGCGGCCATTTTCCCGACCAGACCTACACCTTCACCCCCGAAGAGGTGGAGAACGAAACCCGCGGCGGCTGGTACGTGCGCCAATTGGTGGGGGCCGCCAACATCGAGGGCGGCCCGCTGTTCCACGTCATCAGCGGCAACCTCGGTTATCAAGTGGAGCACCACCTTTACCCCGACATGCCCAGCAGTCGCTACTCGGAGATCGCGCCGAAGGTCAAGGACATCTGCGAGCGCTACGAGCTGCCGTACAACTCGGGCCGGTTCTCCAAACAGTGGTTGGCCGTGCACCGCAGCATCTTTCGGCTGGCCTTGCCCGGCGGAAAGCCCCGGCCCAAGCCGGGGCCATACCGCAGCCAGGCCAGCCGGCCGGAGCCGCAACGGCCAAGCGAGGGCACCCGGTTCCGCGAACGCGTCCCGGCCGAACACCCGGCCGCGGGCCCCGAGCACGAGGCCACCGGCGTCGAGGTGCAGCCGCCGCCGCGGGGCAAGGACTGACCCCTGCGCCGAGTGTGCGGCCTGCGTACGATTTCACGGCGAGTTTCGTACCTAGGGCACACGCTCGGCGCTGAACGCCGAATCTGAACCATTTTTGTCGAGCGGTCGTGGATGATCATCGATGATGAACGGCGTCGACAGATCCGGCACCGAAGACACCGAGCCGACGGGCGATTCCGGTGGCTATGGGTTTCCGGCGCGGCTGTGGCGCCTGCTCGACGCGCACCCACCCCCAGGCGTCAGGCGCGCGCAGCGGTGGCGCAGCCCCTTGCGGGGGCCGTGGCTGACGTCCATGTTCGGCTCGGTGCTGCTGGTGACGCTGCCGATCGTCATCCTCACCGGCCTGCTGTCGTACATCGCCTACGGGCCGAGGTTCGGCCAGGCCATCCCCGGTGACGTCGGATGGCTGAAGCTGCCGACGTTCGATTGGCCCACTGACCCGGCGTGGCTGTATCGGCTGACCCAGGGACTGCACGTCGGGCTCGGCTTGGTCCTGATCCCGGTGGTGCTGGCCAAGCTGTGGTCGGTGATACCGCGGCTGTTCGCGTGGCCGCCGGTCCGATCCATAGCCCAACTGCTGGAACGGGTTTCGCTGCTGATGCTGGTCGGTGGCGTCCTGTTCGAAATCGTCACGGGCGTGCTGAACATCCAGTACGACTACATTTTCGGTTTCAGCTTCTACACCGCGCATTACTTCGGAGCCTGGGTGTTCATCGCCGGGTTCGTCGTGCATATCGCGATCAAGATCCCGACCATGTGGTCCGGCCTGCGCTCGATCTCACCGCGCGAGGTCCTGCGCACCGGCCGCGCCGACACCAGGGCCGAACCGTGGGAGCCGGACGGCCTGGTCGCGGCGGACCCGCGGCCCGCGACGATGAGCCGCCGCGGCGCCCTGGCGCTGGTGGGCGGCGGCGCGCTGTTCATGGCGGCGATCACCGCGGGCCAGACACTGGGCGGCTCCACGCGGCCCGCCGCGCTGCTGCTGCCGCGGGGGCGCACCCGCGGGGACGGACCCAACGACTTCGAGGTCAACCGGACCGCGCTGGTCGCCGGTATCTCCGCCGAGAATGCCGGCGAGCGCTGGCGGATCGCCCTGAGCGGCGGCCCCCGGCCGGTGGTGCTGGACCGGGCCGCGCTGCTAGCCATGCCGCTGCACACCGCCGTGCTGCCGATCGCCTGCGTGGAAGGCTGGTCGACCACCCAGGCCTGGACCGGGGTGCGGCTGGCGGACCTGGCCAGGCTGGCCGGCGTGCCCGCGCCGGAGTCGGCGTACGTCTCGTCGTTGGAGCGCGGCGGCGCGTTCGGCCGCGCGACACTGCAGGGAACCCAGGTGCTGCACCCCGATGCGCTGCTGGCCTTGCGCGTCAACGGCGCCGACCTGTCCCCGGACCACGGCTTCCCGGCGCGCATCATCGTGCCGGCGCTGCCCGGCGTGCACAACACCAAGTGGGTCGGGTCCATCGCCTTCCGGGCGGGCGCAAATGGATAGCGTGCGAGCTGTTTTCGTAAAGGTCTACGGCTCGCATCCGTTGCACCTGCTGACCCTGATCGCCGGGTTCGCACTCTTGGGCTACGTGGTGGCCACCATCAAACCGGTCACGCTGTGGAACCCGACCGTGTGGTGGCAGTCGATCATCGTGTGGTTCGCCGCGGCCATCGTGGCCCACGACCTGGTGCTGTTCCCAATCTATGCGTTCGTCGACCGGCTACTGTCGCGCAGCGTTGCCCGCATCGCCCCGACGCCCGTGCCCGTCCTCAATTACCTCCGGGTGCCCGCGCTGGGGGCAGGCCTGACGCTGCTGGTGTTCCTGCCCGGCATCATCGAGCAGGGCGCTCCCACCTACTGGGCGGCGACCGGTCAGACCCAGGACCCGTTTCTGGGCCGCTGGCTGCTGCTGACCGCGGCGATGTTCGGGGCCAGCGCCGCGTGTTACGGGGTCCGCGCGGCGGCGGCGCATCGGCGCCCCTAGGCGCCCGGCCTACATGTTGGCGATGATCTGTAGCCGCTGGGCGCTGTACTCGGTGTCGGAGATGGCGCCCCTGGCGTGCAGATCCTCGAGCTGTTTGAGGCGGTCGAAAAGCGCCGGCTCGTGCCGCGGGAGCGCGGCCGGGTGAGCGTGGGTGCCGCTGGTGTGCTGCATCGTGCCGCCCTTGGGGGTCCATCCCGCGCCGAGGTCGATGAGCCGCAGCGCGAA
This sequence comes from Mycobacterium sp. SMC-2, assembly GCF_025263485.1. Taxonomy (NCBI): domain Bacteria; kingdom Bacillati; phylum Actinomycetota; class Actinomycetes; order Mycobacteriales; family Mycobacteriaceae; genus Mycobacterium; species Mycobacterium sp. SMC-2. Next base: position 3,452,995 of record NZ_CP079863.1, read on the forward strand.
CAACACGCCAGCGCCGGTGATCGGCAGCCCGAGGTAGAGCATCCACCCCGACGGCATCCCGGCGTGACTCAGCGCGAAATAGCGCATCAGCAGCACCAGCGCGAGCATCCCGCCGGCCAGCAGCACGATGACCTTGCTTTTCATCCCCGTGTACCTCCGTGTGGTTCGCTGCGGGCGGCAGCGGTCGCCGGACAAGTGCAAACCAGCCGTGGCGCTACCGATCCCAAAGGGCGCTCGTCGCCCTCACCGTCCGGTGCCGCCCTTGGAGGATCCTTGGCGAGTTCTTGGAGTGTTCTATGTAGTCCGCGCATGTTCCGGTGCGTCTCGGGGTGCGTCACTAGCCTTTGAGTTATGGGAAACGGCAAAACCAGAACTGTGACGGCGGTGTCCGCATGGGGGGTCGCGCTGGTGTTGGCGCTCGGTTGGCCGGCCGGTGACGCGGCCGCCGCCTCGTCGAGCGCGCCGCCCCCGCAGCCGGTCACGGCGACTCCGGGCGCCGGCGTGCCGGCGCAACCCCTCGGTGGAACCGGCTGCATCATCGGCCTCAACTGTGGTTGTATGCGCAACAAGCCGACCGCGTGCCCCAAACCCCGCCCCCGTCCCAATCCTCCCGGTCCGGTCGGCGAGTCCCAGCATTCCACCCCGGCTCACCCCCCGGCGCACCACTAGCGGGTGGGGGGTCGGCTCGGCGCACCGGCTGCGCGCGGCTTTCCTATCATCTGCTCATGGAGATCGGGGCCTCGCCGGCATTCACCGACGAGGACCCGGCCCGGTTTCGCGCCGCGGGCTTTTGGTCCGATACGACGCTGTCGGACGCGGTGCGCCGCAACGCCGAACGATCGCCGGATCGTCTCGCCTATGTCGACCATCCGGGCACGTCGCTGACCTGGCGCCAATTCGACGCTGCCGCAACCAATCTGGCTGAGCAGCTGGCCGGCGCGGGCGTCGAGCCGGCCGATCGGGTGGCGGTATGGCACGGCGACTCCGCTTCACTGCACGTGCTGTTCGTGGCGATCGAGCGGTGCGGGGCGGTCGTCGTCGGCGTCGGCGCGCGTGCGGGAGCCCGCGAGGTCGCGGCGATCCTGCGCGGCGCACAGCCGAAAATCCTGGTCGGCGACCAGCAGCGCGGCGCCACCGCGGCGGCCGTCGCCGACCAGCTTTCGCTGCCCACCCTGATGTTGAGCACCGACGCGGGCACGCCGCGACTGAATGTTCGGGTGCCCCCCAAGGCGCTCGCAGCCGAATCCAGACTCGGGCCCGACGACGTCTTCCTCATCAACTCCACCTCCGGGACCACCGGCCTGCCCAAGTGCGTGGTGCACACGCAGAATCGGTGGTACTACTTCCACCAAAAGGCCGTCGCCAACGGGCAACTGACGCCGGAGGACACGATCCTGCCCGTCATCCCCACGCCGTTCGGCTTCGGGCTCTGGACCAGCCACACGACGCCGATCTATCTGGGCGCTACCGCGGTCATCCTGGAACGGTTTAGCACGCGGGCCACCTGCGAGGCGATATCCCGGCATCGGGCCACCGTGTTGTGCTGTGTCAGCACGCAATTGACCATGCTGATGGCGGATCCGGCCACCCGCGACTACGACCTGAGCTCGCTGCGCGTCGTGTTCACCGGGGGCGAGGCGCTGCCATACCGACCGGCCGCGGAATTCGAGGAACTCACCGGCGCCAAGATCCTGCAGTTTTACGGCTCGAACGAAACCGGGATGCTCAGCGCCACCACGGTTGAGGACTCGCGCGACCGCCGGCTGCGCACCGGCGGCCGGATCGTGCCGGAGATGGCGGTCCGGCTCTTCGACGGGGACCGGGACGTCACCCCGACGGGCAGGGGCCAGCCGGCGTGCCGCGGCCCGGCGACCAGCCTCGGCTACCTCGGCGGCACCGATCACGACAAGCTGTTCACCCGAGACGGCTGGATGCGCATGGGCGACATCTGCGAAGTCGACGCGGACGGCTATCTGACCGTCACCGGGCGGACCTCCGACTTCATCCTGCGGGGCGGCAAGAACATCAGCGCAACCCAGGTCGAGGACGCCGTCATGACCCACCCCGCCGTCGCGGTAGCGGCGGCGGTCGCGATGCCCGATCCGGTGTTCGGCGAAAGGGTCTGTCTCTACGCCGAACTCGTCGACGCGGCCACGCTCGATCTGCCCGGGCTGGTCGAACACCTGTTGGCGCTCGGAGTGTCCAAGGAGCTGTTGCCCGAGCGGCTCATCGTGGTCGACGAGCTGCCGCGGTCGTCGGGCGGGAAGGTTGCCAAAGGCCGGCTCCGCGAGGATATTCGAGCCAGAACGGAGGCCGAAGATGAATGCTCCTGACGCGCGCCGGGGCGGCCTGGAGGTCTGGGCGCCGTCGATCGTTCCCCCGATCGGCGTCGAGTTGTCCGACGAGCAGGCGCTCGCCGTGGCTTTTCGCCACCTGGCCGGCATCGGATTCGCCGAGAACATGGCCGGACACATCACCTGGCAACCCGACGCGCAGACGGAGATGCTGGTCAATCCGTGGGGCCTGTGGTGGCACGAAATCACCGCGTCCGACATCTGTGTGGTCGACGAGGACGCCCGGGTGCTGCGCGGCCGCTGGGACGTCACTCCGGCGATCCACATCCACACCGAACTGCACCGTGTCCGCGACGACGCCCGGGTGGTGATTCACAACCATCCCTACTACGTGTGCGTGCTCGCCGCGCTGGGCAGACTGCCCGAACTGGTGCACCAGACCGGTTCGCTCTTCCTCGACGACCTGTGCCTGGTGGACACCTACGACGGCGAGATCGACAGCCCCGCTCGCGCGGCGGAGCTCGCGGCGCGCATCGGGCCGGCGAACCTGACCATCCTGGCCAACCACGGCGTCATCGCGACGGGCCGCAACTTGCCCGAAGCCGTGTACCGCGCGGCGTCCATCGAGCGGGTCTGCAAGCTGGCCCACGACGTGCTGCTCACCGGTATCCCGCCGGTGCCCATGAAGTGGTCGGACATGGCGGGCATGCAGCGGTCGCTGGTCGAACGCGCCGCCGACGTGTACTGGGCGGGGGCGGCCAGGATGACCATCAAGGCCGACCCGGATGTCCTCACGTGACCGGGTCGTCGCGTGTGCGTCCACGGCGGCGACACGCCGGGAGGTGTCGCCGCCATCGCACACTAAAAGCCGTCACCGCACACTCAATAACGCCGTGTCGCAGGGAGATTGACGAGTGAAATCGATCGACGAGCTGGCCGGCAACCTGAGCTTCACCACCGCGAAGACCGGCGAGCAACGCTCGGTCACGTTCCTGCCGGACCCGCCCCGCGCGCCCCGGCGCTACACCGTGATCTCCGTCGACGATCACATCGTCGAGCCGCCGGACACCTTCACCGGACGGCTGCCGCGCAAGTTCGCCGACCGCGCGCCCAAGGTCGTTCAGACCGACAGCGGAGGACAGACCTGGGTCTACGACGGCCGCGAACTTCCCAACGTCGGGTTCAACGCGGTCGTCGGCCGACCGGTGGCGGAGTACGGCTTCGAGCCGGTCCGGTTCGACGAAATGCGCAGGGGCGCCTGGGATATCCACGAGCGCGTCAAAGACATGGACCTCAACGGCATCTACGCCTCGCTCAATTTCCCGTCCTTCCTGCCCGGGTTCGCCGGCCAGCGGTTGCAGCAGGTGACCAACGACCGCGAGCTGGCACTGGCCTCGGTGCGGGCGTGGAACGACTGGCACCTCGAGGTGTGGGCCGGCTCGTATCCCGACCGCATCATTGCATGTCAGTTGCCGTGGCTGCTGGACCCCGATCTCGGCGCGCGGATGATCTACGAGAACGCCGAGCGCGGGTTCCACGCGGTGACGTTCAGCGAGAACCCGGCGATGCTGGGCTTGCCGAGCATCCACTCCGGGCACTGGGACCCGATGATGGCGGCCTGCGCCGAGACGGACACCGTCGTGAATCTGCACATCGGCTCGTCGGGCTCTTCGCCGTCCACCACCGACGACGCCCCGCCGGACGTGCAGGGCGTGTTGTTCTTCGCCTACGCCATCTCGGCGGCGGTCGACTGGCTGTATTCGGGGCTGCCCAGCAGGTTCCCCAACCTGAAGATCTGTCTGTCGGAGGGCGGAATCGGCTGGGTTGCAGGCCTGCTGGATCGCCTCGACCACATGCTGAGCTATCACGCGATGTACGGCACCTGGCAGGCACTGGGCGAGAGCCTGACTCCGGCGGAGGTTTTCACCCGCAACTTCTGGTTCTGCGCGGTAGAGGACAAATCGTCGTTCGTGCAGCGCGACCGGATCGGCGTGGACAACATCATGCTGGAGGCCGATTACCCGCATTGTGACTCCACCTGGCCGCACACCCAGCAGACGATCCACGAACAGATCGGCGACCTGCCTCCGGATGTGATCCGTAAATTCAGCTGGGAGAACGCGTCTCGCCTGTACCGCCACCCGGTGCCGGTGGAGGTCCAGCGCGACCCGGAGGCGTTTTAACGCATGACGCCGGCCAAAGTCGACTTCAGCTCGGTCCGCTGGGGCTCGGTGGAGTGGACGAACCTCGTCACATTATACCTGCGCGCCCACGAAAGCCGAACGCGCCGGCCCATTTTGGGTGACAAGGCGGCGGCGGAAGCGGTGGACCGGATCGACTATGACTTCAAAAGAATCCATCGGAGCTCGCTGCCGGCGTCGAACCAGTACCTGGTCGCCCTGCGCGCCAAGCAGCTCGATGACTGGTGCGCGGATTTCCTGCGGCGTCATCCCGACGCGGTGGTGCTGCACCTGGGCTGCGGCCTGGACGGCCGGGCCTTCCGGCTCGCCGTGCCGCAGTCGGTTTCGTGGTTCGACGTCGACCAACCCGGTGTCATCGAGCTGCGCCGGCGGCTCTACGACGACACCGAGGGCTATCGGATGATCGGCTCGTCGGTGACCGACCCGGCGTGGCTGGATCGGATCCCGACCGGCCGCCCCACGCTGGTGGTCGCCGAGGGCCTGCTGATGTACCTGACCGAGCAGCAGGTCCGCCAGCTGCTGCAGCGCCTGACGGACCGATTCCAAAGCGGCGAAATGCATTTCGACACGCTATCCGCGCTGGCGCCGCTGCTGTCGAAAGTGTTCACCAGGGGAATCGTCAAGTGGGGCATCCGCGACGCGGGGGAACTGCAGACGTGGAACCCTAAGCTTCGCCTACTCGAACAGGCGCCCGCGTTGGGCGGTTACCAGCGAATCCCGTCGACCGCGGTTCGGTGGATGTACAAGCTGACGTGCGCAACGCCCGGCGGCAGATACGACGTGCTGAACCGCTTCGAATACTCATAGGTCGGACGCCAGCCGCCGCAGGATCTCCGAAGTGGGTTCGGCGGTGGCTTCCCGGTATCCGGTGCCCGCCCACAGGTGAACGTAGTCGGGCTTTCCCGCCGCGGCCGCGGCCTTGCGCAGCGGGCTGGTGAGGTAATGGAGGGCCGGATAGCCCAGCGGCGCTTGGGCCTCGTGGGCGTCGATGAACGCGTTGCGCAGCCCGCGGGCGGGGCGGCCGGTAAAGGCGTGCGTGAGCACCGTTTCGGTGAATCTGGGATCGGCGAGGGCCGCACGGTGCGTGGCCGAGGCGCCGCTTTCGTCGGCGCACAACAGGACGGTCCCGACCGCGGCCGCCACCGCGCCCGCCCGGATCACCTCGGCGACGGCGGCGGGCGTGGCGAGCCCGCCGGTCGCGATCACCGGCAGCGGCACCCTCGCGACCACCCGTTCGACCAGCTCGGCGATCGGCACCGGCGTCAACGGCGTCCGCGGCGAGAGCGTGGCGGAGTGGCCGCCGGCGGTCACCGCCTGCACGGCGAGCATGTCGACCCCGGCGTCGCGCGCCTGCGCGGCCTCCTCGGGCGTGGTCACCGTCTGCACCACGACACAGCCGGCCTTACGCAGCGCGGCGATCACGCTGCGCTGCGGGATGCCGAAGGTGAAGGACACCATCGGAACCGGGTCGTCGAGCAACAGCGCGATCTTCTCGTCGAATTTGTCGTTGTCCTCGATGGGGTCCGGGGGCAACGTCAAACCGAATCGGTCGGCATCCCGCTGGACGATCGCGGCATAGGCCCGGTAGCTTTCGGGGTCGACGGGCAGCGGATTGGGCGCAAAGAGGTTGATGCCGAACGGGATTCCCTCGGCGCGAACCTGCTTGATCTCGGCCTCGACGGCCTCCACGGTCTTGTAGCCGGCGGCGAGCATGCCGAGGCCGCCCGCGCGGGTGGCGGCCGCCACCATCGCGGGGGTGGTGGGGCCGCCCGACATCGGGGCGGCGATGAGCGGAATGGACATCCCGAACTGCGTCAGCATTTCCAAGCCCTCCAGGGGTCGTTGGCGCGGAACGCGCCGCTTCGACAATAACGACGTGCCGTCGCGGCAGCATTCCGCCCGAGCGCCCGACCTGGCAGGATGCTTCAGCGTGAAGCGGCCCAACTTCCTCCTGATCGTTGCGGACGACCTCGGGTTTTCCGATATCGGCGCGTTTGGCGGCGAAATCGAGACACCCAATCTCGATCGGCTGGCCCACGCGGGGATCCGGTTCACCGACTTCCATTCCGCGCCGGCCTGCTCGCCCACCCGGGCGATGTTGTTGACGGGGACGGACCACCACATCGCCGGCATCGGCACCATGCTGGAGGTCGCCGGCCCCGGATTCCGCGGCGCACCCGGCTACGAGGGTTACCTGAACGACCGGGTGGTGGCGCTGCCGGAACTGCTGCGCGACGCCGGATACCTGACGCTCATGTCGGGCAAGTGGCACCTGGGCGCCACCATCGAGACCTCGCCGTGGGCGCGGGGCTTCGAGCGCTCGTTCGCCTTGCTGCCGGCGGGGGCCAGCCACTTCGGGGGCGGTGGGGCCCGGAGCTTCTCGCCCGTGCCAACGCTTTACACCGAGGACGATCGGTTCGTCTCGGTTGGCGATGACTTCTACTCCTCGGACGCCTACACCGACAAGCTGTTGCAGTATCTGACCGAACGTGCACCCGGCGACGACCGGCCGTTCTTCGCGTATCTGCCCTTCCAGGCTCCGCATTGGCCGTTGCAGGCGCCGGACGAATCCATCGCGAAATACCGCGGCCGCTATGACGCCGGCCCGGACGCGCTGCGCGCGGAGCGGCTGGCGGCGCTCAAGCGGCTCGGCCTGTGTCCGCCGGACGTCGAGGCACACCCCGTCGTCGCCGACGGCGCCCCGCACTGGGACGACATGACCGCCGAACAGCGCGCGGTGTCGGCCCGCAGCATGGAGGTCTACGCCGCCATGGTCGACCGGATGGACTGGAATATCGGCCGGGTGGTCGATTACCTTTCCGGCAGCGGCGAACTGGACGACACGGTCGTTATCTTCTTGTCCGACAACGGCGCCGAGGGGGCGATCGTCGAAGCGATGCCGCTGGTCGGTGCGCAAATTGCGGCGCAGATCGAAAAGCATTGCGACAACAGTCTGGACAATCTGGGTCGACCGTCCTCGTTCATCTGGTACGGGCCGCGATGGGCGCAAGCCGCCACCGCCCCGTCGCGGCTGCACAAGGCGTTCACCACCGAAGGAGGGATCCGGGTGGTCGGTTTCGCGACCTGGCCGGGCTTTGACCGGCAACGCCAGATCGGCGCCGCGTTCAGCACCGTCATGGACATCGCCCCGACGGTGCTGGAACTCGCGGGGGCCGCACATCCGGGCACGTCCTATCGGGGGCGGGAGGTGGCAGCCGTGCGAGGCCGCTCCATGGCGCCGTACCTGTCGGGCGCCGCCGAGACCGTGCATGACGGCGATACCGGCATCGGCTGGGAGTTGTTCGGCCGCCGCGCGATTCGCCAGGGGGACTGGAAGGCGCTGCATTTGCCCGCACCGTACGGCCCCGGCGGCTGGCAGCTCTACGATCTCGCATCCGATCCCGGCGAGATTCACGATCTGGCCGAATCGCATCCCGACAAGCTGGCCGGGCTGCTGACACTGTGGGATCGCTACGTCGAGGAAACCGGCGTGATCCTCGATCCCGTTTCGGTGTTCGAGGTCGAGTTCTGATGGCCGAGACAACCACGTGCGCGATCGTCGGTGGCGGCCCGGCCGGCATGGTCCTCGGGCTGCTACTGGCCCGGGCGGGGGTGCAGGTCACCCTGATGGAGAAGCACGGCGACTTCCTGCGGGACTTCCGCGGCGACACGGTCCACCCGACCACGATGCGGCTGCTCGACGAGCTGGGTCTGTGGGAACGCTTCTCCGCCTTGCCTTTCACCGAGGTCCGCACCGCGAAACTCGAATCCGACGGGCGGTCGGTGA